>SBBL01000115.1 GCA_005239745.1 Candidatus Troglogloeales bacterium | reverse complement strand
GGGTGGGCGAGTACGACAAAGTTGCTGAAGGGCTCCGTTGGCTTATGTCTGGACGGGTAAAAGAGGTTTTTAGAGGTGCCCTTTATTAAAGTCTTAATCCGTGAAGAGGAAACGTATCTATGAATCTCGTCAAATGGAGTAAGTGGGTTTTCTTTTCCGAGATTGTGAAGGGTTTGGGGGTGACGGTAAAGCACCTGTTTTTTGCAAAACCGGTCACGGAACAATACCCCCATCAAAAGCGGACGCTGCCGGAGGGGTATCGCGGGGTCATTGTCCACCTGAGATATGATGACCTAACTGAAAAGTGCGTTGGCTGTTCCTTGTGTGAGGCGGCTTGTCCGTCACACTGTATTACGGTTGTTTCCGGGGAAGACCCGCACATGCCTCAGCGCAGGATCGCAAAGGAATATATTTTAGATGTGACAAAATGCGTCTTCTGCGGGTTTTGCGTGCAGGCGTGTCCGGTAGACGCACTGGCCTCCAGCCCGGAATATGAGATGGCTACCGGCAACAAAAGAAGCCTTATTATGGATAAAGAAGCCATGCTGGCCCTAGGAGATCGCTATTTTCCGGTTCGTCAAAAACGTCCGAAGTATTTGGATGAACGGCTTGCCCTCTTCAAGAAAATGCAGCGCATCGGCTTCCCCACGGCAAAACAAGAACAACAGGCATGAGCGATCAGATACTCTTTTTCTATTTTTTCAGTATGATCCTAGCGGGGGCCCTTGTTGCTATTGCATCTCCCAGCATGATCTATAGCGCGCTTGCGCTACTGATTGCTTTTATACACACGGCAGGGATTTATATTTTACTCAACGCAGAGTTTATTGCAGCCGTCCAAATCATTGTTTATGCGGGGGCTATTTTGGTGCTCTACTTATTTGTTCTGATGCTTTTTAACCCAAAGCAAGAAAAAGTTTACTGGCATAAGCAATATCCGGTAGGGATTATTCTTGGCTTAAGTTTGGTTGCCCTGCTGCTTTTTGCCATTAATCGCCCGCACGTTCAAGGACAGCAGGGTGACTTTACCGAATCTACCCAGTCGGCGACTGGGAATACGCAGGCCATCGGACAGGCGTTATTTTCTGATTATATCTTTCCATTTGAGATCAGTTCCTTAATCCTCCTGGTGGCCATGCTAGGTGCCATTATACTGGCCGGTCGCGGAACAAAACCGGAGAAGTCGTAGACGGCCGCGGACTCGTAGAGACAAATGCGGTAGACTTAAAAACGGATGACGGCAGAGGACGGTTAACATGACATTAACAGAGCAGGTGCTGGCAAGACACGCCAAGCGCGCGTCGGTGGTTCCCGGGGATAACATTTGGGTAGACGTTGACGTGCTTATGACGCACGATGTTTGTGGACCGGGGACCATTGACATCTTCAAAAAACAGTTTGGGGCAGAGGCCCGTGTATGGGACCCCGAAAAAGTCGTGATTATTCCGGATCACTATATTTTTACCGCCGACGCTTATGCCCATCGTAACGTTGATATCTTGCGCGCCTTTGCCGGTTCGCAGCAACTTCCCTACTTTTATGATGTCAATACGCCCAGATACAAAGGGGTCTGCCATATCGCCTTACCCGAAGAGGGACATACCCGTCCGGGAGAAGTGCTTTTTGGAACCGATTCCCACACGTGTACGGCGGGGGCGTTTGGGGAGTTTGCTACCGGCATCGGAAATACGGACGCGGCGCTGATTATGGGTATCGGGAAGCTCTGGGTAAAGGTCCCCTCCACCCTACGGTTTGTTTTTGAAGGGACGATGCCCCCTTATTTAATGGCGAAAGACCTTATCCTCCACATCATTGGTGACATCGGGGTGGATGGCGCAACCTATCGAGCCATGGAGTTTGCCGGTGACGGCGTCATGTCGCTTTCTATGGAGGAGCGGATGACCCTGTGCAACATGGTCATTGAAGCAGGCGGGAAAAACGGGATGATCGCACCTGACGAGACCACCTTCGCGTTTGTTAGGTCACGTACGAATAAGCCGTTCGAGCCTGTCTTTGACCGCCCAGATGCCCACTATGAAACGGAGCGGCGCTATCGAATTGCGGATATACCGCCGACGGTTGCCAAGCCCCATTCGCCGGATAACAGGGCGTCGGTACGCGAAGTAGCGGGGACGGCCATTGATCGCTGTTACATTGGGTCGTGCACGGGGGGGAAAGTCAGCGACTTTTTGGCAGCCGCAAAAGTGATCAGAGGTAAGGAGGTGAAGGTAGATACCTATATTGTTCCGGCGACCACGGAAGTGATGAGGGAAATCTCCCGGTCCACATACGAAGGGGAAACCCTTCTTTCGATTTTTCAAAAAGCGGGGTGTAAGATCGCCGAAGGGGCATCGTGTGCCGCCTGTCTGGGAGGACCTAGTGATACCTTCGGCCGTTTGAATAAGGCTGAGGTCTGTATCTCGACCACCAATCGTAACTTCCCCGGACGTATGGGGTCAAAACAGTCGGCGGTTTATTTGGCCTCTCCCTACACGGTTGCCGCGTCAGCCGTCGCCGGCACCATCGCCGACCCGCGCGAGTTTTTATGATGGAAACACATATCGTTGGCAAGGCCTATGTGTTAGGGGACAATGTTGATACCGACCAGATTATCCCCGCGCGGCATTTGGTGTATTCCCTGTCGGACCCGGAGGAGAAAAAGCGCTACGGGCAGTACGCCCTCTCCGGGGTTCCGGATGCGGTTGCGGGCCTGCCGGGTGGACGGGTTCCATTTATCCCGGAGGGAGAGTTTCGCTCTCCTTTTAAGGTGATTATTGCGGGCAAGAATTTTGGCTGCGGATCGTCGCGCGAACATGCGCCTGCCTGTCTGCAGATCGCCGGAGTGGCGGCAGTGATTGCGGAATCTTACGCCCGTATCTTCTACCGCAATGTCGTAGATGGTGGATTTTTCATCCCCTTTGAAGCGGCGGATTCACTCGTTGGGAAGCTTTGTACAGGCGACGAGGTTACCATTGATGTCGCGTCAAAAACCGTTACACATGCGGGAACAATATATGCCCTCCGTCCACTGGGGGATGTTGAAACTATCCTTGAAGCAGGTGATGTCTTCGCATACGCCAGACAAAGTGGCCTCATCCCGACGCCGCAACCGGTCGGAACGCCGACTGCGGGCCGCACGGCCGGTTCTTAGAGGTGCCCTAATGTCGTGGATTCCCCCACCCATTACCACGGGACGCTTGATGTTACTATCGGAAGGTGGCCCGTACGATCCGGTATTTTCGTGGGACCGGTTGGGTGCAGAACTGCCCGGCCTTCCCAGTAACTGGCGGATATTCCTTATGGAAGCGCCTGAGCCTATCCCTATTGGGTCTATTGGGTTTATTCATTGGGACAAAGAACAGGGTTTAGGGGAGATCGGATTCATTTTAATGAAAGACTACACCGGTCGGGGATATATGACGGATGCCTGTCGGGGCATTTTGCGGTTTGGATTTCACGGCATGGGGCTTAAAACCATAGAAGCCAAGTCGTTTCCCAATAACGTGGCTTCTATTCGTGTGCTTGAAAAAATCGGGATGACAAAGGTTGCGCGTGTACAAACCCGTCTTTCATCCGGAGGGCCGCTCGTTGACCTCGACCGATACATTATCCAAAAGATATCCGCACCACCGCCGAGATAAAAACACGCTCATTCAATAACAGGGAGGATTGAGAGGTTGTGGGTTGGGCGTGGGCTTGTTGTGTATAGGCTCCGTATTGTACAATTACCGTTCCATGCCGTGTAGCCACCCCGGTGGCTGCCGTTAGCCCCGGGGTACAGGGTAGGTAAAAAGTGGAGGACCTACTGCACGTGGTTGAACATCAGGAAGAAGACGACTTCGAAGTCCGGAAGCTGGGGCGCCGGTGGGAGCGAGAGCACAGGACACATCTCGAGGCAGAGACTGTTGCAGAAGGGGCCATTCGGCGTAGCCATATCGCTGAAGGACAGGTCAAGGAACAAACCGCCTCCATCGAACATGCTAACCGAGAGCTTGAGGCATTTTTATATGCGGTAGCGCACGACCTTCGCACGCCACTACTGGCGGTAAAGAACATCGTTACTTGGCTTCGCGAAGACCTGCAGGATAAGTTAACAGGGGAGTCTGTTAGGTACATGGAGCTACTCATTGATCGTGTTGCCCGGATGGACCGGTTGCTGGCCGGCCTGCTCGGCTACGCGCGCATTGGACGACACGACGAACAAATTGAGACGCTTTCAGTACGCACCCTCATTGATGATGCCCTCCATCTAATCATGCCTCCGTCCGGATTCGAGGTTCAGATAGAGGCCGAGGTTGACGCCCTTCCACTGATCGAAACGGCGCCAGCCGCACTTGCTCAGATATTCCAAAATCTTATCGGCAACGCCATCAAGCACCACGATCGCCAGGAAGGGACCATTCGGATCGCCGGCAGGGAATTGAACGACGAGAAGATTGAGTTTACGGTGTCCGATGACGGTCCGGGGATCCCGGCCAAGTTTCATGACAAGGTCTTTGAGTTGTTTCAAACCCTCCGGCCCATGGATGAGAGCAGGGACGTGGGAGTGGGTCTGGCATTGGTAAAGAAGCAAATTGAAGCGACGGGGGAAACCATCACTATCGAAAGCGGAGACGATCGAGGGACAACCTTCCGATTTACCTGGCCAAAGACGTGGCCTCTGAAAAAAACATGAACGTACTCATTATTGACGACGACGAGGTAGATCGCCTTACGGTTGCGCGGCTGATCAAGGGAACGGATATAACCTTGCACACTGCAGCAAGCCTTCGTGAAGGACTTAATCTCGTTGCCACTGAAGCATTCGACTGCGCGTTGGTTGACTTTCAACTGGGCCCGGAGACCGCGTTCGATTTTCTCTCGGCCGCAGGGCAGTCCGCGTTTGCGACCATTGTGCTGACCGGATACGCCGACGAAGATCTGGCCATCGAGACCCTGCGGCATGGCGCACAGGATTATCTACGCAAGGATGAACTATCCAGGCATCTACTTTTGCGTGCTATTTTATACGCATGTGAGCGAAAGGGAACGGTTCAACAGATAAAGCACCTGAATGCTAAGCTCGAGGCCGCAAATGCCAACTTACGGTATCTTTCGCAACATGATCCGCTGACCGGCGTTCTGAACCGGCGCGGTCTTGCGGAGAAAATTGAGATCGAAGTCCAGCGGGCACGTCGTACCGGTAGTGACATGGCGGTGTTGTTTATTGACTGTGACGACTTTAAGATAATTAACGATACCCACGGTCATGTCATTGGTGACCGTGTGCTACTTGCGGTGGCCGACGTGTTGGAGAAGACCGTGCGGCCCACCGATTATGTGGCTCGCGTGGGCGGTGACGAATTCCTCGTGCTACTTGGCAATATTCGCAGTACCGATGCGATTGTGGTCGCCGAAAAGATTGAAGATGGTATCCGCGCCCAGCAGGTCCTGAGTGCGACAGGCATGGTAGAAATCAGTTGTAGTATAGGTTGTTGTCCGCTGGGAGGGGACGATACCTCGCTCGATGTGATTATCCATCGAGCTGAAAGAGCATTGAAGCAGAGTAAGGCGCTTGGCAAGGACATCGCCATCGCATCGCGGTTAGAAGTATCCGCGGCGGAAACCGACGGGAAGACTGAACCCGACCTATTACGGATTCTTACCCGCCTTGAAGACGGAACGGACCTGCACGTTGTTAAACAGCCGATCATCAGACTGAACGACCATGCCGTTGTTGGATACGAGTTTTTTGTGCATGGTCCGCCCGGCGAGTACGAGCGGCCGGACTCCTTTATACAGCTTGCGCTGACGGCGAACCGTGGGGTAGCCATTGATATGGCCTGTCTACGCACTGCGCGCAATGGGGCACGAGAAATCCGTGAAAAGGGCGAATGGCTGGTTCACGTCAACCTTTTCCCTACGACCCTCAGGGGGGCCGGCATTACGCAGGTGTTGGAAGTTCTCCAGGAGATTCGGGATCTCTCGGGAAGACGGGTCTGCGTTGAACTCAGCGAGCGCCGTTTCGGCGGACCACTATCCGATTTTCGATCTCTCACGGAGCGTCTGGTCTCTGAGGGCATGTTGCTGGCACTCGACGAGGTTCGGCTAAGCCGGCATGGACTCGAGACATTGCTGTTTCTCGAACCTGCGTTCCTCAAAGTTGATCGGCATCTCATGATGGGCGCCCATCTCGATCCCGGTCGTTTCCAAACACTCCAGAGGCTTGTGGCTCTCGCGAACCGGCGTTCAATCCAAAGCGTGGCTGTGGGTATCGCCGGCGACGGAGAGTGGGAAGCAGCCAATAGGCTCGGATTTGATCTGGGGCAAGGCTATGGCATTGGCGTTAATGGACGAAGTTATGCCGATGGTATCGGTCAACGATAGTATCTTTGAGTTGAAAACTCTTCACCCTGCTTAGATTCCGTCCGGTTACCGCCAGGTCACCACTCCAGCTCGTTCCGGTCTTCAGGACTATAATAAATCTTCGATGTATTTCTTACCGGTCACGGACTTTCTGGCCTGTTTAGTCACGGACCTTCGACGTTTATCCGCTAGCATTTTTTCCTTTGCTCGTTTGCTTCTTTTGCGTTTTTGGCGACGAACTTTTTCTATTTCCTGTTGACGCCTTGCTTTGTGGCCCTGTTGTAAGTCGTCAATTTTTTCCGCAAGCCGCATACGGGCACGGTAACGATTGAGTCCTTGAGATCGCTCTTCCTGACAACGTACGGATATTCCGGAAGGACGGTGTGTCAACACCACACAGGTGGCGACCTTATTTACATTTTGGCCTCCCGGCCCCCCTGCGTGGACGAATTGTTCCTCTATCGCCTCTTCACAAATACCCAGTTGTTTGAAGTAGGATTGCAGCGCGGCTATTTTCTTTAGACTGACTGGCAGGTACATACGGGCATAGTAGCAACACGCTTAAAGGCCTGTAAACGGCCCCTATTGTCTCAACAGGCGGCCGGCACATCGTATTTCACGAGATACCGTGATACGATATTAATGGCCTTGCAGCCCATGTGAAGGGGCTAGTTTAATTGAGACGCCGATACCTCCGGGACAAAGGACAATAGCATGTCTTCATTGTATAACTTTATACGGGTGGCATCAGCCGCCCCGGAGTTGCGGGTGGCTGATGTGGATTTTAATGCCTCCCAAATGAGCGCCGCCATGCAGGCGGCGGCCGTGCGCGGTGCTTCTCTGATTCTCTTCCCGGAGCTATCCCTCACGGGGTACACCTGTGCCGATTTGTTCACGCAGTCGCTTCTTATCAAGAGGGCACTGAATGTACTTCAGACGTTGGCCGCAGACACCCAAAAGTTTGGCGTGAACGCGATTGTAGGTCTGCCCCTGGCCGTCAATAGCCGCATTTATAACTGTGCCGCCTTGATAGGTGATGGGGCGATATTGGGCATTGTGCCAAAGGTATTTTTGCCAACCACCGGTGAGTTTTATGAAAAGCGCTGGTTTACGTCGGGTGCAAAGCTTACGCCGACACAGATTGTTGTAGGTGGAAGCACAGTGCCGGTTGCTAGCAACTTACTCTTTGTCGCAAACAATCTATCGGGCGCCACTTTGGGCATCGAAATCTGTGAAGATCTCTGGACCGTTGAGCCGCCCAGCGGGGCCTACGCCCTTGCCGGAGCCACGCTCATTTTTAATCTCTCTGCAAGCAACGAGCTACTCGGCAAAAAAGGCTACCGCGAAGACCTGGTAAAACTGCAATCGGCGCGCTGTCTAGCGGCTTACGTCTATGCCTCATCAGGCCCCGGCGAATCCTCTACGGACCTGGTTTTTTCCGGTCATTGTATGATTACGGAAAATGGAATCCTGTTGGCTGAATCTGAACGTTTTTGTTTTGAAACGCAAATTATTTATGCCGATATTGATCTTGATTGGATTCAGCATGAAAGATTCCGTAACGGTTCTTTTTCAGCCGATACGCCCAAGCGGACGTTTCAATATATAGAGGTTTCGTTGCCCCGAAGGGTACCTTCCCAAGAACGGCTGGGAACCCTAAGACCGAATTCACAAACACCGTTCGTACCCTCAAACGTTCAGAAACGCGATTCTACGTGCACGGAAGTGTTTTCCATCCAGTCGGCAGGGCTCGCTAGGCGCTTGAAACACACGGGAACCGGCACGGTCGTGATCGGCATTTCCGGTGGTCTGGATTCGGCCTTGGCGTTATTGGTAACCGTTCATGCCTTTGATCGTCTCGGATTGGATATTCAAGGCATCGTTGCCGTGACGATGCCGGGCCCGGGTACAAGCCAACGCACAAAAACAAACGCGGAAAAACTAATTCAATGCGTCGGGGCGCGCCTGCGCGTTATTCCTATTGGTGAGGCCGTTCGGATGCATTTTAGTGACATTGCGCATCCTGAAACCGTATTGGATTCCACGTATGAAAATTCCCAGGCCAGGGAGCGGACACAGATTCTAATGGATTTGGCGAACAAACTGGGCGGATTTGTCGTGGGAAGCAGCGATCTGTCCGAAGCGGCATTGGGATGGTGTACGTTTAATGGAGATCACATGTCAATGTACCATGTCAATGTGGGCGTACCGAAAACGCTGGTACGCTTCATTGTCGAATGGTGCGCTGAAACGAAGTTTTTGGGCGAGACGGCTGCCGTTCTCCGGGACATCTGCGCGACGCCCGTCACGCCGGAGTTAATCCCGATCGGGGAAGAGGGTGAATTCCAACAAATACAACAAATAACCGAAGACATTATCGGTCCTTATGAGTTGCATGATTATTTTCTCTTTCACATGGTGCGCTACGGACAACACCCAGCAAAAATTATCTATCTAGCGGAGATGGCCTTCAAAGACCGCTACAATCGTTCAACGTTATTGCGCTGGTTGGAAGTTTTTGTGACGCGATTTTTTAGTCAACAGTTCAAGCGCTCCGCCATGCCAGACGGCCCCAAGGTAGGGCCGGTGGCACTTTCACCCCGCGGTGACTGGCGCATGCCAAGCGACGCATCGGCTGCGGCATGGCTGGCAGAGTTGAAAACACTGAAAAATAGAGGTGCCCTAGAGTGATGGAAGCCCTATAACGATATGTAAAGAAAGCATTTTTCTAAAAATCGTGAAGGTTTTGGATTGATGGGCCATAAGCGTTCACGGGAGTTGACAAACGGGAAATTAGGGGATTGACAAATGTGAAACTACGTCCTATAGTCGTGGGCATGGGGCGCCGGTTATGAAGAAAGGCTTACTGTTACCCAAAAGTCAGCGAGAGCGTTTTGGGGAGGAATCCCCTCCTTAGTTTAAGGAGGGGAAGGGGTGGTTTGAATGGTAGTGAAGGAGAGGCCCTCCCGCTTGAAAAAGCGGGATGGCGGAGGGGTTTTTAACGGTCGTCTGGGGACCCTAAGAAAGGAGGGTACTACAATGAGACGGATATGCGCCAGGATAATCGGTGTTGTTGTTTTTGTGATCTCTCTTGTCCCAACGGTGTATGGGAATGAAATGGAAGCGGTGGCATCAGGAGACGGAGGGGATCCTACCGCCGTGCTTCTAGTGGAACAAGGGGAGCAACTGATGAGAAGTGGAAACCAGATGGAAGGGGCGCTAGCCAGTTTTGAGATGGCGATAGGGGTTGATCCTGAGCTTTCCAAGGCCTATCTTCAAGCAAGTGCGGCAGCCTCACAACTGGGAGATAACGAAAAAGCGATCTCATACTTGGAAGAACTGCGTAGACGCAAGCCTGGGGATAGGGAGGTCCAGAGGCTTTTGGCCGGTTTAGAAGGGAGGGAAGGCCAGGGTAGTCCTATCCGTTTCCTCTCATCAGGGTTCCTTGAATTTGGTGTTGCCGCCCTACTGGGGTGGGTCTTCCTTTTCTTCGTGGCGGGACGCGAATTTGGCTCTGCCATACCTCTGGGAACGGCCGCGGTTCCGGTGGAGAGACCGTACCTTATTTACCCGTTATTAAAAATCATTTGGCAGGGAACCCGAAGAGAATTTTTAACCGTTCGCGAAAGGCGCCATCGGTCGCTTCACTGGCAGCCAGGGCTTCATGCTCCGTGTGCCTGACACCTTCCTCAGAGAAGGTTATGGGCACCTCTAAAAACCTACTGTGCGACCCAACTGCTGCGTTGCGCGGTGCGCGGGGTCCTCATGTACACTGCTGTACATTGCGGTTCCTGTGCTCCGTGCGCCCGGCACTTGGGCCGCTCGTGACGGTTTTTAGAGGTGCCCTTATGCCGCGCTGTTAACGGCGTTGAGCGCGGAGCCGGCCTTGAACCACGCGATTTGCTGTTCCGTAAGGCTGTGTCGAGCGCTTACCTGCTGTTTGGTTCCATCCGCTTTATGAAGCACGACGGACACCGGCTGGTCCGGGGCAAGCCCGGACAACCCGACCACACTTACCCGATCGTTTTGGGCAAATAACGCCCAGTCCTCCGGATTTGCAAATGTGAGGGGGAGAATGCCCTGCTTTTTCAGGTTTGTCTCGTGGATGCGCGCGAAACTTTTCACCAGTACCACCGCTACGCCAAGATGCCTGGGTGACATCGCCGCATGTTCCCTGGAGCTTCCCTCCCCGTAGTTTTCATCGCCAATCACAATAGAACTAACCCCAGAAGCACGGTACCGCCGCGCCACCTGCGCCGGCGTCAACCCGGATTCATTTTTCAGAACGTCAATGGCTTGTCCCGGCGACTCCGTATAGGCATTGTTCGCCCCAAGAAACATGTTATCGCTGATCTTATCGAGGTGTCCTCGATACTTAAGCCACGGGCCTGCCGGAGAGATATGGTCGGTCGTGCACTTTCCCTTGGCTTTTAGCAATATAGGGAGTTGATTAAAATCGGTGCCATCCCACTTGGGAAAGGGTGCGAGCAACTGTAGCCGCTCACTGTCCGGTGGAATGTCAATGACCACGGCACTGCCGTCTGCAGGTGGCAGGATCAACCCCTCTTCGCCCTTAGCAAAACCATTCGCCGGCAACTCATTGGCATACGGCGGCTCTAGACGAACCTGCGATCCATCCGCTGCTGTTAGGGTGTCTTTTAGGGGGTTGAAACTCAAATCGCCGGAGAGCGCCATCGCTGTGACCAATTCCGGGCTCCCCAGGAACGATAGGGTTTCTGCACTGCCATCGTTACGGCCCGGAAAGTTCCGATTAAACGAGCTAATAATGGAGTTAGATTCGCCCTTAACCACATCTTCCCGTTTCCACTGACCAATGCAGGGACCACAAGCATTGGCCAGCACCGTCGCCCCCATCTCTTCAAAAACCTGCATAAAGCCATCGCGCTTCATGGTGTGGTAAATCCGCTCAGACCCTGGTGTCACCAGAAACTGTGATTTGGCTTTTAGACCGGCCTTCAGCCCTTGCTTAGCAATATGCGCGGACCGACCAATATCTTCGTAGGACGAATTGGTGCAGCTACCGATAAGCGCTGCCTTTAACGTTAAGGGATAGCCCTTTTCTTTGGCCTCAGCCGCCATTGCCGAGATGGGACGGGCTAGATCCGGTGTGTGCGGACCCACAACATAGGGCTCCAATTCAGAAAGGTTGATCGTAATTACCTGATCGTAGAACTTCTCCGGGGATGCATAAACTTCCGGATCGGCCACCAGCAATGCCTGATTGGCATCGGCAAGCTGAGCTAAGTCGGCGCGATCGGTCATTTTCAAGTAGGCGGCCATTTTTCGGTCATAAGGGAAGATCGAGGTGGTGGCCCCGAGCTCTGCCCCCATGTTGGCAATGGTTCCCTTCCCCGTTGCGCTAATGGTTTCAGCCCCAGGGCCAAAATATTCGATAATTTTGTTGGTGCCTCCCTTGGTGGTGAGCAGACCGCATAAATAGAGGATGACATCTTTTGCCGAGGCCCAGCCACTTAGACTTCCGGTCAATCGGACACCAATGAGTTTAGGGTGAAGCACCTCCCACGGCAGCCCGGCCATGACCTCTCCGGCATCCGCTCCGCCTACACCAATGGCCATGGCACCTAACCCTCCACCGTTTGGCGTGTGTGAGTCGGTGCCGATAATAAGTGCACCCGGGTAGGCGTAGTTTTCTAGCACGACCTGGTGGATGATACCGGCACCGGGTTTCCAAAAACCGATGCCGTATTTCCGCGCGGCCGAGGCAAGAAAATTGTAGACCTCTTTGTTCTCTGAGATGGCGCGTTCGATGTCCGGTTTAGCCCCGCTCTGTGCGCGGATGAGGTGGTCACAATGAATGGTGCTGGGCACGGCAACGGTCGCGCGGCCTGCCTGCATAAACTGTAAGACCGCCATCTGCGCCGTTGCGTCTTGCATGGCAACGCGATCGGGTCGCAGTGCGAGCTGTGCGGACCCGCGTCCCCACACTTGGGACTCCATCCGGTCCACGTGCGAGACCAAAATCTTTTCGGCAAGCGTAAGCGGCCTACCAAACGCGTCTCGTCCCGCGGCAACACGTTTGATGCTTGACTGATAAAGCCGTTCAGCGGACTTAAACTCTGTGCACATAGCGCTTCCCCCCATATCACATAGGCGGGAGTCTAACATACCTAGTCACTTCACATCTATCTTATATTTTGCTAGACGATCACGGTGACGGGGGCCGGGAAACGGTACATGGGCCCTCGTGCTAGACTTTTCTCCCTTCATCGTATTCAAAGTACTCTAGCATCGTCCGGATTTCGCTACGATTTTCAAAGCCGCTCTCTCTCTTACGTTCTGCTAGTGTCCCCGAGACTTCGTCCTGCCACCCGCGTTTGCGCAAAAACTCATTCCAAATCAAAATATCGTTGGCGTCGAGTTCTCGGCCCGTGTCAAAGCACCAGCGCAAGATCTCCTCGTCAGAACCACCCTGCAAGACCCTCTCTCGCAGCTTCTCATAGCTGACGCGAAGGAAACCCGCACAGCGATCATCAAATCCTTTGCCAAGATTCGCGTGAAAATCGTCGCGGAGTTTCCCCCGGTGATGCTTCCGAATCTTGTCGAGCATGCGGGCAAAGTAAATCATCCCGCCTGTCTGCTGGTAGGGTGATATGGGGGTAGTACTCATAAGGGGTCCACCTACACAAACGGTTCGAGACTAAAGAAACCCAATCGCATCCTTCACGAGATTTCGTTTTGCTTGTTGAAACAGGTCTGACGTAATTGGGTTCCGGCTTGTCCGGGTTAGGGGTTATAAGCGGGCAAGAAGCGTGTCTTTTGTAATGACAGCGGTACCCACCTTCTCCACGACCACACCGGCCGCGACATTGGAAAGTCGTGCGGCATCGCTCATTGGCATGCCCGCGCACAGCGCCAACGCGAGCGTGGCGACCACCGTATCTCCGGCGCCCGTAACGTCGAATATCTCTCTGGCCTCTGCAACAATATGCGTCACGGTGCTGCCAGGTTCAAACAGGGCCATTCCTTTCTCTCCCCGTGTGATAAGCACGGCCCCCGGCCGCATCTTCTTCAACAAAATGGCACCTGCTGTTAGCAAAGACGCATCATCGGAGATGACGATCCCCGATGCCATTGCTGCCTCCGCCTGATTGGGGGTAATGAGCGTTGCCCCCCGATAGGACGTGATCTCCCGAAGCTTAGGGTCTACGATCACCGGTATGCCTGCTTTATTTGCCAGTGGCAATATCCGCTTAAGCAGGCCATTTGTAATGACCCCTTTTGCGTAATCGGAGATGACCAGTCCATTCGTACCCGGCATTTTCCCCTCAATAACATCATATAGGCGATTCTCCGTCTTTTTCGATATGGCCGTTCGTGTTTCCTCGTCATACCGGACCATCTGTTGCCTGTGGGCGATAATGCGTGTCTTACGGGTGGTATGCCGTCCCTCCTCTATCACCATGCCATCCCCTGGAATACCCTGTGTGGTAAGCGTCTGGCGCATCCATTCACCGGCGCTATCGTTACCGATCACACCACAGGGAATGCAGGTACCGCCCAAGCCCAGAATGTTACTCAAGACATTGCCAGCCCCGCCCATCTGTAGCGATTCCGATTGTACTTCCACGACAGGCACCGGGGCCTCCGGGGAGAGGCGCGAGACCGTTCCACGCACATACGCATCCACCATAAAGTCGCCAACCACCAATAGTTGTTGCTTTGGGAATAACCTAATGTATTCACGGCGGCGAAACGATGCCACGGTTACTTTAGTTGTCACAGGAGGTGCCCTTTTACAGCCATCTTATTGTGATCTCTTTTTCAACTCCCCGACTACGGGCCTACTTTAGCAGGGTGAACATACGATTAAGGCGTATCCAAAAGGTCTCTGAATCCCACGACCAGTAAATGAGAAAAGCCGATCCTTTAATGCGCTCAAAGTCTACAAATCCCCAAAAACGAGAATCGAGGCTGTGGTCGCGATTATCTCCCATTACAAAATAAGCCCCTTCAGGCACGAGCGTAGGGCCAAAGCTATCCCGTTCTTCGACGTCGTGTATATCCCGCATGGGATTAACAAAGGGTTCGTCTTGTTTTTGGTTATTGACATACAAAACCCGATTGCGAGCTTCAACGGTATCGCCCGGAATGCCCACAACGCGCTTAATAAAATCTTTGGATTCATCTCCGGGAAACTCAAAAACAATAATATCTCCTCGCTCTGGAAGTCGTAGAGGAAAAAAGGACTTATGGGTAAACGGAATACGGGTGCCGTAAATAAACTTGTTGACCAAGATGTGATCGCCGATCTGAAGTGTCGGGATCATGGAGCCGGAGGGAATCTTGAAGGCCTGGACGATAAAGGTTCGCGTAAACAGGGCCAGGCAAACGGCAATCGCAAAGGTATCGGCATACTCCCGCCAGGTTGACTTTTTCACCTGCCCGACGCCTACAGCTTCAGCAGGGCCAGGAAGGCTTCCTGTGGAACTTCCACCCGACCAACCTGCTTCATCTTCTTTTTCCCCTCTTTTTGCTTTTCCCACAGTTTCCTCTTCCTCGTAATATCACCGCCGTAACACTTAGCCGTTACGTTCTTCTTGATGGCGCTTACCGTTTCTCTGGCAATGATCTTGCCCCCGATGGCCGCTTGAATCGCCACCTCAAACATCTGCTTCGGGATAAGTTCCTTCATCTTCTCGACCAACTGGCGCCCACGTATCATCGCCTTCTCCCGGTCGGCAATAAACGAAAGCGAGTCTACACCCTCTCCATTCAAGAGGATATCAATTTTTACCAAATCGGCATCCAAGAAGCCCACCCATTCATAATCAAAGGAGGCGTACCCTTTTGAGATGGACTTCAAGCGATCGTAAAAATCCAGGATCACCTCATTGAGTGGAAACTCGTATTTTAACATCGCCCGATTCATATCCAGGTATTTTAATTCTAACTGCATACCGCGGCAATTTGCACACAGAGACAGGATGGCTCCCAGAAACTCGGCCTTCGTAATAATCGTAGCCTCAATGAAGGGTTCCTCAAAGGAGGCAATCTCATTGGGTGGGGGAAGTTTAGCGGGGTTGTCTAACAACAAACAGGCCCCCTTACGGGTGGTCACACGATACACAACGGTTGGGGCCGTGCCGATCAGTGACAATTGATACTCGCGCTCCAGACGTTCTTTGATAATCTCCATATGAAGCAGCCCCAGAAAGCCGCAGCGAAATCCGAACCCCAGTGCCATAGAGGTCTCCGGCTCGTAATGGAACGACGCGTCATTGAGGTGGAGCTTTTCTAGCGCGACCTTAAGGTCGCTGTAACGATCGGTATCAATGGGGTATAGACCGCAGAAGACCATGGGCTTGGCCTCTTTATAGCCGGGGATAGGCTGGACGGCGGGGCCATTTGCCAAAGTGACCGTATCCCCAATCTTCAAATCACGCAGGTCCCGCATGCCGGAGATAATGTATCCCACATCTCCCGTCTCTAGTGACTCTACCTCCGTCGCCTTTGGACTGAAGACCCCCAGTGAGAGGACGTCATAGGTGTTTCCACTGGACATCAGGAGAATACGTCCCCCTTTACGGATTGCCCCGTCAACAATGCGTACCAAGATAACGGCACCTTGGTAGGTGTCAAACCATGAGTCCACAACAAGCGCACGCAGCGGCTGGTCGGGCGCTCCGGAAGGCGGAGGAATCGACTGAACCACCGCCTCTAAAACGTCCCTGATGCCAAGGCCTTCTTTGGCGCTGACAGGGATGGCGTGTGAGGCGTCAATATGAAGAATCTCCTCTATTTGCCGTTTGCTCTCTTCAATATCGGCGCTAGGGAGATCAATTTTGTTAATAACTGGGATGATTTCCAAGTGATTTTCGAGAGCCAGATGGGCATTGGCAATGGTTTGCGCCTCCACTCCTTGTGTAGCGTCTACGGTCAGAATGGCCCCCTCGCACGCTGCAAGGCTACGAGACACTTCATAAGAAAAATCAACGTGTCCCGGTGTATCAATCAGGTGAAATTTATACCGGTGGCCGTCTTGGCTGTTGTAATAAAGCCTGACGGCATGGGCCTTGATCGTGATGCCGCGTTCGCGTTCAAGGTCCATACTGTCTAGGAGTTGGTCTCTGCGTTCTCTGGGAGTGATCGCGTGGGTGAGTTCCATCACGCGATCGGCAAGTGTGGACTTGCCGTGATCAACGTGGGCAACAATAGAAAAGTTTCGGGTCAAGGACTGCAATAGGACCTCAAATTCACCTAATGGCGGGGACTATTTAGAAAATCGCTCGTGTAGTTTTTTTGAGACGATCTCTGGAACAAGGCATGAGATGTCACCCCCAAATCCAGCCACCTCTTTAATGAGCGTGGAAGTCAGATAAATGTACCGCTCACTTGGCATCAAAAAGACCGTTTCGATTTGCGGCCATAATTTTCGGTTCATAAGCGCCATCTGAAACTCATGTTCAAAATCGGAAATGGCGCGGAGGCCGCGGATAACCGTGCTCGCCCTATTTTTGTGGAGATAATGGACTAGCAGGCCCTCCAAGGCCTCTATGGTCAGGTTATTCATGCCCGACGCTGCCGAATGTGCCATCGCCACGCGCTCTTCAAGGCTGAAGAGGGGCATTTTCTTTGTGCTGGGGGCAATGGCCACATAAACATGGTGGAACAGGCACAATGCCCGTTCAATAATATCCAAATGCCCATTTGTAATCGGGTCAAATGTTCCCGGATAGACCGCACAGAGCCGTCGTTCTGGTGTAGACAGAGAGGAGGGTTCCACCGTATTTATACCGTTTTAATAGGGAAAGACCGGCAGCATCCGGCACGACCATCTTGTGAAAGTGCTCGACCACCACCACACCGCCGGGGCAGATCATATCATCGCGCAAAAGCAGGGGCAAGACCTGTTTGATCTCCAATTGTTGATAAGGGGGGTCTAGGTAGACGCAATCATAAGGGGTGGAATGTGTCCGTCTCAGGAATAAAAGGACGGATTCCGCGTAAACCCATGCCTTTTCCATGGGGAAAAGGGTAAGGTTTTTCTTAAGAAACCGGAGATGACGTGGCTCATTTTCGACGAAAACCGCTAGCTCTGCCCCGCGACTAAGGGCTTCGATGCCTATGCTGCCGACCCCTGCGTAAAGGTCTAAAAAACGTGCCCCCTCCATCCGCATGAGAGAACCCAGAATGTTAAATAGGGCCTCTTTCACACGATCGGCGGTGGGGCGTATCCCCGCCCCTTTAGGGGCCTGAAGCACGCGCCCTTTTGCAACGCCGGCAATGACACGCATCCGTCTGCTTTAAGCTGTTACCTGCTTAGCGTCAGGGTCAGGCGCCTCTTTTGGAAGAGGGGATTGAGGGGCAGCAGCTTGTGAGAGGTAGGAGGGGAAGCGATACTGATAGGTTTGTGCTTTTTCTCCCGCGTCTTCTTGATGATGGGCGACCAGATAGGCCTTGGCATCCGAATAGTATCGCTCGCCGACTTCATAGAGTTTTGCCTTGTTGAAAATGAGCGTTCGTTTATTGGCCGTCGAATACTCGTAGAGCTTGGTCATGCCCAGGGCATTGACGGGACAGGCCTCTACGCAGAATCCGCAAAAAACACATTTGGTCATATCAATATCAAAGGCGGTTGCAACGCGCACGACCACCCCGTCTCTTTGAACCTCTCCGCTAACGACCTTAATGCAGTGCGAGGGGCAGGCCGCTTCACACAAATCGCACCCCACGCAACGCTCTTGGCCGTTTTCATATTTGAGCAAACCAAGCGCGCCCCGGTGGGTACTTGGCAACTGCGGCTTTTGGTGGGGGTATTGAAGCGTTACCTCCTTGACCCGGGTATGTCGAAATGTCAGGATAAGGGCATCAAGGATCTCCCGCAGGAAAACCTGATCGCGCAACATCGAGAGCTTTGTACGAAGCGACATCGCAAGGAATGTATCATTAACCAACGTTGTGATAGCATAACAGTCCTATTTCCTCAAGTGCAAGCGTTTCCGGCTATGGGCTCAAGCCTACGATGAACAAATATCAATACCACCTGTTTATCTGCACCAATAAGCGGCCGGACACCGACTCAAGGGGTTGTTGTGCGCAAAAAGGGGCTGAAGCGATCCATGCGGCCTTTAAGGAAGCGATTCAAAAACGGGGGTTGAAAGGCCGGGTGCGGGCCAATCAAGCCGGCTGCCTGGATGCATGCGCCATGGGGCCATCGGTGGTCGTCTATCCCGAAGGGGTTTGGTATACGGTGAAAACGGATTCGGATGTGAACGAAATAATTGACAAGCATTTAATGAAAGGGGAACCGGTCGAACGATTGATCCCTTTGGAGAGGCCCAAGGAATAAGGGCTTGTCAAGGAATAGCCTATGCAGTCGGGCTGCCGATTCATCCCCGTTTGCTGCGTTGCTCGTCGCTTACATACAAAAGGGCATGCGCGCTCCTCGCGCCTTGCAAACAGGGCGACTCGTTTGCCCTTTGTGTATACGTTATTCCTCGACAAGCCCTAAGCAGTGAAGAAAACTTTACCACAACGGGGCAGGCTCCACGGGGCAGGTTTAGCGGGAATCTAGTGTTTCTGAAGATGTCTTTGTAATGAGACTGTTAATAATAAAGCCGAGGAGGATGTCATGAACGTTGAACAAGTTGTCCGTGAACGGTACACACAGGCCGCACAAGAGAGAGAACCGGCACTGTGTTGCCCCGTTACTTACGATCCCAAATGGTTGGCTGTTATTCCTAAAGAAATACTTGAAAAAGACTATGGATGTGGTGACCCCTCGGCTTATCTATGCGAAGGCGAGACGGTTCTGGATCTTGGGTCTGGCGCGGGAAAGGTTTGTTTCATCGCATCCCAGAGGGTAGGCCCCAAGGGACGGGTTATTGGAATTGACGGCAATCCCGCGATGCTGTCGCTAGCCAACCGGCATAAAGCGGCCATTGCAGAGAAGATTGGCTGGCAAAATGTAACCTTTCGATATGGTCACATCCAAGACCTAAGGACAGATATGGATCTCCTCGAGGCCTATCTTGCAAAAAATCCCGTAAAAAATGCAACTGATTTTATCGCAATGAAAGACGTGATCCGTGACATTCAAAAAGCCCCGTTGATCCCTGATGCGACGATTGACACGATTATTTCTAATTGCGTGCTGAATCTTGTACGGATAGAGGATAAAAAGACCCTTTTTAAGGAAATGATTCGGGTGTTAAAAACAGGTGGACACGTTGCTATCTCTGACATTGTTTCAAATCAGGCAGTCCCCGAGCGTATGCAAAATGACCCGAAACTTTGGAGCGGCTGCCTCTCAGGAGCGTTTGAGGAAAAGGCCTTTCTCGGGGCGTTTGAGGAGGCAGGTTTCCATGACGTAAGGGTTGATAAACGTGACGAGGAGCCGTGGCAAGTGGTGCAAGGGATAGAGTTTCGATCGGTTACCGTTGTGGCTTCCAAAGGCCCTGTTTCAAAGACACACCTACCACTAACTCCCGTGGGTCGAGGGTGCTGCGGATCGTGAATCTCTTTAATGAAAAAGTCGGCATGGCAACTGGAAGCCCTCTTAAAAAGGGGCAGATTGATATCCTTCAGGTCAACCTGGGCAAGTTATGCAATTTGTCCTGCGTCCACTGCCATGTCGAAGCCGGCCCCACCCGCACAAAGGAGAACATGGACGAAAAGACGGCAGAAGCTGTGCTCCGTTTTCTTGAATACTCGGGGATTAAAACGCTTGATCTGACGGGTGGTGCGCCGGAGATGAACCCCAACTTTAAAACATTGGTGGCTCAGGCTAAACGCATGGGGGTACACGTCATTGATCGCTGTAATTTAACCGTGTTTTCCGTGATAGAAAACTTGCCTCGGTTTATGAAGGGGCATCAAGTAGAAATCATTGCTTCACTGCCTTGTTATTCGCGGGAAAACGTTGACAAGCAACGGGGCGAGGGGACGTTTTCCGCCTCTATTGACGCCCTTTTGGAGCTTAACGCGCTGGGGTATGGAATGCCGGATAGCGGTCTGTCGCTTCACCTGATGTACAACCCCGTGGAGCCGCATTTACCGCCTCCACAGGCCGATCTTGAGAAAGACTATAAAGAAAGGCTGTTCCAGGATTTTGGCGTCGTTTTTAACAGGCTCTACGCCCTTACCAACATGCCCATAAAGCGTTATGCCAGATACCTAAGAACGTCCGGCCGGTTGGAAAGTTATGAAATGTTACTGATTGAAAGCTTCAACGCCTCTACCCTTCAAAATCTAATGTGCCTCAATACATTGAGTGTCGGTTGGGACGGAAGGCTGTACGACTGTGATTTTAACCAAATGATGGGCATGCAGATGCAAATGGAGGTACCCCTTACCGTTTTTAATGCTACACTGGATATGCTTTGTGGTGCTCCCATCATGACGGCAGGTCATTGCTTTGGTTGTACGGCGGGGGCAGGCTCGAGCTGCCAGGGCACTTTAAGTTAAGGGCTTGTCAAGGAATAACGTATACACAAAGGGCAAACGAGTCGCCCTGTTTGCAAGGCGCGAGGAGCGCGCATACCCTTCTGTATGTAAGCGACG
>SBBL01000107.1 GCA_005239745.1 Candidatus Troglogloeales bacterium | reverse complement strand
TGACTGGTTGTCCCGTAGCGTAGCGGAGGGACGGCCAGTCACTGGAGGGGGTTTCCGCTCACCGACCCGTTGTCCCTCCGCGAAGCGGAGGGACAACGACAAAGTTCAGCAGCGAGCGTAGCGAGTCCGCTGGAACGCATGGTTGGGTTATTTGCTGGGCATGGTGGTAGCATCATGGGCAACAACAAGCAATCCGCCAATGAACACTACAACAGCAATGACAACAAACCAAACCATTATAGGTTCTCCAATTTTGCCATGCGTTTGAACGCAGAGCGATTTACTACAACAAGGACAGCAGTGACAGCAACAATGGCCACTACTGCCAATGTCCCAAGGACAATGCCTGCAGCCTTGTAGTGCTGGGCAAGCCAGCCAACCAAAGAGACATCAATGGCGAGGAATCCAGCAAATACCAGCTTCAGCCAGCCTATTTCCTCTTTGATTTTTTCTGCCTGTGACACGGACCGATTATATCACTGGACCCTATATAAATGCCAAACTTGCAAGGCATGTTGGCCACAGCCCTAATCATATAGTAGGGTCCCGTCTCCCCCATTTGGTCAATTGGCTTTCGTCATCTGGCCAATTTTTATCCATGACGGATCGGGGTCTAAGGTCACAAAAACGTAGAGTGCATCGTTTGGAAGTTTCGAGTGAGTACTTCCTTCTTTGCTGAGTGTTGCTTGAATCTGCTCCGGTGAGAGATTGTAGAGACCACCACTGATTGCATCCACCGCGAGTCCAATGAGGCCACCGAATACGATGTTCCCCCACACCCAACCGCTCACTTTTTTGGTGAGTACGGTCTCGTAAGGCAGATAACCATCAAACTCAATCTTGACAGTGTGGTTATCACCGCGCTTCAGACTCGCAATCGTGGGTGTTGTTCCGAAGGACTGCCCACTCACAGTCACTTTTGCGCCAGATGGCGTACTACCAATACCGACCTGTTGTGAAGTGCCATGCATGATCGTTGCGCAACCAACCAAAGCGATGACTATTACTACGACTCCCGCTACCCATGCTACATTAATAACCTTCATACGGCTCTCCTTTCCGAGTTGACGTGTTTGATGCCCAACGGGCCTGTAGAAAAAGCCAATTAGACGGGCGGTCTTTCTTCGTTAATTTATGTTCCTGTCAAGGTTTTTTGAACACTTGACATATCTTGCCGTATTTTATAGATTGCAAATATGACTAATACGCAATTTGTTGCATGTTTATAAAAATTAGACTAATATTCGTTTTTGAATATTAGTCGTCATTTGGGGCCTCCCGATGTTGCCTATTCCAGGCTATACTCTTATACAAATAAGATGCACTTCTTCAGAAAAAAGCGATCTCTCCTTCCCTTCGTTCGGAATACAAAAAATGGCTTCGGTACTATCTCGATTTCAGCAGCAAATCTACAATGCCGGATTCCCGGTCGGAACGGGTACGCTTGTTTATTGAGAAACTATAAATCGTTGCATTGATTATGTTAATAATATAGAATGGGGGATGGCTAATGATGGGCGGAAATTGTCAAGAGAAGTATTGGAAGCTTATCGGATGCGGGCTCTCACATTACGGAATGACAATCATTATTCTGTCAAACAAATTAGCGAAATATTTGGAATTCATTATCAAAGTGTTTCGCGTTGGTTTTGTAAACACCGGCAAGGAGGCATCGAGTCACTCAAGTGTCATAAAGCTGTTGGTAAAGTTCGAACCTTAAATTCGATTGATTTAAACTGGTTGGTAGAAGCGTTAAAGGAAAATGCAACGGCGCATGGATTTTCAACCCCCCTCTGGACCGGGACAACCGTTCGAATCTTATTCAAGCGAGAACGCAATATTGATTTGGATCGCAGTACGGTATGGCGGTATCTGGCCCGTTTAGGATTGAGCTTTCAGAAACCTGAGAAGCGTTATACGCAGCAAGCGTGCAAGCTGGTAGAAAAGTGGATTCACCATGAATGGCCCAAGATTCAGCGCTGGGCTCGAAAGAGTCGAGCCGTGGTGTACTTTGAAGATGAGTCTGGAGTTTCACTCGCTCCCGTTATTGGGAAAACATGGGCACCCAAAGGTCAAACACCGATTGTCAGAGTGACAGGCAAACGGGGCGGGGTGTTGGCCATGTCAGCGATTTCTCCTTCGGGACGGATGTGTTTTCGTTTAGAAAAACGGAAAATAAATGCAAACGTTATGGTTGAATTCTTAAATCAGATTAGTGCTCAACACCCGAGACGAAAGGTAGGCATTGTGATGGATCAAGCTCCGTGCCATATGGCTAAAAAAGTGAAGCAGTTAAACGAACAATCCACTCAATTGAAGGTGTTTTATTTGCCGCCTTACTCCCCCCATTTAAATCCAGATGAAAAAGTGTGGCGACACATGAAACAGGTGACGCTAAAAAACCATCAAGCGCAAGACAAGAAACAACTTGCGCGTTTAGTCATTGGAGCTCTCAGAAAAATACAGAAGAATCCAGAACTCACTAAAAGATTCTTTGATACGTATTTAACATAATCAATGCAACTATCTATATATTCCGGTTCCCGTGCGCAGTAGCCCTTGCATTTTGGCCGCTCGTGACGGTTTTTAGAGGTGCCCTAAAGCCACTCGGTCAAAGGAATGAAACTCTGATGCCTAGAAAAGATTACCTTTCTCTCTACCAACTATCCTCCAGGTTCTTCACAAAGGGGAGGCTGTCGTTGTATTTGACCGTTTTAATCCTGGGAACCGTGGTGACACTATGGTCGGGGGGCAAGGTCAGCTACCTAATGCCGGGAGGGCTTTCTTCCCCACATCGTCTTTTTGAGACAAACTGCATGTCATGCCACACGGTCTGGCAGCGTGTTTCAGACAAGTCCTGTCTGAAGTGCCACGATCGCCCGGTTCATGATAAAAACCAGCTTGTCACGCCTATCTGTACGACTTGCCATAGCGAGCATGAGGGAGATATCTCGTTGGCCTCGGTAAACGATCAGTCTTGCATCCAATGCCATACTAACCTGCAAACGAAAGATAGGACGCTCCATTTTGGAAACAAGATTCAAAGTTTCAATAACGGCCACCCTGAGTTTAAGATCTCGGTGAGAAAAACCCAAGGTACCCGACGCGTTGGCCTCGATGAAACGGCCCACCTTGCCGACTTAGCCCGGATGAAATTTAACCATTATCTACATCTGAAGGCGGATCTCAGGGGCCCTAATGGCCCCGTGCAGTTGCTCTGCAAGAACTGTCATCGGGCCGCTGTAGACGGTGTGCGTATGGCCCCGGTGACCTATCAGATGGATTGCAAAACATGCCACGATCTGAGCTTTGATCCAAACGCTGCCAACCGTCTTGTCCCGCACGCACCTCCAGAGGAGGTGCGTGCCTACCTCATGATGGCGATCACGGATCACTATGCCGGCAGACGGGAGCCGGAACATGCGCGACGGCTTCCGGGAAACCCTTCGTCACCTCGGCCGGCCTTGCCCTCCCAGGTGTCTCAGGGTATTATTGAAACGGAAAGACTTTTGTACAATGTGACTTGCAATAAATGCCACACATTGGATAAAAACCACGTACCCTTTCCTAAAGTCGAGAAGACGGCTATCCCTATTGTGTGGTTTCCCCACGCGCGTTTCAAACATGAAACGCACCACCAGTTAAAATGCGTCTCCTGTCATCAGAACGTTTCTAAGAGCCGGGCCACAACGGACGTCTTGCTACCAGGAATCCAGGTTTGCCAAAATTGCCATCGGCCGGACCGCGCGCGAGCGGACTGCGTTACGTGTCACCTCTACCACGAACCATCCGAGAAGCGCACGGGGGACGGTTTGTTTACGATTCCCCACTTGTTAAAGGGGGAAAGAGAAAAAACGTCGTTTAGGACGACGGAGACACAACCGTAAATGCCAGCCATTCATCTTCGTGCTGGGGGAATATATGGGCACCTCTGAAAACCTACTGCGCGGCCAGACTGCTGCGAGCTGCTGTGCTCGGAATCCCCGTGTATTCAACGATACATTCTGGTTCCTGCGCGCAGTAGCCCTTGCATTCCGGCCGTTCGTGACGGTTTTTAGAGGTGCCCATATGATAGGGACGAGGTTTTTTAAGCGGCTCCTGGTGACGTTGCTCGTTATTTTTGGGCAAGGGTGCGGGAAGCATGCTGCAAGCGACCTATCGGCCCAACTCTGCGACGGAGTGGGGGCCCCCCTCTCTTCCGCGGAAGTCAGTGATATCGTGTCACAAGCCGCTGCCTCGCTCGATTCAACAACAATGACGGTGGCCGTTGTGGATCGAAGCGGCAATATTCTTGCGGTCTTTCGCAAGCCCGGGGCTGATCCATCCCACGATGATCTGGCGGTTTCATTGGCCCGAACGGGCGCGTTTTTTAGCAACAATCAGGCGCCGCTTTCATCCCGTACCGTGCGTTTCATCAGCGGCATCCATTTCCCTCCAGGCGTTGGTTTTACCCCCAACGCAGCCCTCTACGGCATTGAAAATACCAACCGTGGTTGTGAACTAAACGTGACCTTCAATCCAGGAAAAGCAGTGCCTTCGGCCAAATCCGTTAGTGGCGGCCCTTGCAACAGCACCGATAGAAGCGGTTGCGGTCTAGGCATCACAACGGGCAAACTTAATTTTCAAGACAGCGACCCCAATGCCGTAAATCCAGGGGGTATACCCATTTTTAGGGGTTGTACCCTGGTGGGTGGGATCGGTGTGGCCGGTGTGCCTTTGGAACACGCGGAGTTTGCCGCTCTGACGGGGACGGCCGCATTTCCACCGGCCATTGCTTCTCCGGGGGTTGTATTTATTGATGGGGTCAGCCTCCCGTTTGTTAAACAGACCACTCAGCCGGAGGGCACGATAAGCGGGAACGCAATGGGAAGCTTTATCATGGGACCGTCCAGTGGCGTTTCTGCACCGGAGGGTTATCTCGTAGGTCCTCAAGCGGGATCAAACCTTACCGCCGACGCGGTTGATCTCATCATACGGCAGGCGGTTGAGGCAGCTAATCGGACGCGGGCCGTCATCCGGTTACCGATCGGGTTGCGTACCCGTATGGCTATTGCAGTAAGCGACTTGGATGGCACGGTTCTCGGCCTGTTCCGCATGACGGACAGCACGATCTTCAGTATTGATGTTGCTGCGGCAAAATCCCGCAACGTTGTTTACTTCAGTGGTACAGATCCAAGCGTGGCGCTTGATCTCCTAGAGGTTCCTCCGGGAACGGCCGTTACCAACAGAACCATCGGCTTTGGGAGCCAGCCGCTATACCCACCAGGGATTGATGGGAGCAGTTTTGGCCCGTTTACCGGTCTTTTCCTCCGGGACACCCTGAACCCATGCTCCCAGGGGAGTCAGTCTCCTAGTCTCAATCAAAACGGGGTCGTCTTTTTTCCAGGCAGTATTCCTTTGTATAGAGACGGTGTGTTAGTCGGCGGATTGGGGGTCAGCGGTGACGGCGTGGAGCAGGACGATTATGTGTCTTTCGCTGGGGCGGCGGGATTTGAGCCTCCGGATGCCATTCGTGCGGATCAACTCTTTGTGCGGGGGGTGCGGTTACCGTTTTTCAAGTTTCCACGGAACCCGGAAGCGTGATGCGCAAATCTAAAAATGGTTGCCTCCGGCACCTATGGGTTTTCGTGTTGGTCGGGCTATTGGAACTCTCCGGCGTTCACAGTGTTTTGGGTGCCAAGCCGCGTCCTGAGCGACTGCCTCGCCGGCCCTTAGTGACAGAGCTTGAGCCCTATTCTCCTCTGGAAGTGCCGGCGGACGCGGATTTTAAGCCGTTTACCGACCGCTGGCGTATTGTCCCGCCACCCTATGAACTAAACGTTACAGGAAGCCTATGGGATCCTTACAACCAAAATATCCTTAAAGGGGATATCCCGATTTATGGACCGGATATCTTCCTAAATCTGACGGGCGTTTTGGACATCCTAGTGGAGACGCGTGCCGTACCGACGCCAAGTGGTGTGAGTGCCGGCCGGTCGGGTAGCCAGGCGTTTTTCGGTAAGTACCGCCAGTTTTTCATCAATATGAACCTTGCGTTGTCGGTTGATCTGTTCAAGGGGGACACGGCCTTCAAACCGTTCGACTGGCGGGTGAAGGGAACCCTCATCCGCAACGCCAACAATGTTAAGACGCAGGAGACGGGCGCCGTTAACATTGATGTGCGAAAAGGGACCGACCGAAAGGACGGCATCACCACCGTGCAGGAGCTGTTTCTTGAGGTCAAACTAGCCGATTTGAGTCCCCATTATGATTTTATCTCCGTTCGCGGAGGTCTCCAGCCATTCAACAGCGATTTTCGAGGCTTCATTTTCGCCGATACCAACCTCGGCCTTCGCCTGTTTGGTAACTATGGGTCCAACCGCAACCAGTATAACCTTGCCCTTTTTGATATGCGTGAGAAGGACACGAATAGCGGCCTCAACACGTTTGACCCACGAAAACAACGGGTTTTGGTTGCCAATTTTTACCGTCAGGATTTTTGGGTGAAGGGGTATACCACCCAAGTCAGCCTTCATCAACTATGGGACGATGCGAGTGTTCACTTCGATGAGAATGATTTTCCAGCGCGGCCGGACCCAACCGGTCGCTTCACGCCTCATGAAGTGGAAGCAACCTATTGGGGATGGACGGGTTCGGGCCATGTCCGGCGTCTCAACCTAGAACATGCACTCTATGCCGTGCAGGGGGATGACGGCTTAAATCCTATTGCAGGCCGTGAGGTGGATATCGAGGCCCATATGGTCGCGTTGGAATTGTCGGTTGACCGTGATTGGTTTCGCCCGAAGATTTCTTATCTCTATGCATCAGGGGACGATGACCCCAGGGATTACAAAGCACGGGGCTTTGATGCTATTTTTGACAACCCTGCCTTTGCCGGTGGAGGCTTGAGTTTTTGGAATCGCTTGGGTATTCGCCTAACGGGTACGGGGGTTACCCTAGTCAATCGTAACAGTTTACTCCCAGACCTGAGAAGCAGCAAAGAGGAAGGCCAGCCCAACTTCGTCAATCCCGGCATTCACGTGTTCAATGCCGGAATAGATATTGAGCTAACCCCCAAAGTAAAAGCGATACTGAATGCCAACTATTTACGGTTTGATAAAACGGAAGCGTTGGAATTGCTGTTGTTTCAGGCGCCTATTGACAAGGCCGTTGGGTGGGATGTGAGCGCGGGGATACGCTATCGGCCATTTCTGAACAATAACGTGGTTTTTCTGACGGGTCTGGCAGGCTTTAGGCCGGGCAGAGGGTTCAGAGATATTTATGCATCAGGTCGCACGTTGTATTTAGGGTTTGCTAATTTGACGTTGACTTTTTAGGATACCGATCTTTAGGACAGTAGGGGTCTTTAGGGCACCTCTAAAAACCGTCACGAGCGGCTCAAGTGCAAGGGCTACTACGCACAGGAACCGCAATGTACGCGGTGTACATGAGGATTCCGAGCACCGCGCAACACAGCAATTGGGTCGCGCAGTAGGTTTTTAGAGGTGCCCTTTACTGCAGCAAGGGCCTACTATGTTTCAGGTGCATCTGTTAAACCCACGGGCCGAAAGATCGAGAGTGGGACTTGTCGGCGTCAGTGTGCTTATCCCCTTGGCCGTCCTATTATTTTGGGTTTTGGCCATAGAGAAACAGGCGTCCGGGCAAGAAGAAGGCCCGTCACTTGTCGCCCCCGAAAGCCTCATGAAGCAATCTCAGGTACAGGCCGATCAAAAAGATAAGGGTTGCCTGAACTGCCATGAAGGGATTGAGCCCATGCACGCCTCTCTTGCCGTCAGGCTGGCCTGTGTAGACTGTCATGGAGGAAATAGTCAGGGGGGTATTTCCATAAGGGATAAGAAGGGTTCGGCGGCATACGAAACGATTAAAAATAATGCCCATGTCCTGCCCCGTTATCCTGAAAAGTGGAACGGTGCAAACGGGAAATACAGTGCGGCCAACCCGGAACGAAGTTATACCCTTCTGAACAGGGAATCTTATGAGTTTATCCGGTTTATTAACCCTGGGGATCTCCGTGTGGCACAGGAGATATGTGGAACCTGTCACCAAGCGCAAGTCAATGCCGTCAAGAAAAGCACCATGACAACGTCGGCCATCTTCTGGGGCGCGGCAGCCTATGCCAATGGGATTATTTCGACAAAGCAGTCTATCTTTGGGGAAAGCTACGGGCGTGACGGCTTACCACAAATGATTGAACCGATGGTCCCCCCCACGGAGGAGGAAAAGAGAAAAGGGGCCCTTCCTTTTTTGCTCCCTCTGCCCCGTTGGGAGGTTACCCAACCCGGTGATAATTTCAGGGCATTTGAGGATGGTGGCCTCTTTCAACCCTCGGCGTTTCCTGAAATCGGCAACCCCAATCCCCTTGAAGAACCCGGTAAACCCGACATTCGTCTGAGCGCCCGGGGACTCGGTACCGGACTGCGTGTTAGTATACCGATCCTCAACCTCCACAAGACTCGTCTTAACGATCCGCATCTTTCATTTCTGGGCACCAATGATCACCCTGGAGATTACCGCTCCAGCGGTTGTACGGCGTGCCACGTGGTATATGCCAATGATCGTGATGAAGCGCATTCAGGATTCTATGCGTCGTCTGGTCACTTAGGAAAGAGCCAAACGGATGATCCGACCATTCCCAAGGACGAGTCCGGGCACCCTATTCGCCACCGCTTTACCCGTGCCGTCCCTTCCAGCCAGTGCATGGTTTGCCACATGCATCAGCCAAATGCCTTCGTCAATACCTATTTTGGCTACAATATGTGGGACTATGAAACGGATGGCGCGCCTTTGTGGCCGAAGGAACAGAGGTATCCGACGGCTACGGAACGACGGGAAAGTCTCGACCATAATCCGGAAGGAGCCGCCGTAAGAGGACTGTGGACTGATCGCAACTTCTTGGCCAATGTCAGCCAACTCAACCCCCAACTTAAACAGACCCAGTTTGCCGACTATCACGGCCACGGATGGGTCTTTAACGCTGTTTTTAAGCGGGATAGAAAGGGAAATCTGCTTAACAAAGAGGGTGAGATTGTTGGCTTCAACGACCCGCAGCGCTTTCAGAAGGCCGTTCATCTGACGGATATTCATCTCGACAAAGGCATGCACTGTGTGGATTGCCATTTCTCCCTAGACAATCACGGTAATGGGACATTGTATGGCGAGTACGGCAATGCCATTGAGATTGGCTGTGAAGATTGTCATGGAACGGTTAAAGCACGGGCAAATCTGAAGACGTCCGGCCCCGCAGCGCCCACGGGGGGGACGGATATGCAATTAGGGACGACCTCCTTTGGGCGTCAGCGGTTTATCTTACGTGAGGGAAAACTCTTCCAACGCTCCGCGTTGGAGAGGGATTTGGAATGGGAGGTCGTTCAGGTTATTGATACGATTAGCCCGGGGAGCCCTCGTTACAATGAAAAATCCCATCTTGCAAAAACCTTACAGAGGGATGGTACGACCTGGGGGCCGGGGAATGTGGATGAGGCACGACTGGCCCATCCGGATGAGAAGATGACCTGTTATGCCTGTCACTCCTCCTGGATCACCTCTTGCTCCGGCTGTCACTTGCCGCAGGAGGCCAATCAAAAGTCAGAGCGGTACCATTTTGAAGGAGGGGACACGCGTCAATATAGCTCCTACAACCCACAAGTGATCCGAAGTGATACCTTCATGTTAGGGGTTAATGGCACGGTTAAAGGGAACAAACTTGCGCCGGTGCGTTCATCGAGTGCATTGGTACTCAGTTCAGTCAATCTGAACCGACAACGTTTTTATATTCAGCAGCCGCCTATCTCCGCGCCGGGGTATAGCAGTCAGGCGTTTAATACGCACGTCCCGCATACGGTTCGCAGCACGGAAACCAAAACTTGCACCGATTGCCATCTTTCCAAACGTAATGACAACAATGCATGGATGGCGCAGCTTTTTACGTTAGGGACCAATTTCGTCAACTTTATGGGACGTCTTGCTTGGGTGGCTGAAGGGGAAAGTGGGTTCGAGGGGATAGGGGTTACGGAGTGGGAAGAACCGCAAGCGGTCTTTGGTAGCTTTCTGCATAAGCTTGCCTATCCGAATCATTACCGCCAACATCAAGAACAAAAGCGGGTGCTGACCGAGGCGCATCGCCATCACGGGGGTGGTAAGGCCCGGGTCCTAGTCAAGAGGGGGGAGTACCTCTATGCGGCGTTAGGGCCTAGAGGGTTTGAGGTCTTCGATATTGCCAATGTTGACAATAAAGACTTTTCCGAACGCGTGGTAACGGCCCCCGTCTCCCCTCTTGGACAACAAACATTTGTAAGAAGTAGAGATGCCACTTCGGTGGCGCTACCCACCAATATGCCGATTGCCCCCTATCGTAAGATGTTGCCTAAGAATCAGGAACAGCCGTGGCATCCTATCTACCACTATGCATTCGTGACCGACCGCCATGAGGGGCTGATACTGGTGAATGTAGATACCCTCGCGGATGGAGATCCTACCAATAATTTCTTAAAACGGGCACTGACCTTCAATCCGGATGGCGCGCTTACCGGTGCTACGAATCTTACCATTGCAGGTCATTATGTCTATATCGTTGGCGACCGGGGTCTGACAATCGTGGACGCAAACCGGCCCTTGGCTCCAAAGATTGTTTCAAAAGTGACTTCGGTGGTAAAACCGACCTCCGTAGCCGTACAGTTTCGTTACGCCTTCGTTACGGATAACGAAGGGCTTAAGGTCATAGAGATCACTGATCCGGCGGCGCCAAAAGTGGCGGCAGCGGTTCCGATCGCAAACGCCCATAACGTCTATGTCGCCCGTACTTATGCCTATGTGGCCGCCGGAGCCCGGGGGTTAGTGATTGTTGATGTGGAGCGCCCGGAGCATCCCTTTGTTGACCAAACATACACGGCAAACGGCGAGCTCAATGATGTGCATGACGTGAAGGTAGCCTCTACCAATGCCAGTCTCTTTGCCTATGTGGCTGATGGCAAGAACGGCATGCGCGTACTCCAGCTGACCTCCCCTGAGACAACGCCCGGGTATCTTGGCTTTAGTCCACGTCCGGCCCCTGAACTGATTGCGACGCGACATACCCACGGTCCGGCACTGTTTATCGCAAAAGGATTAGACCGGGACCGTGCCGTAGATGAAAGCGGTCATCAGGTAAGCGTTTTTAACCGGATCGGTGCAAGACCCTTTACACTGAAGGAGATGCAACAGTTCTATCTGCGCGAGGGTGAGGTTTACCGAGTGGATAATACGCCGCCCGGCCCACCTGTGAAATAGCGCGGGAGGTCATTAAGCTATGTTCAATAAGGGCTTGTCAAGGAATAACGTATACACAAAGGGCAAACGAGTCGCCCTGTTTGCAAGGCGCGAGGAGCGCGCATACCCTTCTGTATGTAAGCGACG
>SBBL01000010.1 GCA_005239745.1 Candidatus Troglogloeales bacterium | reverse complement strand
TGAGTGGCTTCCACGCCCCTTACCTTCCGGGGTGGGACTGCCACGGCCTGCCCATCGAATACCAGGTATCCAAAGACTTAAATGCAAAGAGCGAAAGCATAGATTGCCTTAGCCTGAGAAAACGCTGTCGGGAGTACGCACAAAAATATATCACCATCCAAAAAGAAGAGTTTAAGCGACTGGGCATCGTGGGGGATTGGGAACATAGCTACGCCACGATGACACCTGATTATGAAGCAGCCATCATCCGTGAGTTTGGCAAAATTGTGGCCTCAGGCGGGTTATTCCGAGGCAAAAAACCCGTCTTTTGGTGTCTGTACGATGAGACCGCTTTGGCCGAAGCAGAGGTAGAATATGCCAACCACACGTCGCCTTCCATTTATGCACTTTTTCGTGTTGATCAAGGCGAACCGAGTGCGCTTACTAAAGATAATTTGGTCCGCCCTTCATTTATGATATGGACGACCACCCCGTGGACATTGGTTGCCAATCAGGCCATATGTCTTCATCCAGACATGCTCTACCGGGCCGTTGAGGTCGTGTGGCAAGGGGTGCCTCAGACGTGGATGATCGCCGATGCACGGGTAGAGCCTTGCATGGCACTGTTCGGCATCCCCTATCGTCGTTTGCGCGCTTACAAAGGGCGCGACCTTGAGGCGATCGTTTGCTTCTCTCCTTTTCTCTCGGAAAAAGAAGACGGCTGGACGTCTCAGGTAATTTTAGGTACACACGTTACCTTAGACCAGGGAACGGGGTGCGTCCACACGGCACCGGGCCATGGACCGGACGACTATGAAGTAGGACAGGCGTATCGGCTCCCCGCTTATGCCCCGGTTGACCACCAGGGGAAATTCACGGCCGACGTCCCTGCAAAGGTACCGTTTGTCCGCGGGATGGTCGTACATCAGGCGAACGTCCCGATCATTCAAAAACTGACTGAATGCCAAACACTCGTCTTTCATGAACCGTTGGTGCACTCTTATCCCCATTGTTGGCGGTGTAAACAGCCCCTGATCTTTCGGTCAACACCGCAGTGGTTCATCTCGATGGAGGTAAACAGCTTGCGCGAACGGGCGATTGCCGCCATTAAAAACGACGTTGTCTGGATTCCGGAATGGGGCAAGGATCGGATACTTAGCATGATGGAAAACCGGCCCGATTGGTGTATCTCTAGACAGCGTGTCTGGGGGGTGCCCATCGTTGCCTTTACCTGTCTTGATTGCGACAGCCCCTTGGTTTCCAAGGAAATCAGCGACCACGTTGCCGATCAAATGGAGAGGGACGGGGGATCGGACATTTGGTTTTCAAAATCAGCGGACGCGCTTCTGCCGAAAGGAACCACTTGTCCCGTTTGCCACGGGAACCGCTTTCAACAGGGGAATGATATTTTAGATGTCTGGTTCGAGTCGGGTGTCAGCCATGCGGCCGTTTTGAAGCGCGTCTCCGGAATGGCATGGCCGGCGGATTTATACCTAGAAGGTTCGGATCAGCATCGCGGTTGGTTCCACAGCTCCCTGCTTGCGGCGCTGATTACCGATGCAAAAGCCCCTTACCGGTCGGTTTTGACGCATGGATTTACGGTAGACGGCGCCGGAAAGAAGATGTCCAAGTCTGCCGGCAACGTGGTTGCGCCACAGGAAGTGATTGCAACGCACGGTGCGGAAATATTACGACTTTGGGTAGCCGCCACGGACTTTCGTGATGATCTTCGCCTCTCTCCGGATATTTTAGGGCAATGGATCGAGGCCTACCGAAAGATCCGTAATACCTGCCGGTTCCTGCTGGGAAACCTTCATGATTACACGCCCGTCCTCCCTTCTCCGTATAACCTTTCCGAGCTAGACCGATGGGTGCTTCATCGCGTGCGAGTACTCAATAAAAAGGCACAGGCCGCTTACCACGCGTTTGACTTTCATCTGGTGGTGCACGCGCTTAACCACTTTTGCGCAAGCGACCTTTCTGCTTTTTACTTCGACATTCTCAAAGATTGCCTCTACACCGCCGCCCCGGATTCCGAAACCAGACAAGCGGCACAGTCGGTATTATCCGAGGTGCTGCTGACGCTGGTCCGCTTAATGGCTCCTATTTGTCCGTTTACCGCGGAAGAGGTTTGGCAGGCAATACCGGAGAAAATGCGGATAGAGTCTAGTGTGCACCTAGCAGGGCTCTATCCCATAGAGGAACCTCCAGTGATTGCTCCGGACTGGGGGTCGCTCATGCAAATAAGAGAGACAGTGACCCAGGCACTAGAAGCGGCACGTAAGGATAAAGTCATTGGTTCTGCCTTAGAGGCCTCTGTTTCGCTTGAGGCGGGGCCCACAGGTTATGCCGTTTTGCATAAACGGGAAAACAACCTTCCAGTCTTTTTTATCGTATCACAGGTGATGCTACGTCCAAGACAAGAAGAGGGGCTAAGCGTAACAGTCAGACGTGCCACCGGAACTAAGTGTCAGCGATGCTGGAAGTATACCGATGTTGCCCCGCTTACACCCCAACGATCAGGCTCGTTGGGGACCCCGCTTACACCCCAACGATCAGGCTCGTTGGGGACCCCGCTTAC
>SBBL01000063.1 GCA_005239745.1 Candidatus Troglogloeales bacterium | reverse complement strand
GGATATTCCTGTTTCAACTGTGCCCGATCTGGATAAGTGGCTAACGCTTCCAATACCCGCCTTACAGTCAGCCTGAGGTTTCGTATACAGGGTTGACCGTTCATACGTGCTGGATTGATTGTAATTCGATCAAGAGCCATCGGCCTATTTCTCCTTAACGTTTACGCTGTCCGTTTATCTGTCGTTCTGCGAAAGCCTCGACAAACTCAATCTGGTTGGGTCTGACCCCTTGCCAATACGGGAGTGGGGGGAGAAGCCGGTTGGGCCGAATCAGTAAGCGAGGCGATGTCTATTTAAGGAGTCTCTTGATCCACGGGGCACGTGCGGCCTTGCGTGTAACGGGCAGGCGTAAAGATAAAAAGAGTCGCTGGGCGGAGGGAGTTAAAGCGCGGCGGGGGTACAATATCGCCGCGATGGCCCTGGCGGCAAAGCACGCCCGGATGATCTGGGTTATGTTGGCCAAGGGCGAAGCATACCGCATGACGGGATAGGAGACAAAGATAAAAAAATCGATTTTAGAAAGAAGGAGAAAAGACGTATTGAAATCCTACCTGAGATTGCGAAACGGATCGTGTGATGGAAACAGGTCAGACCGGCGTAGGCAGAACCTGACAACACACCAGGGACAATGTGATCCCTACATAACACCGGACCTCCCTCACAAACAGGCTGTATATACGTGTGCAGTCAACCTTGATTCCATCGACGCACAATCCGGGTTGTAAAAACAGGGATGAAAAGAAGGGGAAGGAGGCCGCACTCTTACCCCTCCCCAATAAAAAGGATGGCCTTAAAACCGATTTTCGGTAGTCGATATTTTAGGGAACGGTAAGAAAAAGAGGGCTGAATAGAAAAAAGATAAAAAAGGAAGAAAGATTCTTTCAATCCCAAAGAACAAATTGATTTCCATTTTTTTATTTTAGCTGCTATGATCTGCCGTATGTTAGCGGCTAAGGGGGAAATGCTTGTCGGTGTAGGGGTGGTTTGCAGGTGACTTCGGCAAACAAGGACTTGTGGGTAATAGTAAGGAATGGAGGGCTCCGGTATGACAAGGGCAAGTATTGCGAATGCGCTCTTTAAGGAAATGAATGAGGAGCGAGGGGTGGCCATTTCTGTAGGGGAAAGCGCAGAACTGGTAGAAGGGATACTGCGCATCATCAAGGAGACCTTGCAGAAGGGGGAGGAGGTAAAAATCCCAGGATTTGGGACCTTTACAACGCATCGGAAACTTGCAAGAAAGGGGCGTAACCCAAAAACAGGCGAGGCGGCGGAAGTGGCGCCGCGCTTGGTGATTCGATTTCAAGCCAGTCAATTGCTTCAAAATAGTATCTTGCAGCCCGCGCCTCTTTCTCACGATCGCCACAATGGAAATGGCAGAGGAACGTCTTTATAAGATCAGTAAAGTGAGTGAAATAACGGGTCTTGCGCCTTATGTTCTGCGCTTTTGGGAAGGGATGTTCCCGTCCCTTCGACCGAGAAAGACGCCGGGCAATCAGCGCGTGTATTCGGATACGGATATTGCGTTAATTCTAAAAATTAAGGCCCTGTTGTACCAGGAGCGATTAACCATTGATGGTGCCAAGAGACGATTATTAGAGGAAAACAGGGCCCCAACCCCTAGCGGAAACTACGGTTCCCTTTTGAAAGAGATTAGGCAACAACTCCGTGAGATCGTACGGACATTGGCGTAAATAACGGAAAGGCCGGAATCGGTTAGCCTTTACGTTCAATTTGTCGGGGCGTAGCGCAGCCCGGTAGCGCACTCGCTTGGGGTGCGAGTGGTCGCTGGTTCAAATCCAGTCGCCCCGACCCATAAATGCGGAGTGCATGATGATTCCTAGCACGGCAGTACCCGTCGAGATTGAACGGTGTGAGGGTTTTCTGCGCGTGGGATGGAGCACGGAACATGAGAGTCTCTATCCGTATCGGCAGCTTCGGGCGAGCTGCTCCTGCGCATCGTGTGTGCACGAATGGACGGGACAAAAACTCATCCACCCGGAGCAGGTGCCGAACGACATCCATCCATCAGCGATTGAAGCCGTGGGGCGTTATGCCATTTCTATCCACTGGAGCGACGGCCACAACACCGGCATCTATCCCTTCGATTATTTGAAAGGCCTTTGCCCCTGTACATCTTGCACCGAAGCGCGCGCCTCTAATAGGCACCTCTAAAAACCGTTACGAACGGCCGGAACGCAAGGCGCAAGGCGGGCTGGAAAGGCTCCTTCCCAGTTAAAACCCACCACCCGGAAAGAACCTTATAGGGACATTTTCACCGTGGAGAAAAGGGACATTATCCTTTGGCGTGACAATGGACGGCACATCCCAAGAACAGAGATAAAATTCCCCGAGGGGATTTAGTTGTCTTTTAGGTGTTTCTTGACGGTATCTCCGTGGCCGTGTTACTACGGCTTAGATTCTTCTTCGTCCCCATCGTCTAGTTTGGCCTAGGACATCGCCCTTTCACGGCGGTAACAGGGGTTCAAATCCCCTTGGGGACGCAGGTGCGTCCGGTTTAGCTTCTCCTACTGCTATGTTTACCCCTTTCAAGACGCCGAAACCCATGATCCCGAAGGGGATAGCCGCTCTTTCCCCTGAAGAGACGGCAAAGCGCCGCCGACTTGAGAAACGCGTGCTGTCTGTCGTTTATCAACACGGCTATCAGGAAGTCGTCCCACCTATTTTTGAATATTATGACAGTCTCTCTGTAAGCGATGAAGCCCTTGATCGTGCGTACAAATTTGTTGACCGTTCCACCGGACGGGTCATTGTTTTGCGACATGACGTCACGCCGCAAATTGCACGGATGGCAGCAACGTCGCTTACCGGCAGGCCCCATCCGTTGCGGCTGTGTTACGCGACGCATGTTTTTTGTTACGCGGATGAACACACCGGGGAAGGTCGGGAAAAGTTTCAGATTGGCGGTGAGCTGATCGGCAGCGGCGGTGCAGACGCCGATGCTGAAATTATTGCACTTGCCATTGAATCCATTCGAAAAGCGGGTTTGCGCTCCTTTAAGGTGGTCCTCGGACAGATGGCGTTTGTGCGAGGCATCTTGCAGCCCCTTCAGCATACACCGTCTTTGCTTGAGAGGGCACTTGGCCTGATTGCCAGAAAAGAAACCGCCCAACTTTCAGCGCTGCTGATAGAGGCACAGGTTCCAAGGCCATCCGTGGAGACGATCATGGCACTTCTCACTTTTGTCGGTTACAAAGAGGTGCTTAAACGGGCCGCTTCTCACGACCCCATGGTGGCCACAGAACTTCAAAAACTAGACAGGGTCTTTGGCCGTCTGACAAAACTCGGGTTTGGGGCACACCTACTCATTGACCTAAGTGAGGTTCGCGGTTTTGATTATTATACGGGTACCATTTTTGAAGTTTTTGCCGATGGACTGGGGAGTGCGCTAGGCGGTGGTGGGCGGTATGATAACCTTCTGGCACGCTTTGGTAAACCGCTTCCAGCCACCGGCTTTGCCCTAAACGTAGAGCGCCTACAGACAGCCATTTCCCGTCAGGTTATCCGCCGATGAATCCACTCACCGTTCCCATCCAAAGGTTGCCTCCACAAGATTTGGACGCCGAACAAGCGGTGTTAGCCGCAGCCTTGCTAGACAGTAGCGCCATTTACAAAGCTATTGAAGTTCTTAACTACCATGATTTTTATAAGCCTGCGCATCAAAAAATCTTTTTAACCTTGCTTGCCCTGCACGATGCCAATGAGGCAATAGATATCATTACCCTCTCCGATGCCTTGAAGGCACGCGGGTACCTTGACGCAGTAGGGGGGGTATCGTACCTGTCTGACTTAATGAATGCCGTTCCGACGGCCGCCAATATCAGAACGCACGCGAAAATCGTCCATAAAAAGGCCCTGTTACGTGAATTGATTACGGTTTCCACCGATATTGTGACCAAAAGTTATGAAGAGCAAATAGACGCGGACAATCTTCTCGATGATGCAGAACAATCCATCTTCTCTATTGCAGACAGACAAACAAAAGCCCCTTTTGTGCCAATGAATATCCTCGTAAAAACCGGTTTTGAAATTATTGAACGGTTGGCCGACAAGCGTATGACCGGTCTCCCCACAGGATTTGAGAAACTGGACGAAATAACGTCCGGCCTTCAAAATTCCGACCTTATTATCGTCGCCGGGAGACCTTCCATGGGAAAGACGGCTTTTGCCTTGGGGCTTGCTCAAAATGTTGCCCTGAAGCAGGGTGGGACGGTGGGCATCTTTAGCTTGGAAATGTCAAAGGAACAGTTGGTCTTACGCATGCTCTGTTCGGAGGCGCGTGTGGATGCGAATAAGATTCGGTCAGGCTTTTTGGGCCGCCCCGGTAACGACAATTGGAGACGTCTTATTGAAGCCGCTAGCCGATTGACGTTAACCCCCATCTTTATTGACGATTCCGCTTCTTTGTCCGTCATGGAAGTGCGGGGAAAGGCCAGACGATTAAAGGCGGAGCATGGCCTTTCACTGATTGTGGTAGATTATCTGCAACTGATGCGGGGGCGTTCCGACGCCAATAACAGAGAGCAAGAAATATCGGACATCTCTCGGTCGCTGAAGGCCCTGGCAAAGGAGTTAGACCTCCCGGTCGTCGCACTTTCACAGTTGTCTCGCGCGGTGGAATCGCGCGAGAAGCGACGACCGATGCTCGCTGATTTACGGGAATCCGGTGCGATTGAGCAAGACGCCGACGTGGTGTGCTTTATTTATCGCCAAGAGGTTTACGAGCCGTGCAAGTGCCCCTCTGATGAAGGCTGCTTTTGTGGCAGAAGGGGGGTCGCTGAAATTATTATTGGAAAGCAGCGCAACGGCCCAACCGGTACCGTTAACCTTTGCTATATCAGCAAATTCACGCGGTTTGAAAATCTCGATAAGGACCACGCAGATGCTAAACTTCAGCCATGACAGGCGTTACACAGCAACCGGTTTCACAGTTTGAGGATACACGCATCTTTGGCCCCGCCAACTCGTTTGTCTTTACGTATGCGTGCGGGAGGCCCTGCACCAAACGCACCTAAAGGCGAATGGCATATGCACCGCGATACCCCAATCGCTGCCGCCAAGCCTGATGCGGTTAACCCCTAATCCGGCAAGAAATCCTCTTGCTGCATTTCTCCCGTGGGAAAGGGATCATTCCCCCTTAAAAAAGGGGGCCAGGGGGTTGTTTCTAATACCCCCCTTCCACTTTACATCCTCCGTCACAAACAAAACCTCTCTTCACAACCCCCCTCCCCCCCTTTTTTAAGGGGGAATTGTCATTGCGCACTTCACAACATCCACGTACCAAACTTGTAGGTAATGGTAAGGCGAATACTTGACGAGGGTGATCATATACATATTCAGGTTACTTCCTTCAATGGGGCCGCGGCTTATAAGCCGCGGATACGGCCATTCGACCGCGCCAGGGTGGATGACCAATT
>SBBL01000130.1 GCA_005239745.1 Candidatus Troglogloeales bacterium | reverse complement strand
GTCCCTCCGCTGCGCTGCGGGACAACCAAGCACTGGAGACGGGCGGCTGATGGGCGGGAGCAAAAACCGCTCCCACCCATCAGCCGCCGCTCACCGCCCTGTTAAGCGGCACACTGTAGACGTTCCTCTCGTAAAGGTTTCTGTTTGAGTGTTATTCTTAGCGGGTGAAGGTCTATGATGTGTTGCGTAAACTCAAGGATGACGGTTGGTATCTTCATACTACAAGGGGGAGTCACCGTCAATTCAAGCATCCCGATAAACCGGGTCGGGTTACTGTTTCAGGCAAGCCCAGTGACGACCTTGGGCCAGGCACACTGAATAGCATCTACAAGCAAGCCGGTTGGAAGAAATAAGAGGTCTATATATGAGATACGCGGTTGTCATTGAAAAGGCTGAATCAAACTACTCGGCCTACGTTCCCGATTTGCCTGGTTGTGTTGCCACGGGCAAGAATATTCCAGAAGTTCAACAACAAATTCGGGAGGCCATTGCGTTTCACTTAGAGGGTATGCGTGAAGATGGCGATCCCATCCCCGCCCCTACCAGTGCGGTTGAATATGTGGATATTGCCGCTTAACCAGTCGCTGAACGCGGACGCGCAAAAAGCGCGCGCCGGTTAGCTTTATCATTGTCCCTCCGCGAAGCGGAGGGACAACAAAGAGCTGAGCGGGCACCGCTCCGCTCGGAATGACAAACAAAGAAGGAGGCACCAATGAAAAGGCAAGGTAGGTTTGGCAAAGACTGGATTGTTGTTCTCATCGCGCTGGTGGCGCTGGCGGGGGGCGGGTCCCGGCTCTACGCGCTCATCGGCGATACGCCGACCATCCGGCACATGGACATCGGGCCGGTGGGGATCATCGACCCGAAGAGCCAATTGGTCGCGCTCATCGGCGAGACGCCGCTCGTCTCGAACCGGCAGCTCCTCGTGGGGCTCGTCAACCCGAAAACGCAACTCGTCGTGGACATCCCCGCCGACGTCACCCCGGTGGACGTCCTGGTGTCGGAAGTCTTCAAGCCCGGGAGCGTGCTGGTGCTCGACTCAAGCCTCAAGGTACATGAGTTCATGATTGCCATTGACGCCGACGGCAAGCCCAAGCTCGCCGGCACCGCCGTGCACGATTTCGGGCTTGACCCGGCGATGCACGGGATGGGCACCGCTCTGGCCGAAGCCATGTCTATCGTTGACCCAGAGGTCAGCTACCTCGGCATCGGCACCGACGCCGGCCGCCTCTGCGTCATCGCCAACGGCACGGAGTGTGTCGAGGTGGCCACGACGCCCGTGCTCGATCTGGAGGCGGTGCCGCAGGTGGGCACGATTGCGTTTGTGGCGGTGACCTTCGACAAGGCCAACGGGGCGCGACTCATCGGGATAGACCCGGACAGCAACACCGACGGGGTGCTCGACCCGGTCATCCTCTTCGGGCTGGCCGACCTGCGGCCGCACCCGATCCTCGACGTAGGCCTCATCGACCCCAAAACCCAACTCACTGACCCCGAGGCGGTCCCGCTCGTGGCTGCCGACGGCACGGGGATGATTTACCGGCTCACCATCCCGCCCGACCCGCAAATGGAGATGAGCTTTATGACCGAGGAGATCGGGAGGCTGGGGACGCCCATCATCGAAGTGGCGGCGGGCTCGCTGGCCCTGCTGCCGGCCGACGGCTCGGGGGGGCTTCACGACCCGGACTTCAAAGTCGCCGCCGGGGGCATCACCGACAGCCTCGTCACGCTCTTCGGCGAGTCGCTGACACTTTCGCCCAAGACGCTCAGGCCCACGAGCTGCCGCAGGTTCATCACCGCGGTAATCGAGGTGGCGGGCGGCGCGGCGGCTTCGATTGACCCGGCGAGCGTGAGGCTCGAGATCAACGACGGGACGGTCTTCGCTTCGAGCGCCTTCATGCCACAGCTCGGCGACGACGACCACGATGGTGTAGCCGACCTGAAGCTCAAGTTCGACAGGGCGGCCGTGCAGGGGTTGATTCCGAGCGACGCGAGCGCGGTTGAGGTGTTGGCGAGTTGGAGCTACACGGACGGCTCGAGCGCCTCGGCCGGCGCCACGCTGCGGATAATTCAGGGGAAGGAAGAGAAGCGGCCCCACCCTAGCGGGTGCGCTCGTCGGACTCGATCTGGCCATCCCGAATCTTGATAAGGGGAAAGAAGGGATCAGGTCTTGAAATATCATAGGCATGGCCCAACGATGCGTTCCAGCGGACTCGCTCCGCTCGCCGCTCAGCTGGCGTGGGGTGTGGTGTGACTACGGAATATTTGTATTTGGCGCTAGCAAATCTGTAAGTGAACTTGGCCCATCTCCGCTATGCCAGTTCGATAGCGTGGAGAGTGGAATCGTTTAGGAATAACAACTCTAACAAAGGAGGGTCTGAACATGAATCCCCGTGTGTTATTTTTACTTGGGTCGTTGGTCGTGTTAGCAGGCTGCACCACGGTGCGACTAGAATACGATCGAATGACCGGTACCGCTTTCCCTGCTGAGACAGTATTCGACGGTGAAACCGTCAATTTCACGGCCATTTACCTACAGGGCGATATTTTGCTAACGGTAATGGAAGACACCACCGACATCACACCTTTAACAGGCCCCGCCGATCCCGCAGATCCGGACCAGTACGATTACATCACGCCAGCCGAGATTGAGACGATTGAAACCGCCAATCGTATCAGCCCTATCGGCCTCGAATCGTGGTCGTGTTCATTCTGGATTTTTAGTGGCACGTGCACCCGTTATCACATCTACGGCCTCGTCGCAAATCACTACGAAGAAAAGGCAGACGGAACGCGGTCGACCTCCACGATGGGATGGATGTTCGATCCCGTCGAACGCAGCGGTTTTGTCAACTACTACAAAAATACCACCGTCAGCACCCATGCACAGAAGTATCTGCGGTCGGCCGCACATGAGGCCGGACACTCATTTAATTTGAATCATTGCGATGGAGATGGGGCCACGACCATCATGAATCAGACTAGTGTAGTTGGCGATAACTATACGTACAATTTTTCGGCCAGCAGCCTGGAACACTTGCAGAACCACGCTAGAGCGGCCGTATGGCCCGGTATCGGGCCTCGCCATTACGCTTGCCCACACGTGCATTAATAATACAGGAGGATGACGAACATGGAAACCAAACATTTATTTGTTGTTGTGATGCTGATGGCAAGCGTCATAGCGGGCTGTACAACACCCGTTGGGGGCCGCTGGCCGCGGCAAGGCGTAGTTTCGCCTCAAAAGGCAGTCAAGCCTGCCACCGTAGTTTTGTCGATGGACAAACTAATTCTTTCCATCACGACAGAGCGCGAGAAGTATGTCGTTGGCGAACCGGTATATGCTGCCATTCGGCTTGGCAATCTAAGTAAACAGCCGCAACGGGTGGTCAACAGCATGCATCCGGAAGATGGTGCTGTCGATATCGTCATCACTACGCCAAGCGGTCAACAGAAAGAGTTTGCTCCGTTGGGCGAAACCGATCACGACGACAGCGTTTTCATCGAACTGCAACCCGGCGCAATTATCGGGAATATGGTGCCGATATTCTTCGGTGGTAACGGTTGGACATTCACCCAACATGGACGCTACACCATTACCGCGTATTACCGCTTACCCAATGGTAAGGGCATTGTACATGAAACAAGGTCACAGTCGATGGCAATCGAGATTCAACCGTCAGAGGCGGGTAGCACATTGTTTAGTGAAAGCGGTCAAGTGACTGCAGAGGTTGGAAAGTTTCTCGTATGGGGGAAAGGCGATCATCTTCAGAAAGGCCAGTTAAAATTGCGCGAATTAACGGAGCGGTATCCCAATTCAGAATTGGCCAGCTACGTTCATTCTGCCCTCGCCCGCAATTGGGGAGACGCGTTTATGAATTACGCCAAGCGTGAAATACGGCCGCCTAATTGCGAGTTGGCATTGCAGCACTTATCGAAAGTAAGCAACGAGAAGGTGACCGAATACGTGCAGTTACAAGGAGCGATAACAAGCGCGCGTTGTATGGTGCGCGCACAAAAAGGCGATGCCGCGCAGCGCTATACCGACATCGCCAAGCAGATTACTCGAGATCGCCCCGAGTATCAGGCGCTTGCCGCTCGGATTGCTGAGATCGATAGATATATCAATCAAGGTTCTAAGTAACCCGGGTAATTCGGAGGAACAGAGTCTGGCTTCCAAAGTTGTAAGCTGTGAACGGAATGGTGCTAGATTTTGCAATCATGCACATCGTCAGCCAGCCCAACCATCCGCTGAACACGGACGCGCAAAAAGCGCGCGCCGGTTAGCTGGGTCGTTAGTTAAACAGGGAGGTGTTTTATGAAATATATCTTAACCACGGCGGCTCTGGTTTTATTGGCATCTTGGGCGTCTGCTGCAACGG
>SBBL01000058.1 GCA_005239745.1 Candidatus Troglogloeales bacterium | reverse complement strand
CGTTGTCCCTCCGCTTCGCGGAGGGACAACGGGTCGGTGAGCGGAAACCCCCTCCAGTGACTGGCCGTCCCTCCGCTACGCTACGGGACAACCAGTCACTGGAGACGGACGGGCCCCTGTGGGGGGAGGAGCCAAAAGCGCTCTCCCCCCACAGGGGCCCGCCGCTCACCGACCCGTTGGGATTCTCGAATCTTATTTAAGAGGGACATCCCAGTCCTTGGCTCCCTCCTTAGCTAAGGAGGCCGGAGCGCCGGCCGCGCGGTTGGGGCAGGAGACGGGTGAAGCGTGGTGTATCCGCAAAACGGAGATTGCGAGGGCACAAAAGATAACCACGTTGGCGCAAACCATGCCCATTGCATAGCCAATACTTGGCATCGCCGCCTCCGGCGAGACATCTTTCATAATCTCCGTAATGTGCCAATCCAGCCGCGCCGATGAGCGGATGTAGCCCATCAAAGACATCGTCATGGCAATAAGCACGCTTAAGGCAAAGAGAGACACTGCTCCACTTACGGGTAGGCGTCCCCACTGGGTGGGGCCTATCTGCGTTGACCCCTTTAATAATTGCCGATTCAAAATTGCACCTACCGCCAACGTGCCAATGACGGTCACGAATTGCGGGAAGGCTAGACGTATGCGCAGATTTGCCGGCATCGTGGCACCATGGATGCCGATGCCAATCACAATGGCGGCCGCCACCGTGAAAAGTGCAACAATGGCAGCGTTCCCCCACCCCACCCAGGGAACAACGATTTGTTTCCCGCAGCGTTGATAGATAAGCAAACAAGCACCAAAGACAAGGATCATAATATTAATTGCGGCATTTTTTGCCGTCATCGTTCCGTAGTTACCTACCACGGGGTGTACGGCTCCCCCCATTTGACCGAGCTCTCCCTGGCTTGCGGGCAAGGTGTGTGGTGTTATCCAAACAATAATGGAGACAAAAAGGAGCATCATCATATATTTTGCGAGGTAACGATAGCGCTCCGACCCTGGGATGCGAGACATGCCTTGCCACAGATAATAGGTAATCATCATAAAAATTAGACCAATGAGCATGGTCTGGATAACAAACGGCCAGCTCAACGCCCCTCCCATGAGCGTCACCCCCATCCGCTGCCTAAAGCTAAAAATCACTCGGGCAAACCAGTAGCCGGCAAACGGCAAAATAAAGAGGTTAGCGATAGAAATGAGAATGGTGACATGCCCCATCCAATCGTAATAGACCTTCTCTTCCGGGTCATGGGTGGTAAGCACCCGATAGGCCGAAAAGGCTGCGATTACCGCCCCGCTAAACATAATACTCGCGAGCACACGGTGGACATTTAACGGATTCCATAGTGGCGTCCCTATCAATGTCCAGACGTTCCCAAGGTAGCGTCCCTGCCTATCTACGCCGGCAGGCGACATCATAAACGCCATCCATGCGTTGGCAATACAGATAATGACAATGCCACTTGCAACCGTTAGTGCCCCAAGCGCTACGTGACAGCTCTTTAGGCGTCCACGCCAAGACCGCCACGTGAGGGTATAGGCGTAGAAGAGAACGCCCTCCAGTAAAAAAAGAACCGCATAGGCGTAGATCACCGGCTTAAAAAGCCCGGTCATGTACTGGGAGAAGCCGGCATAGAACGCGAAAAATGCCATAACAAGCACCACCCCCAAGATAATCGTACACGGATAGAACTTAAGGGCGATCTGCATGATCTCTTCGGCCAGTTGATCTTCCTTCCCCCGGTGGCGACGCAGGTGGCTATAGAGTTCAACCATCCAAGCAATGATAGGGGCGCCGATAATGAAACTACCAAAAAAGAAGTGCTGTTGGATCGCAAACCAAAGGATGGATCGGCCTTCTATTTTTTGAAGCCACTCCAGTCCTTTTGGCCGGGTCATAGGACGATAGCTTTCCGGATAGTGCAAGGGAGGGACGGGGGCACCGGACACGGGCCGCTTCACATGATGATAAATGTCGGTGGATAGGTCGGGGGATTGATTAGGGGGAAGCGTCTGGCTAGATACCCCACCGGAGACGAACAAAAGTAACAGTATGCTTCCAATGACGCTGTAAACCAGTTTGAGAACAGACATGGATTATGTGGCTTCTTCGGGGATCGTCACGCCTAGCGTTTTTATTTTGCGATACAAAGAGGTGCGGTCCATCTTTAGAAACTCGGCCGTTTTGACGATGTTCCAGTCGTTTTTGGTAAGCTGTGCAAGGATATATTCTTTTTCAAAAAGGTGGCGGGCATCCTTTAGCGTTCCCGTGGCGGTCATGGACGCCGGATCGGATGTCGTCCTCAACGATGGGGGAAGGTCGCTTAGCCCAACGGTTGCCGGACGAACCATAATCATCAGCCATTCGATGGCATTTCTAAGCTCCCGAATATTTCCAGGCCACGGATGGTTCATTAAAACAGCCATAGCCTCTGGAAGAATACGCTTGCCCACCAGGCCTTGTTCTTGGGCAATGTCTTTGATGAAAGCATCTACCAGTAGAGGGACGTCTTCTATCCGCTCGCGCAATGGCGGTACCCATAACGGAATAACGCTTAGCCGATAGAAAAGGTCTTCTCGGAAACTTCCCTTTTTAACTTCATCCGTCATCTGCTTATTCGACGCGGCAATGACCCGGACATCAATACAAACGCGCTCTCTGCCACCCACCCGATAAAACTCTTGTTCCTGCAAGACACGCAACAGCTTTGCCTGTGTCGTCTGCGACATATCGGCAATTTCATCTAAGAAAAGGGTCCCCCGATGTGCCAACTCAAGACATCCCTTTTTCCGCTGCTGGGCCCCCGTGAAGGCCCCCTTTTCATATCCAAATAATTCACTTTCAATTAAGTGTTCCGGAATGGCGGCGCAGTTAATGGCCACAAAAGGCCCGGCCGCACGCTGACTTTCGGCATGAATGGCACGTGCCACCAGCTCTTTCCCGGTCCCATGCTCACCTGAGATCAGCACGCGCCCCGATGAGGGGGCGGCAGATCGAATCTGTTCTCTAAGCGCAAGGATCGCAGCGCTCTTTCCAATGATTTCATGCCGTTTCCTTACGACCTGCTTAAGTAATTGATTCTCCAACAACAGCCGCCGTTCTTCCACGGCGTGTTGCACCATCAGGAGCACCTTGTTGAGTGAAAGGGGCTTCTCGATGTAGTCATAGGCCCCCATCTTAATGGCCTTAACGGCCGTTTCAATCGAACCATGTCCGGACATCATGATCACCGTCGGGGGGGTCCCCATGCCCCTTACCTGTTGCAGTACCGCCATGCCATCTAATTGGGGCATCCAGATATCGAGCAATAAAAGTTCCGGGGCAAGGGCAGCCATCTGCTCTATGGCCTCTTTCCCGCTCTCAGCGGTTTGCACCCTATACCCCTCGTCACTTAAAACAGCCGAAAGGGTTGAGAGGATGCTTGGCTCATCATCCACGACCATGATGGTTGCTGACATCGTCTCTTATACACATGACATAGAGGTAGATGCGAAATTAAACCAGAAACGGCGCACGGCGGTCAACGACAGTCGCTGGGTTTTGGGGTTGACATGGTTATGCCCCCACATTATCCTACGGTCCATGGCAAAGCAATTTTGGCTAATGAAGTCGGAGCCGGGTGACTTCTCTATTGAAGACCTGCGGCGCGATCACACCACTTGCTGGTCCGGCGTGCGCAACTATCAGGCCCGCAATTTTATGCGCGACCAAATGCAGGTGGGTGACGGCGCCCTTATCTATCATAGTACCACCGCGCCGGTGGGTGTCGCCGGGATGGCCGAGGTCATTAAAGCCAGCTACCCGGACCCTACCGCGTGGGATAAGCGTAGCCGTTACTACGACATCAAGAGCACACCCGACCACCCTATTTGGTTTATGGTGGATATTCGATTTGTAAAGGCCTGCCGAGAGGTTATCACGCTTAAACGGCTAAAATCACTGTCTGCACTTAGGAAGATGTGTGTCGTGCAGCGTGGGAACCGCCTCTCTATTACACCGGTAACCGCTTCTGAATGGGACACCATCCTTAGTCTTCCGGAATGGTAATGGCCTCTTTGAAAAATGGGCGTCTATCACAGGACGTTCGCCCAACACACTACGGACTTCAACTAACCGTTGTTCCCAAGCAGCGCTTCTTTCAGGGGGAGGTGATGATTGATGTGATGTGTCTATTCCCGACACATGTCATCACACTGCACGCGCTGGAATTACAGATTAAAGGCGCTAGCGTCCTTACGGATGGCGGGGCAGTCACGACGACCGTTGAAACGGACCCGACGTCGGAGACCGTCACGCTAACCTCTCCAGAGATTTTGAAAGGGGCATGCCGTCTCGCACTCACCTTTTCCGGTGAACTAAACCGGCAGCTTAAGGGATTTTATGCCGTGGACGCAGGTGACGGCAGTGGTGAAGTGTATGCCTTTACCCAGTTTGAGCCGACCGATGCCCGTCGCATGTTCCCCTGCTTTGATGAGCCCGCCATGAAGGCAAGTTTTCACGTGACGGTCACCTTCCCTTCATACCTAACAGCTATTTCCAACATGCCACTGACAGGTGAGATAAACAACGGCGGCATGAAAACGGCAACCTTCCACGAAACGCCGATTATGTCCACCTATTTGTTGGCTCTGGGGCTGGGGCAGTTTGATTTTCTGTTGCAGGACGTGGGTAAAACCCGCGTGACGGTCTTTACCCCGCCGGGGCAGAAGCCGCTTGGGGCATTTGCCTTAAAGGTAGCAGCGGGCGTTTTGCCCCTGCTGAATGATTACTTTGATCTACCGTATCCGTATCCCAAGCTCGATCTTGTAACTGTCCCCAATTTTGCGATGGGGGCCATGGAGAATTGGGGCGCAATCTTCTTTCGTGACTCCAGACTGCTGCTGGATGAACCGCTTTCGGCAACCGGGACAAAACGGGATGTGGCAAACGTCATTACGCATGAAATTGTGCACCAGTGGTTCGGCAATTTGGTGACGATGCAATGGTGGGACGACTTATGGTTAAACGAGGCGTTTGCCACCTGGCTGGCTTGCAAAATTGTGGATCAGTGGCAGCCCGGATGGAATGTATGGGTTGAATTTCAACAGGAAAAGCAGGAACCGCTTTTCATTGATGCGATGGGAAGTACCCGCCCCATCCAAGCGCCGGTTAAAAGCCCGGCCCAGATAGAAGAGATGTTTGATGCCCTAACTTACGAAAAGGGGGCGGCCTGTCTTCGGATGATAGAACAATTTCTGGGGGAGCAAGTATTCCGAGAGGGCATCCGTCGCTATATGAATCAACATCAATATAAAAATGCGGACTCCACCCATCTTTGGGGGGCGCTTGAGATGGCCTCCGGTCATCCCGTTTCCAAAATTGCGCGGGCGTGGTTTACGCAGCCCGGGTTCCCCTTAGTAACCGTTTCACACAACAAGCGTTTGTGTACCTTGACACAACAACGTTTCTTGGCAAAGACAGACGCCGACACGCAGAACACACAGTGTTGGACGGTCCCTGTCGTACTAAAGTATCGAGATGCTTCCGGGGTCCATCATCACCACGTATTACTTATGGAACGCACGCAGGAGGTAGTGATTCCCGGCGCGGGGGAGATCGGTTGGGTATATGGCAACGCAGAAGAGGCCGGCTTTTTTAGAACACATTCTGAAGCCGGTTTCCCCCTGATGGACGCACGGGCAGACCTCACGCCTGCTGAACGCATTGGATTTCTGGATAACCTCTTCGCCCTTTGCGTAAGGGGGAGTCTTCCGGCCAATGATTTTATGGATACTCTGTGCTGTTTCAAGGGTGACCTGACGCGCGTGGTGGTAGAAGCCATTGTGTCTTATTTGGATATTTTAGACCGCCAGATGATACATGCCTCCGACGCAACCGCTTCCTTCCGCCGCTTTGTCACACAAATGCTTCTTCCTGTTTGGGAGGCCGTAGGGTGGGATACACGGGCCACAGAGGATGATGAGCATCGGACCATGCGGGCGGCTGCCCTTTGGGGACTGGGGGGGCTGGCACGCGATGAGGATATCTTGTCCGAGCTTCCTAGACGGCAGACGCGTTACTTTGCAAAACCCGATTCACTGGACGCTACGCTGGTTAGCCCCGTTCTTCGCGTCATGGCCCGTGTGGGCGGGGGTGATCAGTTCGACCTCTATCTTTCAAAGTTTAGAGAGGGACGCACCCCGGAAGACAGGGACCGTTATCTTTTGGCGCTCGCGGAGTTTACCCGGCCCGATCTTGCAGAAAAATTGCTGGCGTTCGCTCTCTCAAGTGAGATGCGGTCTCAGGATGTTTGGCGGCCGGTGCGGTCACTGCTTCGCTCCGTACACACGCAGGGGATCGCGTGGCGGTATCTGACCACCCATTGGAGTGCCTTCCGCGAAAAGGGGGGAAGTGTAGGGGCCCAGCGGATGATCCAAGGGTTGCAGTCGTTATGGCATTCAAAATATTTAGAAGAGGTGCATTCCTTTTTTAGCGACCCGGCGCATCAGGTCGAGGCGGCCACACGAGCGCTTGAACAAACCCTAGAGCGCATCCAAATAGGCATTCACTTCAAAACATGCCAGCAAGAGGGCTTTATCCAATGGTTTCGGAAAGTCTCTTATGCGTCCGACAGGTTCTAGGGGGTTTGCCCTTGTCCTTTGCCTGTTGGTAGTTGCCCTCCTAACCGTGACGCTTTTGGAGGCCGATTTTCAGGCCCGGGCCAATCTACGCGCTGCCGCCTATTTCCGCGATGACTTGGCTTCCTTCTATCTAGCACAGGCGGGAGTCAACCATGCCATGTCGGTTCTCAAAGAAGACGTGACACACAGCCGAGAACATGATGGGTTGGATGAATCATGGGCCTCTACCGTTTCAGACGCCCCGCTGGGGGAGGGAACATTTACACACACGATCACGGATGAAGAGGGAAAAATTAATCTAAACAATCTCGTTAGGGAGAATACGCCCAATCCCATTAAGGTTGAACAACTAAAACGTTTGTTTGAACACATGGATATAGATCCGAACTTGGTCAACCCAATCATTGATTGGATGGATACCAACGATGATCCTCAGGTGATGACACCGTTAGGCGCAGAATCGGCCGTTTATGGGCAGCGCGATCCACCCTATTCGGCGAAAAATGGCCTCTTAAGCATGCTATCGGAAATACGTTTGGTGGCCGGTATCACGGATGAAATCTATAAAAGGATCAGGCCGTATGTCACGATCTATGGCGACCCGCCCCAGATTGACCCGGAGGGAAAGATCAATGTCAATACGGCCGACAAACCTGTGTTGATCAGTCTAGATAAGAAGATGGACGAGGCGATAGCAGGCGATCTCATCGCAGGCCGCCCATTTAAGCATGTGGCAGAGACCCAAGGCATTTTGCCCACCGATGTCTATCAGCGGATAACGCCGTTGATTACTCAGCACAGCCGGTTTTTTTCTATCAAAGCCACGGGAACCGTGCGTGGTGTGACCAAGGTGGTTCATGCGGTGGTGAAACGCGAAGCTGGAACCGTGAAGATGGTCCATTTTGAAGTTGAGTAAGGGGAATCCCATCACGTACCAACTTGTGGGTAATGGTAAGCCCAGGGATGACGCATACAGCAATGTTCTTGTGGAAAGTTGGGCCATCGTCTCCTCCAACTTGACCGCCTCCAGCCCACCTTCGCCCTGGCACGAATACGATCATTAAGAAGGAAAGCGGTTTTTGAGGAAAAGACGTATACTCCGGAATAAATCTGGGACTCGGATGGTTATGGAAAAGCGGAT
>SBBL01000132.1 GCA_005239745.1 Candidatus Troglogloeales bacterium | reverse complement strand
TTCAAACCGCGGCGGAAAGTGGACAGAGATGGGCGGTAATTGCTAGAGTGACAGCCATGTCGTGGATAAAAAGAAAAGAGCGCGTCGGGGAGGGTACGGAGAAGACGGAAGGGCTTTGGGTAAAGTGTAACGCCTGCAAAGAGATCATCTACCGAAAAGAACTAGAAAGGCAAGGGAAGGTCTGCCCAAAATGTCAGTACCACTTCCCCATCTCGCTCGAAGAGCGGATATCGTTGGTGGTGGATAACGACTCCTTCAAACCGTACGATGCCTCCCTTTCCCCCCTCGATCCGCTTCAATTTAAGGACAAGCTCAAGTACAAGGAGCGCCTGAAAACGGCCCAAGAAACGGTTGGATCCTTCGACGCGGTGATGACCGGAGAGTGCCGAATTAACCACCGTTTGGTGGTGTTGGGTATGCTGGATTTTACCTTTATGGGCGGGAGCATGGGGTCTGTCGTGGGGGAAAAGATCACCCGTGCAGTGGAACGGGCAATCGAACGGGAATACCCCTTTCTCTTTTTCTCTGCCTCCGGAGGGGCTAGGATGCAGGAGGGGATCTTTTCACTCATGCAGATGGCAAAGACAAGTGCCGTCATTGCACGATTGAAACGGACAAAGGTGCCCTATTTTTCCATTCTGACCGATCCCACCTATGGTGGGGTAACCGCCAGCTTCGCGATGCTGGGAGACGTCATTCTGGCCGAACCGAAGGCCCTCATTGGGTTTGCCGGCCCCCGCGTGATTGAGAGAACGATCGGAGAGCAACTGCCCGTCGGATTTCAGCGTGCCGAGTTCCTACTGGAACACGGGATGATTGATATGATTGTTGAACGAAAGCATTTGCGCGAAACCCTCATCCGTCTGCTCTCTTACTTCTAAAGGGCACCCTTGGTCGAGGGTACCCCTTGTTGCCGACCGTCTAGCTGCGTGGCCTGGTCTAGGGCACGGCCGAATCCCTTAAAGATGGCCTCTAAAATATGGTGAGGGTATTTCCCGTACAAAAGCGTAATGTGAAGGGTCATCTTGCCGTTGTCGGCAAGCGAGTGGAAAAAGTGCTCCACCATTTCCACGTCGAATAACTTGATCTTCCTTCGCCCGAGCGGTACCTGATAGACCAAATACGGTCTTCCGGAAAGGTCTACCGTCATTTGCGCAAGCGCCTCATCCAGGGGAATGACGGCATGGCCAAACCGGCGGATGCCGGTCTTTTCCCCGCACGCCTTTGCAATCGCTTGCCCCATTACGATACCAATATCCTCGATGGTGTGATGGTCATCTATGTCGGTATCCCCACGGGCGGTAACGGTTAAATCAAAAAATCCGTGCTTGGCGAACGCGCCCAGCATGTGGTTTAAAAATGGGAAAGGGGTGGCAATGGTAGACGTCCCGCAACCGTCGAGGTTGATCTCGACGCCAACATCCGTCTCCTGCGTCTTGCGTCTTACTTGTGCCCTTCGAGGGTAAGCCATCCTCAGAACTCAGTGGCCACGCCTAACCACGTAATCCGATACGGTTAAAAGCGCCTGACAGTGTATTGAATCTTTGAACGGATCAAGCTCACGTTTGGCAAGGTCGGTATAGCGTTGCGCCGTTTGCATGGCATAGGAAATAGAATGGTGCCTCTTCATCTGTTCAATGATGTAGGTCAGGTCTTTTCGATAAATGCGTCGCTGTCCGGTTATCTCTCGTAATCGCTCGCGATCGCTCGGGGAGGCATTTTCGAACAGATGCAACAGTGGAAGCGTCACTTTTCCTTCATGAATGTCCGTACCTAGCGATTTTCCAAAACGTTCATCTTCAGCCACGTAATCCAGCGTATCATCTGCAATCTGGTAGGCTATACCCAGCCTCAACCCAAATCGGGCAACGGCCTCTTGCTTTTCTTCCGACGTATTTCCTATCGCCCCCAGCCGACAACTGGCCGACAACAGGGTTGCCGTTTTGTACTCGATAATCCTCAGATAGGTATCTTCCGTCATATCATAATGGCACTGGTGCGCAAGTTGCAGCGTCTCCCCTTCAGACATTCTCCGACAGGCGGTTGAAAGGGCGTAGTTAATCTGCGTATTTTCCATCGCAACCGATTGGCAGATAGCCAGTGTGTAGAGATAATCGCCCACGAGAATGCTTGTTTTATTCCCCCAAATCGTACGTGCGGGGACGACGCCTCGCCGGAGGGTAGCATTGTCAATGACATCATCATGCAAAAGCGTCGCGGTATGGATGAATTCAATGACCTGTGCAAGACGTAGGTGGTTGGGTTTTACCTCTCCGCACAACCGCGCACTAATGAGCAACAACAACGGGCGCAAACGCTTACCGCCACTTTGAAGTGTGTAGCGAGCCACCTGGTTAATAATGGCCACTTCCGAGTCAACCCCCTTCTCGATGTGCCTCTCCACTTCATCGAGTAGGGGCCGATAGGTTGACCAAACATGGTCCATATTAAACCGGCATGCCGTTTTGCAATGCAAAAAGGCCATTGGCAAGCGCCCCAAACTCGGAAAGAGACAAAGTCTCTCCCCGCCTAGATGAATCTATCTTTAAGGTAGCGGTGACCGCTTGGATATGGGCGGGTGGAAACCCGGCATCTGCAAGCGCGTTTTTTAGCTGTTTACGGCGATAACCAAATGCCCCCTTTACCACACTTGCAAAAAACCCCTCATTGCAAATCGGTACCAGCGGCTGTTGCCTGGGCGTGAGTGTTACAACGGCCGATGTCACTTTCGGGGGAGGCTGAAAACAGGACGCTCGCACGAGAAAGGCAAGACGGGCATCCGCATAAAGCTCGCACAACACGGAAAGCGTCCCCCGATGAGGGCTTCCTAATTTTGCCGTCAGGCGCTCGGCCACTTCCTTTTGGATCATCAAGGCCATCCGAGTGATGCGTGCGCGTTCTGCTAGAAAGGTGAATAACAAAGGTACCGAAATAACGTACGGTAGATTGGCCACAATTTTATAAGGCGCCCCCACGCCAGAGTAAGGGTAACACAAGGCATCGGTTGTAACCAATGTAAAATGTGAATGAACAATTTTTTTGGAAAGCATTGCCGAAAGTTTCGGATCAATCTCAATGGCGGTTACGTGGGCGCCTGCGGCAAGCAGGGCAGTGGTGAGGATGCCCCGACCCGGCCCCACTTCAACCACGCGATCCCCCATCCGTATATTCGCTGCGGCAATAATCTTTTGCTGAATGTTTTTGTCAATGAGAAAATGCTGTCCAAGCAGTCTTCTAGCCTGTGGCATCGGCGACCGTTTCCATCTTCCGTCGCTTGCGTGCCATTGCCGCCGCCAGCGCCAATGCTGCCCTAAAACTACCGGAATCGGCAACGCCCTTTCCGGCAATGTCGTACGCCGTGCCGTGATCAACGGACGTGCGAATGATCGAAAGCCCCAAGGTAACGTTCACCGCATTTTCAAAGGCGACCAGTTTGATGGGGATTAAGGCCTGATCGTGGTAAAGGGCGACGGCGGCATCGTATCGGCCGCGTCTTAAATAGTAAAAGAGCGTGTCGGCAGGAATGGGCCCGCTGACATGGACCCCTTTCTTTTGGGCGTCGAGAACCGCCGGGGTAATTTCTTGTTGTTCTTCCTTCCCGAACTGCCCCTCTTCCCCCGCATGTGGGTTGAGTGCGGCCACGGCAATGTGGGGTTTTAATATCCCAAAATCTCGTTCCAACGCCTCATGGGTTAAACAAATTGAGGTCAGTATCTCTTCACGGGTTGTTTGGCGAACGGCCTCCCGTAGAGACAAATGGATCGTGGTCAATGTAACCCGCAGACCGCCCCCCACCATCATCATTCTAAAGCGGTCCGTATGGGCTGCGTTAGCAAAAAACTCGGTGTGTCCGGGGAACGCAAACCCAACGGCCTGCATCTGACCCTTATGGATAGGGGCCGTGGTAATGGCATCCACCTTCACGTCCGTACCGATGGCTCCGGTCGTGTTCCCGAGCGCCATTTGCGCGGCCTGTGTGATCGCCTGTAGAGCCGCGCGCGCCGCGGCCGGATGAACGGTTCCATACGTACATGGCAGTCTCTCCCCTGACGTGTCAAAGACATCAATGACCCCCGTTTCAAAACGGGCTTGCGAGAGTTTTGTGATCGGATGGATAGAGACGGAAGGGGCAAACATCGCTGCTGCACAACGCATCCAATAGGCGTTACCAACGACAAAGGGACGACAATCGGTGTCCATCCATCCTTTAACGATGACCTCCGGGCCAATGCCGCACGGGTCTCCCATGGTGACGGCAATAACCGGCTTGGGAGAGATCAAGCCGCCCGTACAAAAACTTTCAAGATAGGTATCTTTCATAGAGAACCTACTGCAAGCCTTCCCACTCGTGCTTTCGCGCACGAGACGTTATATCACCTAATTGAGTTTCTTGACGAGGGGAATACCCGCGTGATAGCGTAAGGGTAAGTGGGCGGGTTCGTCACCTCAGACTTGTAGGAGGAAATCATGTCACTTCTCATCACGAATGAATGTATCGCTTGCGCGGCATGTTTGCCGGAATGTCCCAATGAGGCAATTTTCGAAACGCGCAGCGACTGCGAATCAAAAGGATATAAGTTGACGAATGGGGAAGGGGGGCAACTCTCCCACGCACCGGAGGATAACATTTACGTCATCACCTATGACCGGTGCACCGAATGTGTAGGCCATTTTGATGAGCCGCAGTGCGCTGCGGTCTGTCCGGTTTCCGACTGTTGTGTCTCCGACCCTGTCTATCCGGAAGCCGTAGATGTGTTGCTTGACAAGGCACGTCGGTTGAACCCGGATAAGGAGATAGACGCAGCCAGGGTGTGGAGCGGCGTCCGTAACTAGTTTCTATGCCCGACGGCAGAATACTTATCGTAGACGATGAGCGTGAGGTGCTCTTGCTCTACGATGCCATCCTTCGCCCGCAAGGCTATCGGCTTACCTGTCTTACCCGCGCATCCAGTGGTATTTTAGCCGCAAGGACGGATTCTTTTGATTTGGTCATTACGGATGTTGCCATGCCGGAAATGGATGGCCTGTCCTTCCTTCAAAACATCCGGAGGTTTTGTCCCGGGGTTCCGGCAATCATTTCTACCGGGTACGGCGGGGTTGACGAAGCGATTCGTGCCATACAGCTCACCGCACACCGGTTTATTATCAAGCCGTTTCTCCCTGACGAATTAACTCAAGTGGTTGAAGAGACGATTGTCTCCGACCGGCGGATGAAGGAAACCTTGCGCTTAAACGCGCTCCTACCCGTCTTCGATGCCGTCCAGGACATTTTTACGGAAATCCGCTTGCCCATCCTTTTTGAGAAGATCGTCAAAGCCGCCTGTCTGGGAACGCACTCCGAGCAGGCGATTTTGCTCGTTACCCATCCCTCCACCACCGCTTTGAAGATAGAAGCGGCCTACCCAAGTTTATCCAACGGCTCGTTCGGTCGGCAGCCGGTACAGGCAGAGCAGTTGAATATCCTCACCGAGGCGCTCAGGGGGCTTTCGGAGCCTCTAACGTCTAACGCGGCTACACGCCCATTACGACGGGCGCTTTGCGTATCATCGTTTATGGCGACGCCGATCGTGCTTCAAGAGGGTACCTCGGCCGTTTTAGCCCTTTACAGAAAATTAGATGTGACACCCTATAACGACATAGAGGTAGGATTGAGTGCGATCATCGCCGGGGAAATGAAGGTGGCCGTGGCGAACGTGCACCTCTTTGATAATCTTGAGCAATCTCACTTTCGTTCCGTCCTCGCCTTGGGACAGGCGATTGAATCAAAAGATGCGTACACAGGGGGGCATTGCAAGCGTATGGTCGAAGCTGCGGCCGCCCTCATCGGCCCACTAGGTCTTTCCTCTCTAGAGGGAAAAGCGTTGATCTATGGAGCAGCGCTCCATGATCTTGGCAAAATTGGCGTACATGAGGCGATCTTACGAAAGCCGGGCAGACTCACTAAAACGGAATATGAACTGATTAAGACCCACTCGGCACTTGGGGCGCAGATTGTGGATCATGTGGATTTTCTTGACCCAGTGATCCCCATGATTCTCCACCATCAGGAACGATACGACGGTACGGGGTATCCAAAAGGGCTAAAAGGGGAAGCGATCCCCTTTGGCGCACGGATCGTCGCGGTCATAGACGCCTATGACGCCATGACTTCTAATCGCTCGTATCGCCTGGCGCTTCCCAAAGAAGTTGCCCTGTCGGAGATGCGCCAGTGCGCCGGAACGCAATTTGACCCCCAGATACTAGAAACCTTTATCTCCGTTACCGAGAGCGGGGCAATATAGGGCACTTCTAACCCGACTTCCACACTTTTTTAAAAATATGCTTTATTTACAGATAGTTGAAAATTTTTCAGTCACTATATTCATGAAGTGTGCCATGTTTTGACCGGCT
>SBBL01000020.1 GCA_005239745.1 Candidatus Troglogloeales bacterium | reverse complement strand
TTTGGAGGAGGGTGATGGGGGCACCGGATATAAAATAAAAAGGATTACCGTTAATCCTAAATCAAGACTATCCCTTCAAATGCACCAGAAACGCAGTGAACATTGGGTAGTCATCTCGGGGACAGCGCGTGTTACCTGCGGAGAGTCCATCTACACACTTGGAAGCAACCAGAGCACGTTTATCCCCATGGGGGTGAAGCACCGGTTGGAAAATCCCGGCGACGAGACGCTTCAAATCATTGAAGTGCAGTCTGGGGGGTATCTCGGCGAAGACGACATTACCCGCTTTTCAGACGACTTTGACAGGACGCCTTAGACGTTTAGGGTGGAGGCTGTCGCTGGGGCAAAACCTCCGTAGGTTTCATCCCCTCGCTAACATAAACCGGCCGGTGGGGGTGGGGGCGTTCGATACCATGCATATCGAACGCCTTTTTTAGCCTTCTCCGGTATTCCCGCCCCACGTTCCACTGTTCAACCGGCAGCGTCTTGAGCCGTGCCTTAATCGTCACGGCCAATTCTCCGAAGCTATCCACACCAAAGATTTCAATTGGCTCAATCATCTTAGGGCCATACACAGGATCGCGCTGTATCTCATTCCCCACGGCACGCATCAGTTCAACGACCCGATCGGTATCTTCCTTGTAGGCTACCCCCACGTCTATCACGTAGGCGGACCAGACCTTGGTCATATTGGAGAGGGTAGAAATCGTTCCGTTAGGAAAGATATGCACCACACCGGAAACGTCTCGAAGTACGATCGTTCGGAAGGTGATGGCCTCAACCAATCCTTCCCTCCCATTAATAACGGCCACATCTCCGACACAAACTTGATCTTCCAAAATGATGAAAAATCCGCTGATCACGTCCTTAACGAGATTTTGCGCTCCAAACCCGACAGCCAAACCGGCAATGCCCGCCCCTGCAATGATAGGGACAATATTCACTCCCATTTCGTCTAAACTAAGGACGACAATCACCAACCAAATAATAAACCGCCCAACGGTTAGTAAAATACCCACTAACGTGTGTATCCGTTTTTTTACAGACCCCGTCATCTCGGTTGGTTTTTTAGCCCGAAGAAGCATGGCCTCTAACCGGTTTGTCAGGAGATGATAGAGCCGCAGGACCGCAAGGCCACTGACCATCAACAACAATACTCGAAAAGATCGTGTGGGCACGATAGATTCGGTAAAAATGTGCCAAAGCGGTTCCATGACGCTACCTAGTTTGTTGGATAAAGTTGCTAAGGATGCGCAACCCCATTTGTTGACTCTTCTCCGGGTGAAACTGACACCCAAAAACATGGTCTTTGGCAATCATGGATGGAAACGAAAGACCATGGGAGGTCGTGGTGGCCACCCAACTTAGATCGTCAGGAAGGCCGTAATAGGAATGCGCGAAGTAGAAGTATGTATGGTCCGGAATCCCCGTCAGTAGCGCATTGGGTTTCTTTATCTGAAGGGTGTTCCACCCCATTTGTGGGACGCGCGTCCGTGTGTCCGAGGAAGGAAAATGGACGACTTTTCCAGAAACCACATTGAGGCCAAGCACGGCTCCGGACTCCGTCCCTTCGGAGAAGAGAATTTGAAGCCCCAGGCAGATACCTAAATACGGCTTTCCGGAGCGGATGGCTCGTAGGATGGGAGAGAGCAGACGCAAGTCCTCAAGCTGTCTCATACAGGTGGAAAACGCACCAACCCCCGGAACCACTAGATGACTGGCATCGTTGATATCCTGTGGACGGTCACTCATGACAACGTCCATACCCACACGCTCGAAGCCTCGGCGGACGCTAAGCAAGTTTCCAGACCCATACGCCACCACCACGACTTTCACAGGACCTCTCTCCTCTCTTTAGGGTTTGTCAAGGAATAACCTATGCAGCCGGGCTGCCGATCCATCCCCGTTTGCTGTGTTGCTCGTCGCTTACATACAGAAGGGTACGCGCGCTCCTCGCGCCTTGCAAACAGGGTGACTCGTTTGCCCTTTGTGTATACGTTATTCCTTGACAAACCCTTACGCGGGCTCGATCACACAGCGCAATGGAAATCCGGCGGCCCGCGCGGCTGAGTGGGTTTGTAACTGCCTTAATTCAGCGAGTTCTTTTGGCAAAATAGCAACCGTTGTGGCCCCTGTATGATGAACCTCCAGCATCAATCGAACGGCCGTGTCCAGATCCTTGCCGAAGACGGTACGCAAGACGTGAACGACAAATTCCATGGTGGTCTTGTCGTCATTTAGAAAAACAACTTTGAACGGCGGAATACACGCGACAGACGCGTCCGAGCCAGCGTCTCTAACATTTGGGATAGCCTCCGCAGGCGGCGCTTCCGGATAGGTAACGGTTGGCATGGAGCGATTATACCACGGAAAGGGGTATCATACGCGATCTCGCCTATGTGCTGGGGTCACGAACATCGAAGATGCCTTCTCATCCCACTATCCATTAACGAGTTGTTGGTATTTCTCCCATCCTTGGCCATTTAGCAATGCCTTCTCTGCCGTTTTCCATCCGTCCTGCACCGTCGGGCAGGCCCCCGCGGCGTACAGGCCAAACGCTGTCGTCCAAAGTATCCAGTGTCGCAAAGTATAAAACGCGTCAGATCTATCCGACGCCCCTTCTCCTGACAGAATTTGCTTGCATATTGAGATGTGTGTCGAGGGATCATCTACCGCAATCTGTGTCCGGTGACCCTTTTTCACCCCCATCGCTTCGATTGAAAAGGTAAGCTGGGACGGGGCGGAATCCGAAGTATAGATATAGGCCTTGGTATCTGACGTGACCGAAGGCTCAGGGCCACCTTCCACCCCTCGCAAGACAATTGCCCGATGGCTTCCCAAGTGTCTTAACACATCGAGCGTTTTCTCAAAGTAAGGCGGGTGTGAAATGCCGATCAGATGCCGGCCGGACTTGGCCGGGTCAATCATGCGTGAAACGGCATTGAAGATCGTTCTGACCCCTAACTCTCCACGTAGATACTGAAACCTACACAAGGGAGGGTTAAAGTCGGCAATATCCAGATAGGCCCATCCCGTGCAACGCAAGCGTGCTGCGGCCATCTCTACGGTGCCCGTGTCCATCCCCTCGCCCAATTCCCTTAGCAAGTCGGCGACACCCATACGCCCCGGCACACCGGAGAATCCGTGCAAAACAACCGGCTGACCACACGCGGCCATAAGCAAGCTTGCCGGGACAATCGCGTGAAGTGAGGCCTTCTTCCCCGCATAGACGGGGATATCCAGGGGGCATGAGGATATATCCGTGACGAAGGGTTTGTTTTGCTCTCGGCAGGCCTGCGTAAAGGCAAGCATCTCATCAAAACTTTCCCCTTTCATGCGCAGGGCAAGTAAAAACCCACCCGCCTGTGCCGGGGTTGTCTCACCACGGAGGAGCAGCCTGGCTGTCTGTAATGCTTCATCGTAAGTAAGGTCATGGGCCGCTTTCTCTCCGGCCCCAACCTTATGAATGAGAAACGGCATGGTATGGCTAGCGGGTGTGTCCTGCATGTAAGAATCCATTAACTCTGTCCGGCTTGTCAGTCTAGCAGCATAACTGTACGTAGAAACACAATCAAGTTCACAATCTCCGGCCAAGGGCCGTTTGACTCCCTTTGGCAGGGTATGATAGTTGTGAACGTCCGAGTTGGGTCGTGGGGTTAGGAGGTTAAAGGGTAGGTGTCTGGACACTCGAAGTGGGCAACCACAAAGCACAAGAAGGCCGCAGTAGACATGAAGCGCGGCAAGATTTTTACAAAAATCATCCGTGAGATCACCATTGCCGCGCGGGTGGGCGGCGGAGACCCTGATGGCAACCCTCGCCTACGCACCGCAATTTTGAAGGCCAAAGAATCCAATATGCCCGCGGATAACATTAAAAAGGCCGTCCAAAAAGGAACAGGGGAGTTGCCTGGGACGGTATACGAAGAGATGTCTTATGAAGGCTACGGACCGGGCGGTACGGCCCTGCTTATCCAGGTGGCCACCGATAATAAAAATCGCACTCTTTCTGAAATTCGACATCTTCTGTCTAAATACGGCGGTAACATGGCGGAGGCCGGAAGCGTCTCCTGGATATTTGAGAGAAAAGGATATATCACCTTTAATAAGTCGGAGGTGGACGAGGAGGCGCTTATGACGGCCGCACTCGATGCGGGGGCTGAAGACGTGCGCTCCGATGATCCAGACGTCTATGAGGTCATTACGGCGCCGGCCGATTTTGAAGCCGTCAAAAAGGTCCTCACGGAGGCAAAATGGGCGCCTCTGTTTATGGACATCACTGCCCTACCGAAGACCTCTTGTCCACTGGAGGGAAAGGCAGCGGGGCAGGTACTCAACCTCATGGAAGTACTGGAAGACCATGACGATGTCCAGAATGTCTATGCCAATTTTGACATTCCCAAAGATGTCATGGAAAGCATTGCCTCATAAGGATGGACAACCCGGCACCGATACTTGGCATTGATCCCGGTATCGGCGCCACGGGATATGCTGTTGTCGCCCACGTCTCTGGAGGGTGGGTGCTCGTTCAATCGGGTCAGATACGCACGCATCTCCAACATCCCTTTCCCAAACGGCTGAAGCAAATATTCGACGCCGTTCTAAAGGTCATCTCTGAATCTTCCCCCTCTTGTCTTGCACTAGAAGGTACCTTCCTCGCAAAGAACTTTCAATCTGCACTTAAGCTCGGACAGGCAAAAGGAGTCGTGCTTCTTGCGGCAGAATGTAGTAACCTCCCCGTGTTTGAATATAGTCCAACGGCGGTTAAAATGGCGGTTGTCGGCTATGGCAGGGCATCGAAAGAACAACTACAACGGATGGTTGGCTACCTGCTTCATCTCTCTACCCCTCTAGCATCGGACCATGAGGCGGATGCGGCGGCTATCGCCATTTGCCACGCCCATACAACCAACGCTTTTCGGCCTAATGAGCGACACCCATGATTGCGTTGTTACGTGGCATCCTCGTGGGCAAGTCTACCAACACCGTCCTGATTGACGTACAGGGGGTCGGGTATGAAGTTCATGTCTCGCTGACGACTTTTTATCAGCTTCCAGAGATTGACGCTCCCGTGACGCTGCATATTTATACGCATGTAAGAGAAGAAGTGCTCGCGCTTTATGGGTTTCTGGCACACTCAGAAAAAGAACTCTTTCTTTTATTGCTTGGGGTCTCCGGCGTAGGGCCCAAGCTGGCACTCACTATTTTATCCATGGGAACGGCCGACTTGGTCTCGGCGCTAAAAAATGGTCATGTGGGACGCCTAAAGGCCCTGCCCGGTATTGGTACAAAAGTAGCCGGACGTCTAGTATTAGAACTACGTGAAAAAGTTGCCCCTTTGTCCGTGACGTTGTCCGCGCGGGAGAAGGGTATAGAATCGGATGTGTCGGCGGTGACGATGGAACGGCAGGCGGTTGAAGGGGCACTCTCGGCCTTGGTTAATTTGGGGTACCGTTACCAAGAGGCTAAACGTGTCTTGGATGTTGTTCGAGGAGAAACCACGGACAGCCTGTCACTTGAGCAACTCATTAAAAAGGCGTTACAACACCTGGCCAAAGCAGGTTAGCTGTTCAGTCCCATGTGGTAGTACCCCCATTCCTCGCTTTTGACCGGGGGGGGCACGGTGCACCGTGCCCCCCCGGTCAAAAGCCCCTAGGAAGAAATTTCCGAAAGCAACTGCGGTAGGGTCGTCACGCGCTCTAAGATAGCCCCCACCATGCGCTCCGTTCCCTTGTGTGGGTCCATCAAAGGCACCCGTTTAATAGCATTCTCTCCGGCATCAAACAAAAGAGAACTCCAACTGGCTGCATAAACATCTTTTGAGAACTTTTTTAAGCAGTGTCCCCGGAAGTAGGCACGGGTGTCTTTCGGTGGATTCTGTTGTGCGTCCGTCACCTTGGTTGACGAGACCAACCGCGTCGCGCGGTCACTGCGTTCGAGTGTATAGTACAGCCCCTTCTCCTGCGTCACATCGTGGTATTGCAAATCCATCATCGTCACACGGGGGTCCGTCCACGGAATTCCCTTACGTTCCACATAGGCATCAATTAACCGTTTTTTCATCACCCAGTCAATCTCTCGATCCAGTTGCATCGGATCATGATCAAGCATCGTCAGTACCGCTTGCCACCGATATAAGATGTCTTTCACGGCAGGGTCTGTGCAGGTTGAAAAATGGCGTTCGGCCGCCTCCCAATAGGCCCGCTGAACATCCAGTGCCCGAAGATGGTGCCCACTGGATAGTAAAATTGTTTTCTTCAGGGTTAGATCGCGCGAAACGGCTTTGATGCTGGAAATGGGATCGTCAATGGTCATGTCGGAGACGTACGTGCCCTTTTCAACCATTGCCAAAACCAGCGCCAATGTTCCCACCTTCAAATACGTGCTTACTTCCGACATGTTCGCGTCTCCGACGATAACGTGCAACCGTCGGTAGCGTGCCGGGTCGGCGTGCGGCTCATCCCGTGTATTAATAATGGGTCGCTTGACCATCGTACTTAAGCCCACCAAGGTTTCAAAGAAGTCTGCCCGTTGTGAGATTTGATAGGTGGTGGGTGACGTTCTATTCTCTGTGCCTACCTTCCCCGCGCCCGCATAGATCTGGCGCGTGACTAAAAACGGCATGAGCTGCGTGACCAACGTATCGAAGGGGATACCCCTTTCAACAAGATAGTTCTCATGATATCCGTAGCTATGTCCCTTGTGATCGGTGTTGTTTTTATAGATGACCCAGGGGGTGTCGGGATGCTGGCGATTGACCCGCTCGAGACAGGCCTCCACGATACGCTCTCCCGCCTTTTCGTATGCGATCAACGAACGAAGGTCGGTACACTCCGGTGTGGAGTATTCTGGGTGTGGCCCATCCACGTAGAGGCGTCCCCCGTTGTACAGGAGCTTGTTGAGGAGACCGTTATAGGTAGGCCCCGGGCGTTCCTGCTCTCCCTCTTCTTCAAACCCACGCGCATCCAAAAGTGGGTTTTCAGGCTCATAGTCCCAAACGGCCGTCGGTGACATGCCATAGGGGTTATTGGCGATCAGGGCCATCGAACCCGAGACGGGGTCAAATGACCTTGTCCCACGTCCCAGAATACCAAACTCAGTTTCCGTTCCAAAAAGAAATTGCATGGTCTGTTACCTGTTTATTGATTCGCCTCTTTCTCATTTCAATGATGTCTCGAAACGCCTCACTCGCCGTTGCTCAGTCAATCACATCTACTTTCCACGGTAGGTCGGATTCCGAAAAGTTGTCTCTGAGAGAGGCGCCTGGCAAGCGGCAGCGGTTTATCCGTAATAATCGCGAGATCCAGACCGGAGTAAGTCTTAACCGTCCGTTTGATGCGCAAACCAAAAACCCACACCGCCGCAATCGTCTGGTGGCAGGATATCGGGTTATAGATAGTGGCCGGTCATCACGGTTTCGATTCGCTTCGTGTCCGGCCCGTCCGATCCTGCCATCGTTCGGATATGCGCAATTTTTTCTCCCCTACGACCGGCAATTTTCGCCCAATCGTCCGGATTGGTGGTGTTGGGAAGATCTTCATTTTCTTTGAACTCTTCTTGAATGGCATCCGTAAGGTCACCGACCTGGATGCCCTTCACCCCGGTTTCAATGAGTCTCTTTACCGCGCGCCGCTTGGCCCGGGAAGCAACACCTTCAATCATGGCGCCACTAACAAAATCCTTGAAATAGAAGATTTCCTTTCCGCCGTCCGCATACGTCACCTCCAAAAACCGGTTTTCTTCCTTTGTCGAGTACATGAAATCAACGGCTTCTCGAATACAATAGGCCGCCGCTGCCGCCGCATCTCCTCTGGCGGCTTTCATGGTTTCTGCGTGGTAAGGAAGGTCGGATGTGAGATATTGCCGGAAAATGGCTTCGGCCCCGGCAGGGTCGGGCCTGCCAATTTTTATCCGCACGTCCAACCGGCCGGAGCGCAATATGGCAGGATCGAGCAGATCCTGACGGTTGGTTGCCCCAATGACAATCACGTTACGTAAAGATTCTACCCCATCCATCTCGGACAAGAACTGTGGGACAACGGTGGCTTCCATGTCCGATGAAACACCGGTCCCCCGAGTCCGAAAGAGCGAATCCATCTCATCAAAAAAGATAATAACGGGATGCCCTTCACTTGCCCGTTCCCTGGCCTTTTTGAAGACCTCGCGCAACTGACGTTCCGTTTCGCCCACATACTTGTTCAAAAGCTCCGGCCCTTTAATATGCAGAAAGAAACTACGTACTTCCTGACCGGAAAGGTGGTGTAACCGGTCGGCAACGGACGCCGCTACGGCCTTTGCAATAAGGGTTTTTCCGCAACCCGGCGGCCCGTAAAGCAACACCCCTTTGGTTGGGCGTAAGCGATGTTCGGCATAAAGTTCCGAATAGAGCAACGGGGCTTCGATGGCCTCTCGAACCATCGCAATCTGCGCGTCTAGGCCCCCAATATGTGCGTAGGTGACATCCGGAACCTCTTCCAAAACAACATCTTGTACCTCTGATCTTGGAAGTTTTTCAAGCACGTATCCGGAGCGGGTATCGAATAAAAGGGCATCACCCACCACCAAGGAAATGTCCTTCAAGGAATCGGCTAACTCCACGACCCGCTGTTCATCCGACCGCATCTCCACGACAGCACGGGAATCTCCTAATAAGTCCTTTAAGTGAACGATTTCCCCCTGTTTATCTATCTCACCCACTTCAATGACATTCAAGGTCTCATTCAAAACAACTTGCTGGCCCTTTTTGATCTCTTTGCTTGAGAGATTGGGATGGAGATTCACCTTCATCTTTCTGCCACCGATATAGACATCTGCGGTTCCGTCCGTGTTCGTACGGGAGAAGATGGCATAGCTAGAGGGGGGTGCGCTCAGCCGTTCCACCTCCTTCTTCATGGCTTCCACTTGACCCCTAATGGCCACTAAGGCAGCCGTCAGTTTTTCGTTTTGTTTTTCTATTTGCTCGTATTGGGCGCGCAAAGCACGAAGCCCATTTAACTCCTCTTCCATCGAGTGAATTTGTAAAGAAAGTTTCTCGGTTTCCGTCACTGCAGCTTCTCCCTTACCTGTATTGCGAAACTGTCCAGATAATGCCTTCATGGCTCCCTCAAACGGACGACGCTTTTTAGTTTCAGACATATCAGACACAGCATCCCTTTTAGCAGATTATCCTCTCTTCTTGAACGTAGTCAACCACCGAGGGTACCTCCAACCCGTTGACCCGCTTCTTCCGTCTCTGCTATGTAGTGCCGAGAGCCGAAGTGGTGGAACTGGTAGACACGCTAGGTTCAGGGTCTAGTGGGGGAGACCCCGTGGGGGTTCGAGTCCCCCCTTCGGCACGACGCGGAGGCAGCAGGCATGGAGAAGGTTTTCTGACGATTGCCGAGAATTGTCTGGTCTAGAATCACACCACAGTTGATGCATTTCCATACATTGAAAAAGAGAAAAAAATCAGCTAGCCGTTCCGTTTGCATAAACCCGCTGCACCTGGGACATTTCATCTCCGTACCCCTCATTTCATGGACCGCAGCCGCCTGTCGCGCAATACCATCACAGCCGTCGAGCCTATGTTGAGCAAAATTAGGGCCATGTTGTGAATTAGCTATAACTTATTGCCATGCAGTGATATTTTTTAGGTGATAGCAAAGAGGGGACGGAAAATTGGCATATCGCAGGAAAGATCAACTCGCTTTTTTACAAAAAAATGTCTCTATCGGTATTACCCTGCGGTCTCAACGATGTGCGTTTAATCTCCGCGATAGGATATTCAAAGAGGTGGGTGCAATAAATCCGCTACTGGTCTTGTGGCTGTTGGTTTTTTCTAGTGCCGTTATTTTGTCCGTGGCATTTTATCTGGCAGAAAATTATCCTCACATTATCGGTAATTTTTACTTTCTGACAGGTACATTTTTTGTGGTCTATCTTCTCTACGCTGCGATTGCACGGCGGCGACGTGAACCGCCACGGGAATAAACCCACCTCTCCCATTTTGCCACAACCCGGTTTGACAAGCTCACGATAGGCATTGCTCCTCTTTTGCACCCCATCATTAGTCGGCGGCAGGATTATCGGCTTCTGGGGTAGCTGATTGTCTTCCCAATGCGGCCTCCGCTTCCGCCGCGGCAATCTCGTTGCGCAACGCAAAGGTTACCCCAACGATGGGGACGGCCTGTCTGACAAGTGAGGCCGTCTCAACCACATTCAGTTTTTTGAAGAGGAAGGAAAATTTCTCTTCGAGTGCGGTTCCAATGCGGGTGCGGACGTCCACCGGTAGGTCCCACAGGGCCTTCTTGAACGGCCCCAGGGCCTTTTTTCGGGTTTTGTAGATAAACTGTTCCTCCGTCTGACCCGCTTTCATCTCGTTCTGACAGGTTTTGTGCAGATAGGCGTACATCTGTGCCTTGAGCGTGTCGGGGATAGTGGCGTATAGCATGTTCTGAAACTCCGTCGCGAGATGGATCTCAGCCGTTCCCGTCTTTGGAAAGCGGTCAAAAACCTCCGGCGGGAGCGTGGATGCCCCGTGCTGCACGGCACCGGCCAGACCGTATTTTTCCCGTGCCACCCGTGAAATGCCCTCTAACACATCAAAATCCAGATTGACCTGAGCGACCGTTCCGTCCGGCATGGGCACTCCGCCGTGGCTTGTTCCCGTCTGCACGGAGATTTTGCTGATGCCAATAGGCGGCGTTGCAGATTGTGCGTTCAAGCGTTCCCTAAATCCATCCATAAACGCGACGAACTCCTCCACCGTGGAGTTCTTTGCGCCTACTTCTCCAATCTCCCCGCCCACCGATACCGTTATGCCGGAAGGCTGCACGGCGCGCACTTCAGCCGTTAGCAACGCCGCTACTTCGTAATTGTCCCGTTGCTGGGTTGTCAGCGTCGGACGGCTGAGATCCACCAGTGTGGAAGAATCAATATCAATATTTAAAAAACCAGCCGTGACGGCCTCCCGGATTAACATGCGCAACCCATCCACTTCCTTTTTAGGGTCTGCCTGATAGGCCTTTGCGCTCGCCTGAAAATGGTCCCCCTGAATAAAGAGCGGGCCGGAAAAACCTTCTTGGATTGCGGCGGCCGTGACCACCGCAGCGTATTCAGCGGGCGACTGATGGGTATATCCCATTTCGGACTTGGCAAGCTCCAGGATCAGGGCGCCGACTGCGTGGGCATTGGCCGCGCGAAAAATAGCACAGGCTGTATCGTACGCCATGCCGCGCACATTGATGGCAGGCACCGTAAAGCCCCCTACACTGCCGTGACCGATGGCCTGATAAAGGGGATGGATGGAGCTTAGATGGACTCCCACCGTGGGCGCGATGGACTTAATGAGCCACCTTGCGGTACCGCGCATCTGTGGCTTCGGGTGGAAGACGGCCGTATAAGTGAGCCGCTGGATCAGCCCACCTCGAATGCGGGATGGGTTAAGCACCTTTACCGATCCATCTGTGATCTCAATGATCCCCTTAATGGTATCCCCCAGTTGACTCATGGTTTGAAAAAACATGATTTCCTCCTGTTATGGCTTGTCAAGGAATAACCTATGCAGTCGGGCTGCCGATTCATCCCTGTTTGCTGCGTTGCTCGTCGCTTACATACAGAAGGGTATGCGCGCTCCTCGC
>SBBL01000142.1 GCA_005239745.1 Candidatus Troglogloeales bacterium | reverse complement strand
GATTAAAATGGACAATATCGAACCCCATGTCCCCGGGGCGGGTCAGGCCAAGCATGGCATTGAAATTAGCGCCGTCTAAGTACATCAGAGCGCCCGCCCCGTGAACGATATCCGCAATGTGATCAATGCGGCGCTCAAATAGACCGACCGTGTTGGGGTTGGTCAACATCAGTGCGGCTGTGTCGGGGCCGGCCAACTCGGCAAGATGTCCGACATCCACACGCCCATCACTGCCGGAGCGAACCGTTTGAACGCGGAACCCCGCCAGAGAGGCGCTTGCAGGATTGGTTCCATGGGCCGAGTCTGGAATTAAGACTATCCGCCGCGTGCTCCCGTCGCCATTTTTATGGTGATAGGCGCGAATCATGAGCATGCCGGTAAACTCCCCTTGTGCCCCGGCCGCCGGTTGAAGCGAGACTTGTTTCATTCCGGAAATTTCTGCAAGCATCTCCGACAATTCATAAAGCAGTTTAAGTGCCCCCTGAGCTGTTTCAACCGGTTGTAAGGGATGGAGACGCGCGAAAAGTGCCGCAATCTCCTCGTGAATCTTGGGGTTGTATTTCATGGTACAGGAACCCAGCGGATAATAGCCCGTATCCACCCCATAGTTCTGATGCGAAAGTTTTAAGTAGTGACGGATAAGGATATTTTCACTAACTTCCGGTAGGGGAAGGGAAACATCCCTTTGATATTTTTTAGGCAGGAAGCAATCAACGGAGATATTTTCGAGTGATTCCGTCGGATAGGCAATCCCACGCCTCCCTGGTACACTCTTCTCAAAAATCAAAGATTCCAATGTAACTTCTCCAAAAACGGCACTTCCCGGGCATCTTAATGGAATGCCCTCATCGTATCAAGGGGCCGCATTGCCTTATCGGAAATCTACCCGGCGTATTGCTTCTATAGATACCCCACACAGGTCAATACGATAGGTTGACCTTTATAGGGTACACGTTTAGAATAACGGCATGTCTTGTCCTCCCTTCGTCCCCCTCCATGTCCACACGGAATATAGCTTATTAGACGGCGCGAATCGGATTGTCCCGCTGGTTCATGCGGCAAGCGCCTTTCACATGCCGGCCATTGCCATGACCGATCACGGCAATATGTTTGGTGCGATCGCGTTCTATCGGGCTGCGACGGAAGCCGGGGTCAAGCCCATTATCGGTTGCGAGGCCTACCTTGCACCACGTAGCCGGTTCGATAAGGAACTCTCCTCCGTCGCGGACGACGATTACGCGGCCTCTAGCGTTAGCACGCCGTATTATCACCTGATCCTCCTTTGCGCCAACGAGACCGGCTATCGAAATCTCATGAAGCTACTTTCCATCGCCCAAATGGAGGGGTTCTACCACAAGCCACGGATTGATAAAGATGTCCTGCGGCAATACAGCGCCGGTCTCCTTGGGCTTTCCGGGTGTCTCCGCGGCGAGATCCCCTACCTTCTCTCCCGCAGCCTTGAAAAAGAAGCAACCGACGCCCTGCACACCTACCGCGATATTTTTGGTAAGGACGGCTTCTTTATCGAAGTTCAGGAAAACGGCCTGGAGATACAAACAGCCGTCAACGCCCGACTGGTCGCGTTTGCTAAACAATGGGGCGTTCCCATTGTTGCTACTAATGATTGTCACTACCTGCACCAGCACGACGCCCGTGCACACGACATCATGCTCTGTCTACAGACCGGCAAGACCGTCAATATGCCGAATCGGATGCGGTTTCAGACCGATTCGCTCTATTTCAAGTCTCCAGACGAAATGGTTGCGGCCTTTGCAGCCCTTCCGGAGGCCGTGTCCAATACAGTACGGATTGCCTCCATGGTTGATCTGACCCTGAAATTTGGTGCCGTGCATCTCCCCCACTACGACGTCCCGCCGGACATGACCCATCAGCAGTACCTTCAGGCCCTCACGATGGAGGGGCTAAACCAACGACTCTCCCAGATGCCGGACGGCGGGGTCGGCGTCCGTGGGCCCTATGAAACGCGGCTTGCCTATGAATTACAGATGATCAACGCCATGGGGTATGCCGGTTATTTTCTAATCGTTTGGGATATCATGCGCTACGCACGCTCCGAAGAGATTCCCGTGGGGCCGGGTCGCGGATCGGCAGCGGGCAGTTTGGTGGCCTACGCGCTCGGTATCACCAATATTGACCCCATTCCACACGGTCTCATCTTTGAGCGATTCCTCAATCCGGAACGGGTCACCCTTCCCGATATTGATATGGATTTTTGCATGAACCGGCGGGAAGAAGTGATCCGCTATGTCACGCAAAAGTTTGGTAACGATCGTGTTTGCCAGATTATTACCTTTGGAACCATGGCCGCACGCGCGGCCATCCGAGACGTCGGACGGGCGCTGGAGGTGCCCTACGCAGACGTGGATCAATTGGCAAAACTCATCCCGGACACATTGAACATCACACTTGACGAGGCCATAGCCAAAGAACCCAAATTATCGGAAGCGATCTCGGCCAATCCCACCATCGCCGAGGTCTTAACGCTTGCCAAACGGCTTGAAGGGTTGGTGCGCCACGCCTCTACCCATGCGGCCGGGGTGGTCATCTCGCCGTCACCGCTGACCGACTATACCCCCCTCTACCGCGGAAGCAAGGGGGAGACGGTCACGCAATACGCCATGGACGATATTGAGAAGGTGGGACTGATTAAGTTCGATTTCTTGGGACTTCGCACTTTAACAGTCATTGACGATGCCGTTCGTCGTATCCGCCAAACACACCCGACCTTTGACATTAGCAACATCAGGCTTGATGATTTGGAAACCTATGCGCTGATGGGCACCGGCAAGACCACCGGCATTTTTCAACTCGAGAGCCGCGGCATGCGCGATTTGCTCATGAAGATGCGCCCTGAAACGTTTGAAGACATTATTGCCATCCTTGCGCTTTACCGACCGGGACCGATCGGCAGCGGCATGTTGGATGACTTTATTAAGCGCAGGCGGGGGGGCATAAAAATCCACTATGATGTCCCCGCCATTGAGCCCATTCTGAAGGACACGTATGGCGTCATGGTCTACCAGGAACAGGTGATGGAGATTGCACATGTCCTTGCGGGGTTTTCCTTGGGGGAGGCCGACCTGTTGCGTCGGGCGATGGGAAAGAAGAAACCGGAGGAGATGGCCAAGCAAAAAACGCGCTTTGTTGAGGGGGCGATTGGTCGGGGCATCTCCACCGAGAAGGCACATAAGATTTTTGACCTGATGGAATATTTCTCAGGCTACGGATTTAACAAATCACATTCCGCCGCCTATGCGCTGATTACCTATCAAACCGCTTATCTGAAGTGTCATTATCCGCGGCCTTTTATGGCGGCCCTTTTAACCACCGAGGTGGGTAACACCGACAAGGGAATCAACGATATCGGTGAATGCCGGCGGATGGGCATTGTCATTCTTCCACCGGATATTAATGAAAGCGGTAAAGACTTTACGGTGGTGCCTGAAGGGATTCGGTTTGGCCTTGCGGCTGTCAAGAATGTGGGCGGTGGTGCCGTTGACGCCATTTTGGCCTCCCGGGAACAAGAGGGGCGCTTCAGTTCACTATTTGATTTTTGTCGGAAGACCGACCCATACAAAATCAATAAGCGTGTGATTGAAAGCCTCATTAAGTGTGGTGCCTTTGACGCAATGGGGGTAACGCGATCCGGGCTGATGGAAATGATGGAACAGGCCATCCAAATAGGCGGCCAACGCAAAAGGGCTAAAGAGGGCGGCCAGATGTCGCTGTTTGAAACCGATGACACCGACCCCCTAGAATATCCCCCGGTTCCGGAATGGGATAACGCCCAAGTCGCCAAATTTGAGAAGGAAATGCTCGGCTTCTATATCACACATCATCCACTGCTTTCACGCGAGGCATGCATGCGCGAATACGGTGTTATCCCAATTGAGACGCTCCCCGAAATTCCACAAGACCGTGAAGTCTCACTGGCCGGGGTTATTGGTCAAACACGCACGACGATCACCAAGCGGGGGGATCGCATGGCCTACCTGCGCTTGGAGGACCTGACAGGTTTTGCCGATGTGATTGTTTTTCCTGATCTTTACAAAACGGCCTCTGAGCTTTTTGTGCAGGATGCACCGGTGGTGATTACCGGGACGCTTGATAACGGTGAAAAAGGGATAAAAATAAAGGCGATCCGTATTGTTCCAATGACAGCACCGACAGACTCGGGTGCCACTACGGCGTTGGAGACGATTCCTTACGTGATCCATTTGTCTGAAGCGGACACCCCACCGACGCACCTGATCGCCTTAAAAGAGATCTTGCGGCAATTCCCCGGTACGCGTCCGGTGCAGTTGCACCTATCCGATAAAAATGGAAAAGTAACGGTGATTGCGTTGCAGGCACAGTTTGATGTAAGTGGCCGGAAGGCGTTAGATGACGCCATTAAGAGATTGAACACGGAGGCGCAACTCATTCCGGCGACCCTATTAGCACCTTAATGGAGTGATCTTATGGATGGCCGTTTTAGACGCCGCTTAAGACCCATTGCCGCCGTTGTTCTGGTCTTCTTTTCCTGGTTTTGTATCGAGCCGTGGAACTATGCCTATGCGGCTCAGGCGAAATCAAATCCCGTAAACTCCAAGAAAATACAAACGGCCTCAGAGAAGTTTGAGGAATCCCTTCTGGCTGCCAAGGAGGAGATCGAAGAAATCGATCGGTTGTTGGCTGCAGGAGAAGATATTCCCCAAGGGGTCGAGGCCCTCCAAGGGCATCGTCAAGTCATCAGTCTGGAAGACAAAGCAATTCGCGCCGAACCATCTGCCCCATCGCACACCGAAGATGAAGCAGCGCGAGCCCCGAATGAAGAAGGAAGACTTTGCGGTGTTTCGGGACCCCATCCAACTTGCCTTTGCAGGGGGTGATGCCGGGCTTTATGCCCTGCTGACCCTAACCCTGATCTAGCCAAACCTCCCACGCCCGCCGACCTCACCGAGACAGTCGAGGTGCAGTTTACGCAAGAGATTAAAGATCTGGCGGCAAGCCTTGATAACAATCCGGTCAAAATCTACAACTATGTCCGCAACAACCTTGACTTTGTGCCGACTTATGGCTCCATTCAAGGGGCAAATCACTGCCTGCTGACCAAGCAGTGCAACGATATGGACACGGCGTCGCTTTTGATTGCCCTGCTTCGGACATCTGGGATTTCGGCCCGTTACGTGATGGGGACGATTGAGGTACCGATTGATAAGGTGATGAACTGGGTCG
>SBBL01000035.1 GCA_005239745.1 Candidatus Troglogloeales bacterium | reverse complement strand
TGGAATCGGTAAACTTTATGCCGTGCATTTTGAGACGGGGACGGCCTTTTCAACAAGTTCCGTCCCGGAAGGCGCTCTCGGTACCGACCCGAACAACCCCACTGTGGCACAGCGGGACATTGAAATTAGCGTGGGCATCCCGTCTAAGCTGATTGTAGGTGCGGGGGACGAAACGATTTCCGGTTTCGTTCAGGATAGTACCGGGACACTCACGAAGGTTCCCAATATCGGACTCGCCGTCCCGCCATTCTCTGATGGGGTAAAGATGTTCAGAGAAAGGACGCAATAGAAACATTGATGGGCATGCTACCCGTCTATACCCGTCTACTTTTGACTTATGAACCGCGACAATAGCGGGCATCTCATTGCGGGTTTTGCGATGGGGCTGTTTGCACTCTTGGCAGCCACGGCGCCGGAAGTGTATGAACGACTGGCCCAAGAAGACGCGTGGATCGAGTGGCTAACGGTCGGTCTGTTTTGTACCGCGGGCATGGTGTTTCTGTCTGCGGCAAAACGCCATGGGTTTGCTACGGCGTGGGTTATCACCGCAACGGGGCTTTTTTGTATCGTGGTGGCCGGGGAAGAAATCAGTTGGGGCCAGCGCCTATTGGGATTTACCCCACCTGAAAGTTTTTTAGAAAGCAACTATCAGCAGGAACTAAATCTCCATAATTTTTCAAAGGCCTTGTTTGAGCCGAAATGGTTAGTCATCGCCACCCTGTCCGTTTGGGGGGTTAGTCTACCGGTTTTTTATCGGCTAAATGCTTCCCTTCCCCTCCCCAAGCACCTAGAGACGATCCTTTTGCCGATCTCCTACATTCCCTGGTCCGTGTGCGCAATCGTCTTACTTCTCATCTATCCCATTGATCTCACCGCCGAATACGTCGAGCTATTCACGGGCCTGCTTTTCTACCTCACCGCCTTCCCTTCAGACGCTTCTTTGCGCCCAAAACTTGTCTACGCCCTGCTCCCCTTCCTCATTATGGGTGCAGGTTTCGGGGGAATTGAGATGTCAGCCCGCGTGGATAGCGCTGAAAAAATCGCGTGCGCCCAAAAAGAGGTAGGAGCGCTTACCAAAGCCATCTACGAAGGAGGAGCGGATGATCAACTTCTTGAACGGTCGTACGTACACAAACGGATATTTACGGCCATACAGGCAAATTATCTTACCCCTGACGTGATTGAGGCACTCAGGGCGGTCGGATGTGTCGGCGTCAGCCAAAACCCTAATCGCCGGAAATATGCGATGGATCCATGGGGTCAACCCTATTGGATGCAATATGAAGAACCTGAAGAGGAGGAAGTAACGATCGCCGTTTACTCGTTTGGTCCCAATCGAAGACGCGATTTTACCGCACGGGACTTTACCGGGACGGACGATATTGGTGCGTTCACTCGCCCGTTGAAAGTGGAGCTTGTGTTGGAGTGACAGAGGTTGGCCGGGTCTTCCAGCGCTTATGTCCCCATAACCACTGGCCCGGGTACCGACGCACATAGCGCTCAATGATTTGTGTCACGCAGGCAGTTAGATGCATAATATCGTGATGGAGGTTGTCGCTTCGGGTAATCTTAAGCGGCGCTTCAATCTCCAAACGATGGCGCCCCCGGATACGATAAATAAAAATCGGTAGCACGGGCGCCTCCGTCCGCAGGGCTAGAACGGCCAGCCCCTTATGGGTGGCGGCCGGTCTTCCGAAATAGTCAACAAATACCGCTTCCCGCAGGGCCGTGTTCTGATCCAGCAGAAGCCCGACAGTCTCCCCCTGCTTTAAGAGCTTCACCAGCTTGGCCGGAGGGGCGTGTTTACTAATCACCACCCCTCCGCCACGCGCTCGCCAAGCGTTGACCCATGCGTCTAGTAAGGGGTTGTTAAGCGGTCGGGCAATTAAATGCACCGGATGGCCGGTGGCTGCCAGTACCGCCGGCATACACTCCCAGTTCCCAAGGTGGGCCGTCACAAAAAGCACGCCTCGCCCCATCGCCTTTGCCGCATGATAATGCTCAAGGCCACACACCTCCACCCATTCACGAAGGGTCTCATTGCTGATGTGGGGCAGTCGGCTGCATTCTGCGATCATGTGTCCCAGATGTTCAAAGGCCCCCATGGCAATTTTCTCTCTTTCCCGTACCTCTTTTTCTTTGGCGAAGGCTGTCGTCAGATTTTCATCCACGATCCGCCGGTGTCGCCTATCCAGCCTATAACAAAGCCTCCCAAGTCCCTCTCCCGCCTTGAGGGCTATGGGAAGGGATAAACAGTTCAGGGTCAGGGCGACAAAGCGGGCCACCCCGTATTCAATGAGATGGCGGATTTTTGGAAGCATAAGGTATCAACAGTGTTTCCCATGCATCGTCGCTAAAAGAGACGTCAATTCTAAGCGCCCAGACATCAAACGTTGCAGAGGCAAAGGCTTTTACCTTGACTGCATCTTTTTCCGTAGTGATAAAACGCGAAGCGCCCGTTACCGCACCTGTCCGGTTAATTGTGTCAATCGTTTCTTGCCTGTAAGCAAAGTGATCGGGAAAAACAACGTGCTGCTTCACGTCGGCGCCTATCGTTTTTAAGCTATCCATAAAAGCCTCCGGATTACCGATGCCGCTAAAGGCAACGATGGGCACGCCTACGATGTCCGTAAGCGGCCGAACCTCCCCCGTATGCAGTTGGATCACTTCGGAAGGGATAAACCGACATCGTAGGATAGGATGCCGAAAGGATCTCATCTGCTGGATTAAAGGGGGCGACAGATGCTCGACACGTGTCGCGATAATAACGTCGGCGCGACGTGCGGCTAGCCACGGCTCGCGTAATCGTCCTTGTGGCAGGAGCTTATCCCCCGGATGTTTTGCGTCAACGAGTAACAAGTTGAGGTCACGATAGAGAGATAGGTGCTGGAAGCCGTCATCGAGTAAGATTATCTCACTCTTGAAGTTTTCAATAAGCCACCGTCCTCCCCGATAGCGGTTTTTGGAGATAACCACCGGAACGGCAGGGAGCCTGGATGCCATTAGATAAGGCTCGTCGCCGACCAATGAAGGCCCCATTCCCGTGCCGTCCCCGTCTGCCGCAGGGAATACCTGTAACGGCCCTCCGCGGTACCGTCCTTTATAACCGCGGCTGACGATACCGACTCTGTATCCGTGTTTTAGCCACTGCGTGGCCAGAAACAGGGTAAGCGGTGTCTTTCCTGTCCCCCCTGTTGTCAGGTTCCCTACGCTAATCACATAGGCATTAAGGTGTTTTTGCCTAAACATGCCGGTTCGATAAAGAAAGGCGCGCAAACGACAGAGACCACCGTAGGCCGCTGAAGCGGCGGCTAACATCCAACACCCTACGACAGACCGGCGACCGTGTAATATGCTATGCTCCATCCATGACTGTCTCCTACCCCACGCTATCTGAACTAACGCTCTTAGCGCCGGAAATCTGGCTGACGGTGTCCATCTGCGTCCTTTTGATGGTTGATTTTCTCTTTCCAAGGCTCTCCCAAAAGCACTTAGCGGCCCTGTCTATGGGTACGACGGGGTTAATCATTGGGAACCTTCTAATGCTTGCCTACCGGGGGATTGAGGGCACCCTATTTAACACCATGTTTATCCTCGACTCCACGGCCATTTTCTTTAAAGTGTTTATCCTAGCGGCCACCCTCTTGGTCATCCTGGCCTCCACGGACTACGTCCGCAAGATTGCCTATTTTCGGGGAGAATACTACATACTGCTACTTTTATCAGCCCTGGGCATGATGCTGATGGTATCGGCCAATGACTTTCTCTCGTTGTTTATCTCGGTTGAGTTTACGGCCCTTTGGTTCTACATCCTGGTGGCCTACCTTAAAGAAGACGCAAAATCAAATGAGGCCGGCATTAAGCTGTTCATCCTCAGTGTGTTGTCGGCGGCCATTCTAGCCTACGGGGCCAGTCTAATCTACGTCGAAACGGGGACTATTCTCTTTGATGAGATTGTGAAACGGCCCTCCCAGTCCTTACAAGGTTTTGGAATGACGGTTGGGTTGTTGCTGATTTTTATCAGTATCGCGTTTAAGATGGGGGCGGTCCCTTTCCATGCGTGGATTCCAGACGTATATGAGGGGGCGCCGACCCCTATTACTGCGCACCTCTCCATTGTCCCCAAAGCGGCCACGTTTGCCGTCGCGCTGCGTTTACTTTTTATGGTCTTTGCGGAGATAGACATGCAATGGCCCTGGATGGTCACTGCCATCAGCCTGGTCTCGATGACCTATGGAAACATTACCGCCTTTACCCAGAAAGATATCAAGCGGCTACTCGCTTACTCGGGGATCGCCCAGATCGGCACGCTTCTAATCGGCGTAGCCACCGGCACAAAGATGGGGAATGATGCCATCTTGTTTTACTTTATAGCCTATCTCTTCGCCAATATTGGGGCATTCGTTGTGGTGCTTATCTATACACACCAGGAACCTTCCGGCGATTACAACATTGATCATTTTGCAGGGTTAAATCGTCGGTCACCGCTGCTTGCCGCCTCTATGCTGGTGTTTCTCCTCTCGCTTGCCGGTGTGCCGCCGCTCGCGGGCTTCGTCTCCAAGTTATATATCTTTGCGGCGGCCATTCGGCAAGGACTGATGGTTCTTGTGGCGGTCGGCCTGATCAATGTGGTCATCGCCTTTTATTATTATTTGGTTGTGCTTAAGAAAATCTACGTGCTAGAGCCAAAGGCCCCCGCGATCGGGGGGACATACGCCGCCGTTCCTATCTCGATGCCGATGAAAATTGCGCTCTACACCTGCCTTGCCGGAGTACTGGTTTTAGGTATCTTCCCAAGGCCATTTATCGAGTTGTCGGAGGCTGCCACCCGTGCGGTTACCTCCGTAGCTGCACGATAACGCATGGAGACTAAGTCCCTTCACGATATCGGAAGACTGCTGATTGCCTGCCCAGACCGGCCGGGGATTGTAGCGGCCATTTCTCAGTTTCTCTTTACGCATCATTGCAATATTACGGAATCGAGTCAGCACTCGACCAACCCCTCCGGCGGGGCATTTTTTATTCGGATGGCATTCCATTTACCGGACCTTAAGTTACATGAATCAACATTGCGGGCTGCCTTCCAACCGATTGCAAAGCGATTCCGAATGAAGTGGCGATTGGCGCATGCCGTGCCGTTTAAGCGCTTGGCCGTTTTTGTTTCAAAGGCGGATCATGCCCTACTGGAGCTACTCATGCGCGTACGTGCAGGTGATTTGCAAGCCGAGATTGCCATGGTCGTCTCTAACCACCCCGACCTTGCCGACACGGCGGCCACATGGGGAATTGCGTTTCACCATATCTCCGTTGCCGATAAACCGAGCGCAGAGCGCAAGCAGTTGGCTCTCGTTCGAGAGGGAATTGACACCATTGTGCTCGCGCGATACATGCAGATTCTAAGCCCGACCTTTCTATCTAGGTGCCCGTGCCCCGTCATTAACATTCACCATAGTTTTCTTCCGGCCTTTGTGGGGGCCAATCCTTATGCGCAGGCCTATGCGCGCGGGGTTAAACTAACGGGGGCCACGGCCCATTACGTCACGGCCGATCTAGATGCGGGGCCCATTATCGTGCAGGATGTCCAACCCGTTGATCACAGGCATAATATTGAATCGCTAAAACAAACGGGACGCTATATTGAACGGGTGGTCCTTGCCCAGGCCGTTGCCTTACACGTGGAAGATCGCGTCTTGGTTTACGATGACCCGGAAAGCGCATCGCACCGAACCATTGTCTTTAAGTAACCCATAAGCAATCCTCTTGGTGTTGACCAACACCTTCCGGATGATACCGTCAAAGTATAGCGGACCCCGAAATTAGGGCAACTTATAGTCATCAACTTCGGGTTGAATCTATTTGATTTTTAGCCGGACAGCAGTGATTATGTGTAAACGTCAACGCCAATAGGTGTCTGAGGATTAAGTTCTAGCCGTACCTCCTTCACACTACACCGTAGAACGAGCGCGTCTTCCACCGGCCGGCTGTAATAGCAGGGTCTTACGCCAATCTGTCGGAAGCCAATCTTCTCGTAAAAGGCACGGGCTCCCGTGTTGCTCTTGCGAACTTCTAAGATGACCGTCTGGACATGGTACGCTAAGCTGGTACGCAGGAGGAAAGCGATCATCTCTTTTCCAAGCCCACGTCTTTGCCAAGCAGGATGGATTGCCACATTGATCAGGTGGCATTCATCACACACCAGCCAAAAGATCACATACCCAACCAGCGCCTCATGCACACGCATCACATAGGGGAACGAAACGGAGCTATCAAAAAGCTCCGACAGGAACATTCCCCGAGACCATGGCTCCGGAAAGACTTCTCTCTCAATGGCGAGCACAGAGGCCACGTCCGAGGCCAGCATGCGCGTCAGGGTAAAATCATCGCTTTGTCGTTTCATCTAACCGGCATTAAAATCGTGTTGCATGAGAATCAACATTGATGTTAGGGCTTGTCCATGGGTATGTCACAAAAAAAGAAAGACCGCTTGGGATCGCTCTTTGCCACACTCCACCGACAATCGGCGCCCACACGGCTTATTTTATCGGACCCCATACAATTCCCGCACCGTTATTCAGATCCCAAAGATAAGGAAATCGTTGGGTGGCTGTCTGCAACATTGGCATACGGGCATATTAGGCTTTTCTCCGCCGTTCTTGAAAGGCTACTGGCGGTTATTGGCCCATCACCCTACCGGTACCTGATGACGTTTGATCCGAAGCACGAACATCCTCGCTTCGATGGGGTATATTACCGCTTCAACACAAGCGATGATCTTTTCGCTCTTGTCTACTTAACCAGCGAGATCATTCAACGGTACGCCTCCCTCAAGACCCTCTTTTTATCTTTAGACGAGCCGAGTGAAGATAGCTTGCACGCTACCCTTAAGCGCTTTGGACAGGCACTGATTAAAATTGCGGAGATATCGCCCTATCCTATTCGATGCTCAAGGGGGCTGCGTTATCTCCTGCCATCGGTTTCCGGACAGGGCGCCTACAAACGGATGAATCTTTACCTGCGGTGGATGGTGCGTCTTGATGACGGGGTAGACTTTGGCCTCTGGCACGACATTGCCCCATCGCGTTTGACCATCCCCCTTGATACTCACATCATCCGGGTTTCACGTCATCTTGGCCTGACGCGTCGAAAAACGGCGGACTGGAAAATGGCCAGAGAGGTGACAGACGCTCTGCGGGTATTTAGCCCGCTTGATCCATTAAAATATGACTTTGTCCTCTGTCATCTCGGTATCTCAAACAAAAAGTTGTCCAATCTCTTCGACCGTTTCGGCAAAGAAATCGGGGTGAGCTAAACGAAGCTCGGTAGCGTCACAGAGGCCGTAGCCGACGGCGCAAGACAACACCCCGGCCGCGGAAGCCGCTTCAATGTCGTTCTGCGAATCACCGATCATCACCGTTTTATCCCTAGGCACCTGCAAATCGTTTAATACCGTTAAGATCATGCCGGGATGAGGTTTCAGGGGGGCATTCATTTCAGCGGCCTGTATGCTATCAAACTGATGGTAAATGTTAAGCCCTTCTAGGATCGGCCTCGTGTAGTGGATGGGTTTATTGGTGGCGATCGCTTTTTTCTTGTTTTTTAGGCGCGTCATTAGCGCTCTTATGCCCGGGTAAAGGGTTGTCTCGTTAAGCAGGTGGATAAGATAATGCCGTTCAAAAATCTTCAGGGCACGAGAAACGAGGTCCGGCGCATCTGAGTCTAGGGAGTCAATAATTAAACGCCTTACCCCGTTGCCGACGTAGCCATAAATTAGCTCCGGGTCTTTTTGGGGAAGTCCGAGCGTATGGAAGGTAAAATTAACGGCGTTTGCGATATCTTTTCTGGAATCAATGAGGGTGCCATCCAGATCGAAGATCAGAAGTGATGGTGCTACCATCCCTTCAACACCTTACGCAAGGCATCCACATCCTGTTCATTGCACCACAAGTAGGCGGAATAACGCATTTCAAATCCCATGGCATAAACGGCATAAAGGTTAATTCCTTCTTGCGCAATCCGATCCAGTGTCTCCGACAGTGCCCCCGCACGATCTTCGCCGATCATGTGAAAACAATAACCTTCTCTTACCGCCCAAGAGGTTGTGGCCAGTGCCCGTCTAAAACTTTCTGTATTCCGCGGGATAGCGACAATTTCTGCGCTCCCCCGCCCGATGCCAAAACTCCAGACACCGGCAAGGTTGATATCATGCTCCAGCATCAGTTTGGAAAACCGCGCCGTTTCCCCCGGCCTGTCCTCCGTCGCAATCCTAAAATACGAAACCCTGACAATGTCCATCGCTCCCCCTTCCTACCCTGTACGGACTTCCTTAGAATACCGAAATGAGAGGGCAAAAGTAAACACAAGCCGTTCCCCCAAATCCCTGGAAACAGTCAAGGGCACCTCTAAAAACCTACTGCGCGGCCCAACTGCTGCCCACCCCAAAACATT
>SBBL01000078.1 GCA_005239745.1 Candidatus Troglogloeales bacterium | reverse complement strand
TGTCCTCGTCAAGATCAGGCCAATGAACACCTTGGCCACTGCCAATGAGTCGGAAGTGAGCGCGCTGTGCCGCAGTCGCCTCAACGAGTCGCCATGACCATGTAAGAGGCACACTGATCACGCGACCATCCATGAGTTGTGCGATGATCTCGTCTGCGGAGCCAGTGAATAATTAAACTCACGTGCCGTTCTATAAAACACCCATGTACTAGCATTTATCGTTCGCGTTTCTCAATGATTATAAAATGTTCCATAGCCCACACCCCTACCCAACGAGCCTGTAGGAAAACCCAATGAGACGGGCGATATTCCTTTGTTTTTATTCTCAGGTTAAACATTTACCAATTCGATTCTATTTTGCGATTGCTCTACTCGTTTATCACTTCATCGGCCCTGCCATTTTCTTCTCTTTTGGGGGCTGTTCTCCCCAAATCGATCCCTCAATGTCACCTTCGGTCCATATCTCGAAATCTTTCCCAAATTGTGAACCATACAGTACAGCAACCATTGGGTGTTTACCTTCCTCCTGCCACAAAGCGTAAAACGATTTAATCCAATGGGATTCTTATGCCGTTCGGCCGTCGCAAATCGCAGGTCTCTCTTCCGAAAACGATTGTCCGCCACATACGCCTCGATCCCCCCTCCGTAAGCATCTTCATATTCGCTTCCGGCGGCACACGGTTAGCTCCGGGACTTAAACGCCCAGAAGCAGAGGCCACCGGCGACAACGGCTGCAATCCATGAAATAGATACCGGAACATCAAAGTTACCGACGCGCACCGGTAACCGGTTAAACGCGCGCGCGGCTTGAACGACGGCAATGAAACCGAAGACGACGCCTGAAACAACAGTGTATCGTTGGGACATTGTATTAGGTCGGATAGAGGATATGTCGGCCTTCGGCCAGACTGCGGTCATAATAAGCTTCGTCGTAGATAAAGGTATGCGTAGATTCGTCAAAATCCTTAATTTTAGGCAAAACCAGCGGACGTTTCCGTAGACAACCGAATTCAAGATGTTCCGCAACCTCTTCCGGAAAATGGTAAAAGAGGCTGTTGATCTCGACTCCCTCTTCCGTGATGAGAAAGCACCGCCCCTGACCCTTCATTTGTTGGCATTCCGCGACAATAGAGAGGACATCGTCCTCTGTGGCCCGTCCCGATTCTAGTAACTCTAGCCTACGCGTAATTCGACCGGTACCTGATTTGCATGAAACACATTGCCCACACGACTCAATGGCTAAAAATCGGGAAAAATTCAAGCCTGCCTGAAGGATACAAGCAGTATCGTCATAAACAATAAAACCCCCCGAACCCAGTCCGGAAGGGATATTCCGCATGGACCCGAAATCAAGGGGGGTATCCAATTTATGGGCCGGGATGACGGCGTTGGTAGGCCCGGAAAATACCGCTTTAATTTTACGGTCCGGCCGCGCGCCTTCTCCATAGACTTCAATCAGTGTTCGCAAGGGTGTTCCAAGCGGCAGCTCGTAGATGCCGGGTCGGTTGACATCCCCGGTGAGAGTAAAGATCATGGTCCCTGGGCTATCGGGGGTGCCAATCGTCTTAAACCAGTCGGCCCCATTGCGCAAGATATGCGGAACCGTGGCGAGGGTTTCTACGTTATTCACAACCGTAGGCTGCCCGTAGAGGCCATACTCCACAGGGATCATGCCTTTGGCCCGGGGCCACGCCGGTTTGCCTTCAATCACTTCCAACTGCGCACGGTCTTCTCCTAAAAGATAGGAGTCCGGTCCTAGCGCAATCTCAAGCGGCAGTGCCTGACCCGACCCCATGGCATCGTCCCCGATAAGCCCGGCATCAATACACTCTCCAATGGCCCGCTGTAAGATGGCAATCTCTTTCTTAAAAACCTCCTTAATACAAATAATGGCACCGTACGTGCCGATGGCATAAGAGGCAATCGCCATGCCTTCAATCAGCGTGTAGGGATTTTTCTTAATCAGGTATCGGTCCTTGTAAGTTCCAGGCTCCCCCTCCGACCCATTACATACGAGATATTTTTTAGGCGGAAACCCCAGAATGTCGGCTGTTTTCTTTCGTACGCCGTCCCACTTAATGCCCGTTGGAAATCCAGCGCCCCCGCGGCCTTTTAGATTAGAACGTTTGATCTCGGCAATAATTTCCTCCTGGGACATTTTAAGCGCTTTTTCCAGCGCTTGAAATCCGCCTTCCGCACGGTATTCCTTTAACGTGTGAAACGGTGCCTCACGCGTCAGTAAAACTTTTTCCACCATCCGACCCTCCGGAGCGTTTATACAAGGCGTTTATACACTATGCCCGAAGACATAATCAAACACAAGCTCAAACGGTTTTTGCCAGGGCTAAGTCTCCTTACTATATGGTGGACCCATTATATATAGCTGCATGTAATTAATGGGATCAAGGGTCGGTAGGAAACGGGACATCGTTGTGATAGGATGCCCGCCGAGCTGACGGAGGAATTGTCATGGCAATTTTTCAAAAAGGCATCAGATTTGCTTTTATTGGAGGGTTGCTAATATGCGGGACGGTATTTTTATTATCATCATGTCTATCGGACACGGAACCCAAGACGGATCCCCTCACAACACTGTCCCGGCAAGCCGGTTGGGTCCCGCATACGGATAACCCGATTATTCAGGCAGGGGACCATATCGCAAAAGGGCTATGGGGCGACCCTTTCGTTCTTAAAGAGAAGGGTACGAAGGCCTTTATGGTCGCCAAGTGGGTACAGGCCTTTATAGGCTTTCTCTTTCTCCTGGCCGTTTTATCTATTTTGCAGTACTCGGACCCTATGATACGCGTTGGCGCCATTGGCGGGATCAGCCTATTCGTCTATGCCGGCATTCTGGCCTACCGGGCGCTATTCCAGACCAGGATGTTAATGGAAAGAGATGTCTTAGCCGAGGTCATAGGGACACTGGCAATGGTTCCTTTAATTTGGTATGCGTGCTTACAAAACTCGTCTCTCGATATCCTAATTGCCTGTTATGTCGCATCACGCATCGTTTTTTCTGATGGCGTTTCTGATGGGACGCCGGGAACATACCTGGGATTCTTTCGGCGCAAGAGTGAGCGACATCCGTAAACTCTTTCGAGAAGCACTCCCTTTAGGATTTTCCGGTCTTCTGGTTGCTATTTATGACAGCATGGCCGTCATTATGCTCTCCAAAATAGCCGATTTCCGTTCCGTTGCTTATTTTTCATCTTCTTTGAGGGTCGTCTTTCCAATGGTGATTATTGTTCAGTCAATCGGCAACACGGTCTACCCGCTGCTTTCCTTCTATTGGAAGAAAGAGATAGATCATTTTACCAAAACTCAGCAGAGGGCGCTGGAACTCTCATTTTTTGTTGTCACGGGCATGTTTTGCGTTTTGAACGCCAGTGCGGAATTTCTCATGCGGATCATGGGAATGGAAGTCACTGAAGCCGCTCAAGCGGCGTCGGTTCTACGGTTTCTCGCCTGTGGCATGCTTGCGCGGACGGTCACTGCCATTATGGCGCCTACTATTATTGTTGCAGGCAAGCAAAACAACATCCTATGGCTGGTCACAATGGGCGTCACCCTCAACGCCATTAGTCTGTTCCTGTTGATCCCGAAATATGGGGCCAAGGGTGCCGCTATTGGATACATGATGAGTGAACTTGTTGTTGGCATGGTGCCCACCATTTGGATCAGCCAGCATTTGACCGGCTTGAGGATGCAATGGGGTATCTTGATGAGGATGCTGCTTGCTTCGACCGTTGCCCTCTGGGCCTGCTATCTAATAGGGCTCATGGGGACATTGTTAGGAGGGTTAATCGCCATCATCCTTTACCTCGTCATAGCAATTGCTCTTAGGGCGATTTCGATAAAAAAGCTCCGGCAATTTATCAAAGAAGCAATAGAGGGTATTGACCCTCTGGTCAATAGATAGGTGGGCCGGTCATTAAGCCACTTAGGGTTTGTCAAGGAATAACCTATGCAGTCGGGCTGCCGATTCATCCCCGTTTGCTGCGTTGCTTGTCGCTTACATACCAGAAGGGCATGCGCGTTCCTCGCGCCTTGCAAACAGGGCGACTCGTTTGCCCTTTGTGTATACGTTATTCCTTGACAAGCCCTTACTGAAAGGGGGGTTTCATGCTCGCAATCTGTTGATAAAGCTGAAGGTATTCCGTTTTTAAGTGTGCCCAATTGAAACGTTGCTTTGCTTCCTCGGGATGCCGCAATGCCTTCAGGAGGGATCGGTTTCCCTGCAACTGTTTAAGCCGTGTTGCCAGCGCGCCGGGGGTTGACATGTCAACCAAGTTCGAGCGATGGCCAATGAGCCATTCAAAATGAGGATTATCGTGTGCCAAGACGGCGGTCCCCGCGGTACCTAAAAGAGAACCATTAAAAACTCTAGGGCACCTCTAAGTAACAGGGTCGTATCCGCCACTTGAAAACGGATGACAGCGAAGCAGTCTTCTTGCCGTACGCGCGAGGCCTATGACGGGCCCGTACTGTTGGAGGACTAAAATGGCGTAGGACGAACAGGTGGGGTAAAACCGACAGGTCGGAGGAAACTGGGGAGAGACAAGCCTTTGATAGAGGCGTATGGCCACAATGAGAAGACGTATCACGAGCGCTCCTGCGTTCCGCGCCCCGTCACCCCTGAAAAAGCTTCCTGAAGGTAGGCCGCGATATCTTGCATTTTTGCACCCTTTACCTGGGGTCTTGGAAAGACGACCATATCGTATCCCATCCATGATTTTCCGTACAAGGAGATAGCCTCACGGAAGATACGCTTAACACGATTTCTCTCAACGGCCGTCCCATACTTCTTAGGGACGCGAATCGCGTACCGGACGGCCGCAGCCGGCTGGACGTTATTTTTTAGGAGGAACAGCACCATAGCCCCCGTAACAGCCTTCCGTCCGGTACGGAAAACTGCGTCTACCTCAATCTTCCGTACCAGTCGGCTAATAGATCGGGCGGGCACGAGGAGGCACCCCACGGGCGCTACGAACTAAACGCTAAGGCGCTTACGTCCCTTCTGGCGCCTTCGCTGAATAACCCTTCGACCCCCTGGGGTCGCCATCCGCGTTAGAAAACCATGCGTCCGTTTTCTCTTAAGACGACTCGGCTGACGATAAGTGACAGACATTAGAGGCTCCTATCTCCTAAAGGTTTATCTCAAGCGAGGTAAGCGGGCGATTCTGTTCTATTATATTTCCTGTTGTCAAGGGGCCTTAAACTCATTGTCCTAGACAACCTCTATAGACATGGGCTACAATACGGGGTTCCGTATTGGCATCGTAACTTTGCACCCTAAGAGAGGTCTCCATGAAAGCCACTGACAAGATGGAAGCAGCTTATCGTCTCTTCGAAAAGGCTCCGACGGAATCAGCGATTCTCTTTGATGCGATCCGCATCCGCATTGCCTCTAAAGAAAAAATCCGTTCGTGGTCCTACGGGGAGGTTAAGAAACCGGAAACCATTAACTATCGCTCTTTCAAGCCGGAGCGAGACGGGCTTTTTTGTGCGCGCATTTTTGGCCCGACAAAGGACTGGGAATGTAACTGTGGAAAATACAAGCGGATGAAGCACCGTGGCATTATCTGTGACAAGTGCGGTGTGGAAGTCATTCAGTCAAAGGTGCGTAGAGAGCGCATGGGACATATTAATCTCGCGGCCCCCGTCACCCACATTTGGTTCCTTAAAGGGGTTCCCAGCAGGATCGGCACCTTACTCGATATGTCCGTTAAACAACTGGAACGGGTTCTTTATTTCGAGGCCTATATCGTCGTTGATCCCAAGGAGACTCGTCTGCGCGAAAAAGATGTGTTGACGGAGGAGGAATATCGTTCCCATGTCCAAACCTATGGGGTGCATGGTTTTATCGCGGAAATGGGCGCCGAGGCCGTCCGAGAGGTTTTGAAGCGGTTGGATCTCGATAAACTCTGTGAAGAGGTCCGCCACAGACTGGCAGAGGTCACCTCCATTCCCGTTAAGAAGAAATTAGCAAGGCGACTGAGTATCATTGATGCGTTCCGAAAATCCGGGAATCGGCCTGAGTGGATGGTCCTGGACGTGATTGCCGTGTTGCCGCCGGATCTTCGTCCATTGGTTCCGTTGGATGGCGGACGTTTTGCCACTTCCGATCTAAACGATTTATACCGTAGGGTCATCAACCGCAATAATCGTCTAAAACGTCTACTGGAACTCAAGGCCCCCTCTGTCATCATTCGCAATGAAAAGCGTATGTTGCAAGAAGCCGTGGATGTTTTGTTCGACAATGGGCGACGTGGGCGGGCCGTTCGCGGTACCAACAAACGCCCGCTGAAATCCCTTTCGGATATGTTGCGTGGCAAGCAGGGGCGCTTTCGTCAAAACTTGCTAGGGAAACGCGTGGATTACTCCGGTCGGTCGGTTATCGTCGTGGGTCCGCAACTGAAACTGCACCAATGTGGACTTCCCAAAAAGATGGCATTGGAGTTGTTCAAGCCCTTTGTCTTTCAAAAACTAGAGGCGCAAGGGATTACCACTACCATCAAAGGGGCCAGGAAACTGGTAGAGCAAGGCGTATCAGAGGTCTGGAACGCCCTAGACGAGGTGGTGCGCGAGCATCCGGTACTACTCAACCGTGCCCCTACCTTGCACCGACTAGGCATACAAAGTTTTGACCCCGTGCTCGTCGAGGGAAAGGCCATCCAGTTACATCCGTTGGTGTGCGCTTCGTTTAATGCCGACTTTGATGGAGACCAAATGGCCGTGCATGTCCCCATTTCTATTGAAGCGCAATTGGAATCGCGGATTCTCATGGCCTCGGTCAATAATGTACTTGCTCCTTCGAATGGAAAGCCGGTCATGGTGCCTTCACAGGATATCGTTCTCGGGTGTTATTGGCTTACCAAGGAGCGGGCGTCTGCTAGGGGAACGGGCCATGTCTTTTCTTCTCCGGGCGAGGTACGGGTGGCCTATGACCATGGAGTCGTGGAAGAACATGCCAGAATTAAGGTCCATCGCGACGGCGGTTTGGTTGAAACAACGGTTGGACGTGTTCTCTTTGGCGAGATCCTTCCGGCAGGGGTGCCTTTTTCCTCTGTTAATCGCGTCCTGAATAAAAAAGAGTTAACAAAACTGGTAGACGGCGTTTATCGAAAGGTGGGGCGGGAAGAGATGGTAGCCCTGCTCGATCGTATCAAAGAGGTGGGCTATCACTACGCAACAAAGACGGGAATCTCCATCTGCATCGATGATATGCGTATTCCCGTCAAAAAAGACGCGCTAGTGAAAACGGCGAGAAAAGACGTAACGGACATTGAGAAACAATACGCCGATGGACTGATTACCCAGGGTGAACGCTACAACAAAATCGTTGATATTTGGGCGCATACCACGGAAACGGTGGCCGATGAGATGATGAAGGAGTTGGCCCATGAAGAGGGACAGATCAGGGCCGGTACGGGGGCTGCGGGACGGCTGCAGTTTAATTCAATTTTTATGATGATTGATTCAGGATCCCGCGGCAGCGCCCTGCAGATCCGTCAGTTGGCCGGCATGCGTGGGCTAATGGCTAAGCCGTCAGGTGAGATCATTGAAACGCCGATTACCGCTAACTTCCGAGAGGGACTTACGGTGGCTCAGTATTTTATTTCTACGCACGGTGCCCGCAAGGGACTTGCCGATACCGCCTTAAAAACGGCTAACGCGGGTTATCTCACGCGACGGCTGGTAGACATCGCACAGGACATCACCATCTACGAACACGACTGTCATTCCGTGGACGGCCTTGCGCTGTCGGCTCTTGTGGAGGAGGGAGAGATTATTGAACCGCTCGAAGAGCGTATATTGGGGCGGGTCGCGGCTGAAGAGATTCGAGATCCGGTCACCCGTGAACTGATTTGTGCCATAGGGGTTGAGATTGATGAGGATAAGACGCGCGCAATTGTTGATGCCGGCATTGATGAAGTAAAGATACGGTCCGTACTGACCTGTCAGTCGCTGCGCGGCGTCTGCGCGCTCTGCTATGGTCGAGACCTTGCGATGGGTCGCATGGTCGAAAAGGGTTTAGCCGTTGGCGTTATTGCCGCACAGTCTATCGGGGAGCCGGGGACGCAGCTGACGATGCGTACCTTCCATATCGGAGGAACCGCCAGCAAGACGACCACGCAGACCGTCTTAAACGCCAGGAACACGGGGACGGTAAAATACTTAGGGCTCAATACGGTTCGCAGTAAAGACGGCGACATTACGGTGATGAACCGTAAGGGCAAGATTGCAATCTATGATGAAACAGGTCGTGAGAAGGAAAAGTACTCCGTTATCTACGGGGCAAAAATCAAGATTGACCACGATGCGGTGGTAGAGGCCGGGCAGAAACTGGTGGAGTGGGATCCTTACTCCATTTTTATTATGACGGAGGTTAAAGGAGTCGTTGCCCTGGGGGATATTATTGAAGGGCAGACGATGCGCGAGGAGGTTGATGAAACAACGGGTTTATCGCGACGGGTGGTGGTTGACTGTCCGGATACCAGTCTGAGGCCACGCATTTCCATTAAGGATGAATCAGGGAAAACCTCTAAATCGTTGTCTTCCTCGTCGGTTGCGCGGTATACGCTGCCGGCGGGGGCACATATTCTTGTTCGAAAAGGACAGACCGTCTATCCGGGAGACGTTTTGGCAAAGGTGCCGCGTGAGACGACGAAGACAAAAGACATCACGGGTGGGTTGCCGCGTGTGGCCGAGCTCTTCGAGGCACGGAGTCCAAAGGAGCAGGCAATCATTTCTGAAATTGACGGGACGGTAGAGTACGGAGGATTTATCGGTGGGGGCAGGAAAGTTATTGTCAAAAATGACACGGGGGAAAGTAAGGAGTACTTCGTCCTGAGAGGGAAACACACCAATGTCCACGAAGGCGACTGGATTCAAGCGGGTGAGCCGTTAATGGATGGCCCCGTTAACCCTCATGATATTCTTAACATTTTAGGGCCACAAGCGCTACAAAAGTATTTAGTCAATGAAATACAGGAGGTCTATCGCCTGCAGGGTGTCTCTATTAACGACAAACACATCGAGGTCATCGTTTCAAAAATGCTCCGGTGGGTAAGGATTGAGGACTCCGGGGATACCAATCTCTTGATTGGCACGCATGTGGATAAATTGTCTTTTGCAGCGGAAAATCAACGAGTGCTGGAAACCGGTGGCGTGCCGGCAACGGGGAAGCCGTTACTCATGGGGATTACCAAAGGGGCGCTTTCAACGGATAGCTTTATCTCCTCTGCATCGTTCCAAGAGACAACCCGTGTGCTGACCGACGCTGCCTTAAGCGGCAAGATTGATTATTTCCACGGGCTTAAGGAAAATGTCATCGTTGGCCGTCTCATTCCAGCAGGCACGGGATTGGCCGAATACAGAGAGAGTTACGCGCGGGTCCCTCGGGGGTCGAAGTTATTGGCCGAGAAGGAAGTGGAAGAAAATGTCGCATAGCGTTAGGAATCCAGCAAATTTTGATTGACAGAAAAAAGAAATTATTATAGAATGGCGAGATGTTCGGTAGGGCACCTCTAAAAACCGTAGCGAGCGGCCCAAGTGCAAGGCGCACGGAGCGGAGGAACTGCAATGTATGCAGTATACATGAGGATTCCGAGCACAGCAGCTCACAGCAATTGGGCTGCGCAGTAGGTTTTTAGAGGTGCCCGGTAGTGTGTGGGTGGGCGTGGGAATAGGGTAGGGGTGTCGTGCCGACCATTGAGCAGCTTGTTCGAAAAGGTAGAAAGCAGCCACGGTACAGGACAAAAAGTCCGGCCCTGAAACAGTGTCCGCAGAGACGGGGTGTTTGTCTTCGTGTCTATACCACAACGCCCAAGAAACCAAACTCTGCCCTTAGAAAGGTTGCGCGCGTGCGTCTCACCAATGGGATGGAGGTCACCACCTATATCCCAGGTATTGGTCATAGCTTACAGGAGCACTCCATCGTATTGGTGCGTGGCGGGAAAGTAAAAGATCTTCCCGGTGTCCGCTATCACATTATACGAGGGACGCTGGATGCCGTTGGGGTAAAGAACCGCAAGCAGGGTAGGTCGCTATACGGCGCAAAAGTTCAAAAATAAAGTTATCGAAAATGCCAAGAAAGAAAGTCATTCTCAAAAAAGAGATCGTTCTTGATCCTAAGTTCTCTGATCCTCTTATTGGAAAGATGGTCGGGGTATGTATGAAGAAGGGAAAGCGATCGGTTTCTGAGACGCTTTGTTATCGTGCGTTTGACCACATTGAAAAAAAAGTCGGAACGAACCCTTTGGAGGTCTTTAAGAGCGCGGTTGAAAATGTAAAGCCTATGGTGGAGGTTAAGTCCAGACGCGTAGGCGGCGCCTCTTATCAAGTTCCGGTGGAGGTACTTCCGGGTCGTCGTATTTCTTTAGCGCTTCGGTGGATTCTCTCTAGTGCGAAGAAGCGCCCCGGTAAGAGCATGGAAGAGAAATTGGCCGCCGAGTTGTTGGACGCCTCAAATCGTACCGGCGGTGCCGTTAAAAAGCAGGGTGATACGCATCGGATGGCTGAAGCCAATAAGGCTTTCGCCCATTACCGCTGGTAGGTGTGTCCTCTCGATCCCCTCGATCCCTTCCCTCCCCCGAAACGGTGGAGGGAAGGGAGGGGGTATGAGGATTCTTAGGCACAGCAGCTCGCACCGGGGCCCCAAAAACAATGTTTGGATGTTTTGGGATGGGCAGCGGTTTAGACGCGCAGTAGGTTTTTAGAGGTGCCCATTAGGTATTACTTGAGACTCGCGACGTTTAGATGCCTAGAGAATATTCACTGGAAAAGACCCGCAACATTGGAATTATGGCGCACATTGATGCGGGGAAGACGACCACGACCGAGCGGATCCTCTATTATACGGGTGCGATTCATCGTATGGGCGACATTGATGATGGAACAACCACGACCGACTGGATGGAACAGGAGCGGGAGCGTGGGATTACCATTACCTCTGCCGCCATTACCTGTTTTTGGAAAGAGCATCGTATTAACATTATTGATACGCCGGGGCATGTTGACTTTACCGTTGAAGTGGAGCGTTCCTTGCGTGTCCTAGATGGTGCGGTTTCCGTTTTTGATTCCGTCCAAGGGGTGGAGCCGCAGTCTGAAACCGTCTGGCGTCAGGCGGATCGCTATCATGTGCCAAGAATTGCCTACATGAATAAGATGGATCGCACGGGGGCTGATTTTGATGCCAGTGTTCGGTCAATGGTTGACCGCTTGGGTGCCTGCCCGGTCCCTGTCCAGATTCCAATCGGCGCGGAAGGGGACTTTCGTGGTGTTGTTGATTTGATCGGGATGAAGGGTATCTTCTATGAAGGGGATGCCCTGGGTGCTAAGTTTTCTGTAGCGGATATACCGGCAGACCTTGTTGGCCTGGCAAAAGCCAGTCGTGATCGTATGATTGAGGCCTTGGCCGACTGTGACGATGCCGTTATGGAAAAATACCTCGGTGGGCGGCCGCCTACCACGGATGAGATAAAGTCCGCTTTGCGCAAGGGAACGTTGCAGATGAGAATTGTTCCCGTGCTCTGTGGTTCCTCTTTTAAGAATAAGGGCGTACAGCCTTTGCTTGATGCGGTCATTGATTATCTTCCGGCGCCCGTTGACCTTCCGGCCACGGTTGGGATTGATCCAAACAGTGGAGATACCATTACACGTCGGGTAAGCGACGATGAGCATTTTTCGGCGTTAGCCTTCAAAATTATGACCGATCCGTTTGTCGGTCAGTTAACATTTTTTAGGGTTTACTCCGGCGTTTTGAGTGCGGGGTCATATATCTATAACCAGTCCAAAAATGTAGAGGAGCGGATTGGCAGAATTTTAAAGATGCACGCCAATAAACGGGAAGATATCAAGGAAGTCTATGCCGGAGATATCGCTGCAGCCGTTGGCTTAAAAAAACCTACGACCGGGAATACTTTCTGTACGAAGGAACATCCCATTCTACTTGAGGTGATGAGCTTCCCCGAACCCGTTATCTCTATGGCGATCGAGCCTAAGACAAAGCCTGATCAAGAGAAGATGGGTTACGCCCTTCAGAAACTTGCCCAGGAGGACCCAACGCTTAAAATATCGACCGATGAAGAGACGAACCAAACGATTGTCTCCGGGATGGGAGAGTTGCACCTTGAAATTATTGTGGATCGCCTCAAGCGAGAGTTTAGGGTTGAAACCAATGTTGGCAAGCCGCAAGTCGCCTACAAAGAAACTATTTTGCGCTCCGCGGAAGCCGAGGGTAAGTATATCCGGCAGACGGGTGGGCGCGGACAGTATGGTCATGTTTGGCTCACCATTGACACCTTAGAACGCGGCGCCGGTTTCGTGTTTGAAAATAAGATTGTCGGTGGAAGTATCCCCAAGGAGTATATTCCGGCCGTTGAAAAAGGCATACGGGAGGCCATGGAGTTTGGGGTGTTGGCCGGTTATCCAATGGTTGACTTTAAGATAACGCTGTTTGATGGGTCCTACCATGATGTTGATTCCTCTGAAATGGCCTTTAAAATTGCGGGTTCTATGGGATTTAAGGCGGCGGCAAAGCAGGCCGACCCGGTGCTTTTGGAGCCGGTCATGGATTTAGAGGTTGTGGTTCCAGCAGAATATATGGGGGATGTGGTTGGCAGTTTGAGTTCGAAACGTGGTAAGATCGTGGCCATGAAAGTGCGTGGCGGGGCCCAGGTGATTGCCGCACAGGTCCCTTTGGCTGAGATGTTTGGTTATGCGACGGAATTAAGGTCCATGACGCAGGGGCGGGGCGTTTTTAGTATGCACTTTTTTAAGTACGATATTGCTCCCAAAAATGTGACGGCTCAGATCGTCGCGAAAAATCAGGTTGCTTCCGGCAGGTAGTGCGAGTGAGTAGCATGGGCATTCCTGCCCGTGGATGTATGGTACAGGTTAAGAGAATAGGGTAAGGAGAGGTCGGAGATGGCAAAATCAAAGTTTGAAAGAACCAAGCCGCACATGAATATTGGAACGATCGGGCATGTAGACCATGGGAAGACGACGCTGACGTCTGCCATTACGAAGGTTTTGGCAAAGAAACAGTTTGCTTCCTATCTGGCGTACGATAAAATTGATATGGCGCCGGAGGAGAAAGAGCGCGGCATTACCATTTCTATTTCGCATGTTGAGTATCAAACGGAGAAACGCCATTACGCACACGTGGATTGTCCAGGGCATGCCGATTACGTAAAGAATATGATCACGGGGGCCGCACAGATGGATGGTGCGATCCTGGTTGTCTCTGCGGTAGACGGGCCAATGCCTCAGACACGGGAACATATTCTACTTGCCAAACAGGTGGGCGTGCCCAGCATTGTCGTCTTTCTGAATAAAGCGGATATGGTTGATGATAAGGACTTAATTGACTTGGTTCAACTTGAAGTGAGGGAATTGCTGTCGAAGTATGACTTTCCGGGCGACGATATTCCCTTTATCGTGGGTTCCGGGTTAAAGGCTTTAGAGGGAGATACGGGAGAAATGGGTGAGGGGTCTATTCTCAAGCTCATGGATGCCGTGGACAACCATATTCCGACGCCCGTGCGTGAGATAGATAAGCCGTTTATTATGCCCATTGAAGATGTCTTTTCTATTTCCGGCCGTGGTACCGTTGTAACGGGTCGGATTGAGATGGGAAAAATAAAGGTTGCGGAAGAAATTGAAATTATTGGTATAAAGCCGACACAAAAAACGGTTGTGACCGGCGTGGAGATGTTTCGCAAAATCCTGGACCAGGGAGAGGCTGGAGACAACGTCGGCATTTTATTGCGTGGGACAAAAAAAGAGGAAGTCGAGCGCGGGATGGTTTTGGCAAAGCCCGGTAGCATTACACCGCATACCATTTTCAAGGCGGAGGCTTACATTCTGACAAAAGAAGAAGGAGGCAGACATACCCCGTTCTTTAATGGTTATCGCCCGCAATTTTACCTTCGCACAACGGACGTGACAGGTGTTGCCAAGTTGCCGGAAGGGGTAGAGATGGTTATGCCTGGTGATACCGTGACAATGGAAGTTGAACTCATCATGCCGATTGCCATACAGGATGGGCTCCGTTTTGCCATCCGTGAAGGTGGTCGGACGGTAGGCGCCGGTGTTGTTACAAAGGTTATTCAGTAATGACTCAGAAGATCCGTATCCGCCTAAAGTCGTATGATTATCGGGTGCTAGACCAGTCGTTGGGGGATATTATTGACATCGTTAATCGGACAGGGGCGAAGACATCAGGCCCTATCCCACTGCCAACAAAGCTGAGAAAGTACACCGTATTAAGCTCACCCAATGCGGACAAAAAGTCAAGAGAACAATTTGAAATTAGAACACATAAACGGTTGCTTGATGTTTTAGGGGCGACGCCTGAAACCGTTGATGCGATGATGAGGTTGACGTTACCGGCCGGGGTTAATGTAGAGATTAAGCTATAGGTTGCAATGGTTAATGGTCTAATGGGTTATAAGCGGGGGATGACGCAAGTCTTCGCTGAAGATGGGCGTTGGGTACCGGTGACGGTTTTGGAGGTAGGTCCTTGTACCGTTGTGCAAATTAAGACGGTGGAAAATGACGGCTATGAGGCTGTGCAGTTATCCATGACAGAGGTGCCTGTCCATAGGGTATCCCGTCCAGTGGCTGGTCATTTTAATCGGGCGGGGGTTGCACCAGCACGTTTTCTTAAAGAGTTTTATGGCGGCCTTGAAGGCATTTCGGTTGGGCAAGTGATTTCGGCCGACTTTTTCCAGAAAGGTGAAATTGTAGCCGTGACGGGCGTTTCCATCGGAAAAGGATTCCAGGGCACAATGAAGCGGCATCACTTTAGGGGTGGACCTGCGACACATGGTTCCATGTTTCATCGTGCGCCCGGATCAATTGGTTCCAGTTCGTTTCCGTCTCGTGTTTTTAAGAACATGAGAATGGCTGGACATATGGGAAACCGAAAAGTTACTACGTTAGGGTTAGAGGTTATTGCCGTTCGGGCAGAGGAAAATATCGTCTTCATAAAAGGTTCTGTGCCTGGGAGTCTGGGTGGGGTTGTTTTCTTATATAAGTCGGATCGGGTAGGGGAGCGTTCAGGGACGAAAGCTGCGTAGCTAAGTTTTCTTTTGCTTACCTAGTTTCACCATCCTCCTAATCGTTTTTGGCAAGAGATGTGGCGAGAGCCGATCGGTTATTTGAGGAGTTTTTTGTGCCTGAGGTAGATGTTAAGAACAGTCAGAACGAGGTGGTAGGGAGCGTGTGGCTGGATGATGCCGTTTTTGCCGTGTGCGCGATGCCGTCACTATTGCACGAAGTAGTCGTCATGCAGCGTGCTTCCATGCGGCATGGCACCGCTGCTACAAAAACGCGAGGCTTGGTAAGTGGTGGAGGAAAGAAGCCGTGGAAACAAAAAGGGACGGGGCGTGCGCGGGCAGGCTCTAACCGGTCTCCGTTGTGGAGGGGGGGCGGTTCTATTTTTGGTCCAATGCCGCGTCAGTATGGATATTCCATGCCTAAAAAAAAGGCGCGACTTGCCTTGCTGTCTGCGATCAGTAGTAAAGTTGCCGAGGGTTGCTTCACGGTTCTTGACGGGTTTTCATTTGATGAACCTAAGACGCGTCTAATGGCGGCTCTGTTGAAACGGTTGGGTCTTGGACCAAAGGTTATGGTCGTTGCCTCGGATGAGGAATACGCGCTTTTGACAAGAGTATCCAATAACTTATTTGGTATTTGCGTGGCAAAAATCAGCCAGTTGAACGTCTATGACCTTTTGCGCGTCAATGCACTATTAGTAACGCGGGACAGTGCGCTTCAGATGGCTAAACAGTTATCTCCTTCCGGGCATCGTATCTCTAGTCTACCTGTGGAGGATCAAGGTGATCACGAAGAGGCGGTGGCGTGAACGGGGGTAATGCACACGATCTGATCATTCGGCCCCTCTTGACGGAGAAGAGTACGGCCCTTCGGACCGGTCATCACAAGTATTGTTTTGCCGTTCGTACCTACGCCAATCGGGTCAATGTTAAGTGGGCAGTTGAGAAAATCCTAGATGTTAAGGTGAAGTCCGTCAACATACTGAACGTTTCTGGAAAGGTAAAGCGAATGGGGAGGTTTTCTGGAAAGCGTCCGGATTGGAAGAAAGCTATTGTTACCCTGCACCCCGGAGAGAAGATTGGGTTTTTTGAGGCTTAAGGGCTTGTCAAGGAATAACGTATACACAGAGGGCAAACGAGTCGCCCTGTTTGCAAGGCGCGAGGAGCGCGCATACCCTTCTGGTATGTAAGCGACGAACAACGCAGCAAACAGGGATGAATCGGCAGCCCGACTGCATAGGTTATTCCTTGACAAACCCTAAGTGGCCATTTTGGGTAAGGAAAGGGATACTGTGGGCATAAAGACGTATCGTCCGACATCACCGGGCAGGCGTTCTGCGATGGGGCTTACGTTTAAGGAGATCACCAAAACGCGTCCGGAGAAGCGTCTGCTTACGCCGCTTTCTTCGTCCGGTGGTCGCAACAATGCCGGAAGAGTGACGACTCGTCACCGTGGGGGAGGGCACAAGCGTGCCTATCGCGTGGTTGACTTTAGGAGAGATAAGGTTGGCATTTTGGCGAAGGTTGCGGCTATTGAGTATGACCCTAATCGTTCCTCGTGGATTGCTTTACTGTCCTACGTGGATGGAGAAAAGCGGTATATCATTGCGCCTGATGGGTTATCTGTTGGGGATCGTGTCATGTCCGGGCCAGATTCAGAGATTCAAGTAGGAAATGCCCTTCCGCTGGCCAATATACCTTTGGGGAGCACTATCCATAATATTGAGTTGAAGGCCGGTAAAGGCGGACAGTTGGTGCGCAGCGCCGGTGGCGCGGCGCAGTTAATGGCAAAAGAAAACCAGTTTGCACAAATAAAACTTCGATCGGGTGAGGTTAGGTTGGTACATTTAACCTGTATGGCAACGATCGGGCAGGTCGGCAATCTTGACCATGGGAATTATTCTTATGGAAAGGCGGGCCGTTCGCGTTGGTTGGGAAGGCGTTCCAGTGTGCGTGGCGTGGCCATGAATCCCGTTGATCACCCTCACGGTGGAGGAGAGGGGAAGGCCGGACAGGGCAACCCACACCCGGTCTCTCCGTGGGGACAACCTGCAAAGGGATACAAAACGAGGCGGCATAAATATAGTAATGCTTTTATCGTAAAGAAAAGGAAGTAACGCATGCCGAGATCATTAAAAAAGGGTCCATTTATTGACGGTCATCTGATAGAGAAGGTCATCAGGATGAATGAATCCAACGATCGAAAAATGATCAAGACATGGTCGAGGCGCTCTACCGTTATTCCTGAGATGGTTGGCCATACGATCGCGATTCATAACGGCAGGAAGTTTATTCCCGTGTACATGACGGAAAACATGGTCGGGCACAAATTAGGTGAGTTTTCTGCAACCCGCTTCTTCAAAGCGCACGGCGGTAAGAAGACGGAGAAATCAACCGGGGTGAAGAAGTAGAGGCTAGGTTACGAGGGTCTCATAATTGAAGCAACGCTATGCCGTCATTCTGGCGTGCTTTTAGAGGTGCCATTTAGCTGGAATCCTGGAGTAAGACACTTAGATACCGGCCTTCGCCGGTATGGCGAATTTAAAGAAACTTATGAAACACTATCTTAAGAATAAAAAATGGAAGCAAAGGCTGTCTTAAGACATATACATATTACCCCCAGGAAGGCGCGGTTGGTCGTGGACATGGTTCGGGGTAAGGGTGCGTCGGATGCTTTAACCATCCTTCAATTTGCCCCACAGCACGCGGCCAGAGCGGTAGAAAAGCTGTTAAAGTCGGCAGTCTCGAATGCTTTCCAGAAAGAGATGGGGGATGTTGACGAGCTGAAGGTCTCTCAGGCGTTTGTTGATGTGGGTCGTGTAGCAAAGCGGGTAAATCCTGCTCCAAGAGGGCGCAGCATGATGATCCGTAAGCGGACAAGTCATATTACGTTGGTTGTTTCTAACGGAGGTTAAGTGGGGCATAAGGTTCACCCGGTTGGGTTTAGGCTCGGGTACATACGGACGTGGAACTCTATTTGGTATGCAGAGAAGGACTATGCAGCTTTCCTGCATGAAGATCTTAAGATTCGGGAAATGGTTAAGGAGAAGCTTTACCATGCCGGAGTGGCCAAAATTTATATCGAACGCCCCGGTCCACAAGTTGATATTACCATTCACGCGGCACGGCCTGGAATTATCATTGGGCGCAAGGGAACTGAGGTTGATAAGTTAAAGACCGACTTGGAGTCCATGACGAAGAAGAAGATTTACGTCAACATTAAAGAGGTCAAAAAGCCTGAACTGGATGCGCAGCTAGTTGGGGAGGGGATTGCCGCGCAACTTGAAAAGCGTATCGCCTTTCGACGTGCGATGAAAAAGGCCATGGCCTCCACCATGCGATTAGGCGCACTGGGGATTAAGGTGTGCTGCGCTGGACGTTTGGCGGGTGCAGAAATTGCCCGCACGGAGTGGTATCTGGAAGGACGGGTCCCGCTTCATGGATTGCGCTGTGATATTGATTTTGGTTTGGCGGAGGCGGCGACGGCGATGGGGCGAATTGGGGTAAAGGTATGGATTTACCGTGGAGATATTCTCCCGTCCGTTAAAAAAGCAGTACAACCCTCCTTAACATAACGGTTTGAATTATTATGCTAGCACCCAAAAGAGTACAGTACAGAAAGAGAATGAAAGGGCGGATGAACGGGAAGGCCTACCGAGGCGCGGAGCTTGCCTTTGGCGAATATGGACTGAAAGCGCTAGAGCCGGGATGGATTACCTCCAGACAGATTGAGGCGGCTAGAATTGCGATCATGCGTCATATCAAGCGTGCGGGCAGGGTTTGGATCCGCATCTTTCCGGACAAACCCATTACAAAAAAACCAGCCGAAACACGTATGGGCAAGGGGAAAGGGAATCCGGAGTATTGGGTGTCGGTTGTGAGGCCTGGACGTATACTTTATGAAATGGACGGGGTTCCCCGAAAGATAGCGACAGAAGCGTTCCGCCTGGCATCCTATAAATTGCCCATCGCAACGCACTTTACGGTACTGGAAACAAAATGAAATACGCTGAATTGAGTGACTTGTCCATTGATGAGCTACGCGAACGGGAACGGGAGTTGAGGAAGGAGCTGTTTAATTTTAGGTTTAAGGCAGTTACGGGCAGCCTTGAAAAACCGCATCTTGTACGCCAGACAAAACGGGATGTGGCTCGCCTGTTGACCGCGGTAGGGGCCAGAGGGTCGAATCAAAAGTGAAAAAAAGGAAAGAGCTTATCGGTAGGGTTTTTAGCAATAAAATGGAGAAGACCGCCGTCGTTGTGGTTGACCGGATGACGAAGGATTCGGTGTACCATAAATATATAAAGAGAAGGTCGAAGTTTAAGGCGCATGATGAGAAAAATGTTTGTCGGATTGGGGATCGGGTGAAGATTATTGAGACCCGCCCAATGAGTGCCGACAAGCGATGGTTGGTTTTAGAGGTTGTAGAGCGGGTAGGGGTATAGAGGCTTACTATTACCCATAAGTCAACGGGAGTGTTTTATTGAAGTCGTTTGCGGGTGCTTTTTCCTCAACCCACCTACCCTCCCCGTATCAAGGGGAGGAATCCCCTCCTTAGTTAAGGAGGGGAAGGGGTGGTTTGAAGGGTGATTTCGGCAAACAAGGATTGTGGGTAATGGTAAGGCGTAGAGGGGCACCTCGCCCCTTACGATTGCATTTGGTGATCAGATGGTACAGATATATACAATGTTAGAGGTTGCTGATAACTCCGGGGCCAAACGGATCATGTGTTTTCATGTGAACGGTGGCTCCAAGGTTCGATATGCGGGTGTAGGGGATACAATTGTCGCAACCGTCAAAGAGGCGATTCCTCATGGAACCGTTAAAAAGGGGGAAGTGGTAAAGGCGGTTGTGGTTCGAACCACAAAGTCCGTTCACAGGGACGATGGTTCTTATATTAAGTTTGATCGTAATGCGGCGGTTTTAATCAACGCACAGGGAGAGCCGATTGGGACACGTATTTTTGGCCCCGTCTCTAGGGAAATCCGCAGAAAGAAGTTTACAAAAATTGTTTCACTGGCCCCTGAAGTCTTATAACGGAGCGAATGGACGGTGGCAAGTCTAGTTATCTCGAAGATATGTAAAGGTGATCGCGTTCGCGTAGTTTCAGGGCGAGAGAGTGGTAAAGAGGGCGAGGTGTTGCGCATTTTTGTGAACAAAAAAAGGGTTCAAAAAGTCATTGTCGCCAAGTTAAATATGATTAAGCGGTGCTCTAAACGCACTCAGGCTACGCCGCAGGGTGGTATCATTGAACGTGAAGCAGGGATCCATATTTCGAACGTGATGTTTCTTTGTACGCATTGTGGAAAGCCGACGCGATTAGGCAGCAAGGTTCTTCCAGATGGGAACCGACTACGCAAGTGCCTGCAGTGCGGGGAAGTTGTAGAGAGGAAGACATCGTGACGGTTGTTGCCGGCATCAAGGAGCGTTACAAGAGTGATGTTATACCGGCTATGATGCGTGAGTTTCGGTATAGCAATTTGATGCAAGTGCCAAAACTTGAGAAGGTGGTTATTAATATTGGCGTAGGGGAAGCGGTTGCCAATCCTAAAATGCTTGACATTGCTTCTCTGGAACTTGCCCAGATCAGCGGTCAGAGGCCGGTGATTACCCGTGCCAAAAAGTCAATCGCCGGATTTAAAGTGAGACGGGGAATGCCGATTGGTTGTAAGGTTACCTTGCGCTCCGGCAAAATGTACGCGTTTCTAGATCGTCTGATTCATACGGCGCTTCCGCGTATCCGAGACTTTCGCGGCATCTCTCCCAAAACATTTGACGGCATGGGAAACTACACCTTGGGATTGAAGGAACAGCTTATCTTCCCGGAAGTTCACTATGATGATGTTACCCATACGCATGGGATGGATATTACGATTGTGACAACCGCTTCAAGTGACGCTGAAGGGCTGTTCTTATTGAAGCAGCTTCGCTTTCCATTTAGGGAGGCAGTGTAGCATGGCTAAAAAGTCTATTGTTGCGAAGTCAAAACGGACGCCTAAGTTTTCTACCAGGGCCTATCACCGTTGTTTAAAATGCGGGAGACCCAGAGGATTTTTGCGGCGGTTTGCCCTTTGTCGTATTTGTTTTCGCATTATGAGTCTGAGGGGGGATATCCCCGGCGTCGTGAAATCGAGTTGGTAGAATCGTTACGGGAGGCCTTCCCCTCCCACATGCGGGAGAAGGTTGAAAAGCGGTTAGGAAGTTCAAAAGGAGAGGTGGGTGGTTGATCCAATTGCAGATATGCTGACGCGTATCCGGAATGCCGGTGCTCGCAAACACGAGGTGGTTGACGTTCCTAAATCGAAACTTAAGCTTGCGATGCTGAGAATTCTGAAAGATCAGAACTTTATCGTCGACTACAAAGTGGTTGGGGCGATGCCGCATGAGTCTATCCGAATCGTGCTGAAATACATAGAGGGGACGTTTGCCATTTCCGGTCTGAAACGTGTGAGCACCCCCGGTCGAAGGATTTATGTAAAGCGAGACGACATCCTACCTATCAAGCGCGGGATGGGGATTGCTATTTTATCAACGTCGAAGGGGCTTCTGACGGACAAACAATCTAAGCGGTTGGGTGTTGCCGGAGAGATGCTCTGCCATATTTGGTAGGCAAGGGGATAAAATGTCTAGGGTCGGATTAAAGGGGATTGCAGTTCCCTCTGGTGTGAGTGTTAGTTTTAAGGAATCAATTCTTTACGTAAAGGGGCCAAAGGGGGAAATACACCGGGCCCTTCCTGCGCAGATTTCTGTAAACATTGGTGGGGGAGAGGTGACGCTCTCCCGTGTTGATGACACCCCTATGTCCAAGTCATTACATGGTCTTACGCGCAGCGAGATTTACAACATGGTTGTAGGTGTGACACAAAAGCATGAAAAAGTGCTTGAGGTTACGGGAGTGGGGTACCGGGCAGCCCTACAGGGGCGCGCCTTATCACTTAGTTTAGGGTATTCGCACCCGATACAATATAGCCTTCCGGATGGCATTGAAGCGACGGTTGACAAACAGGTAGCCATTACACTGAAAGGTGTTGACAAGCGTCAAGTGGGTCAGGTTGCCGCCGATATCCGTGCGTTTCGGGTGCCGGAGCCGTACAAAGGCAAGGGAGTCAAATACCAAAACGAGCAAATCGTTAGGAAGGAAGGGAAGAGTGGAAAACAGAAATGAGGCAGGCTAAGAAGCTCGTTGCTAGGAAACGGAGACACTTGCGCATCCGGCAAAAGGTTTCTGGAAATTCGGGAAGGCTGCGTCTCTCGGTTTACCGAAGTCTTAATCATATCTATGCACAGATGGTTGATGATACCTCCGGAAAGACGTTGGTGTCGGCTTCTAGCTTGATGAAGGATATCAGTACGACCGGAAGCAAGATGGACGTCGCGAAGGAGGTAGGTCGGAAATTGGCGATTCTAGCAAAGGGAGCCTCTATCGAGCGTGTTGTCTTCGACAGAGGGGGTTATCGGTATCACGGACGTATCATGGCGCTTGCTGACGCGGTCCGTGAAGGTGGAATTATTTTTTAGGGGAGGGTTATTTGGGAGTGCCAAGTGCAGATGGGCTGGTCCTGAAGGATAAAGTCGTTTCTATCAATCGTGTGGCGAAGGTTGTGAAAGGTGGAAAGCGATTTTCGTTTTCTGCGGTTGTTGTCGTAGGCGATATGGAAGGACGGGTAGGGCTGGGACAGGGGAAGGCTACCGAAATCTCAGAGGCAATACGTAAGGCAATTGACCGGGGGAAAAGATTCCTTGTGGCGGTCCCCCTTACAGGGAAAAATTTGACCATCCCTTACGAGGTGGTAGGTCATTATGGAGCAGAGGATGTTGTGTTGAGGCCTGCCTCCGATGGAACGGGTATTGTGGCGGGGGGCGCGGTTCGCGCGGTGATGGAGATGGCAGGGGTTGTCAATGTTCTTAGTAAGAGTCTTGGGAGCGGCAACCCTATCAATGTGGTAAAGGCGACATTTCAGGGTCTCTCCCAGCTTAGATCTCCAGGGGATGTGCGAAAAATGCGGCGGGCATCTCTGCCATAAGGGGGTTGTTATTGTGAAACTATCGGATCTGGCTCCGGCACCTGGGGC
>SBBL01000038.1 GCA_005239745.1 Candidatus Troglogloeales bacterium | reverse complement strand
GCATGAAGCGGGTGGGTGGGTCGGAGAAGAGACCACATTTGTCCTCTTACAGCACGTCCGAGAACATGTCTCCCTTCCCGTTTTTGCCCAGGGCGGAATTGGCCTACACACCGCCGCGGCCTGCTACGTTGCCAAAGCGGCGGGAGTGGTATTGGGCGACCAACTCTTACTCACCCGTGAATCCCCATTAAGCCAGTCCATCCAAAAAGAAATCGCCCGGATGGAGGGAGATGAAACGATATGCCTTGGCGGGCACCTCGGCAAGGCCTTGCGGGTCTTTTATACGCCGCGTGCAACCGGCGCCGATGCGCTTCGTCAAGAAGCAGCGGCATTGGCGCAGGACCCACGTCAAAAGAGTGAGGTCATTAAAACATGGCGAGAGACCGTGTCCCGCCACGTCGGATGGGATACGGGGGCCAAGGACGTCTGCCTGATCGGACAGGACGCCTCGTGGGCGTCTCAGATGGCCAAACGGTTTTCCACCGTTTACGGCGTTTTGCAGGGGTTTAAAAAATCTATCGAGGCGCACGTTGACGCGGCCCGTCGCCTTCGTCCATTGGGGGAAGATGCACCGCTTGCCCGTTCACATCGCACCCGGTACCCCATCGTTCAAGGCCCGATGACCCGGGTGAGCGATCGTGCCGAATTTGCTTTGCGCGTTGCCGAGCAGGGAGGGCTTCCTTTTTTAGCGCTGGCCCTGATGCGCGCCCCCGACGTTTACGCCCTTTTACAAGAGACGGGGACACGTCTTCAGGGCCGTCCTTGGGGCGTGGGTATCTTGGGTTTTGTCCCTCTAGACCTACGACTGGAGCAAATGGAGGTCGTCAAGGCCCATAAACCCGATTATGCCCTTATTGCGGGAGGAAGGCCGGATCAGGCGCTTCGCTTGGAAAAAGAGGGGATTGCCACCTACCTTCACGTTCCCTCCCCGGGTCTTCTGAAAATGTTTTTAGAAGAGGGGGCTAGGCGCTTTGTTTTTGAAGGCCGGGAATGCGGTGGACATGTCGGCCCCCGATCCAGTTTTGTTCTCTGGGAGACCATGATTGAGATACTCCTGGAACGTCTTCCTCAGGGGCCTGAGGCAGAGGGCTGCCATGTCCTTTTTGCCGGAGGCATTCACGACGCACGCTCGTGCGCGATGGTCGCAACGCTTGCGGCCCCCTTAGCGGAACGTGGGATTAAAATCGGGGTGTTGATGGGAACGGCCTATTTGTTTACGGAAGAATCGGTGACATCGGGCGCGATTCGGCAGGGTTTTCAGGAGGAAACCATCGCCTGTCGGGAGACGGTTCTTTTGGAAACCGGGCCCGGGCACGCAACCCGTTGTGCCAATACCCCGTTTGCAAAGACCTTTCAGGAGGAGCGACGGCGGCTTGTGGCAAAACGGCAGTCGCCGGAAGCGATCCGCGACGCGCTAGAAGACCTAAACTTAGGGCGCTTACGGGTCGCCGCAAAAGGCATTACCCGAAATCCAGCGTATGGCAAAACCCCAGACGCCCCCCGTTATTTGACAATGGAGGACGCCGAACAGCGCTTGCAGGGGATGTACATGTTGGGGCAAGTAGCCGCCCTTCAAAACAGACGTTCAACCATTGCACAATTGCACGAGGATGTCTGCGTTCATGGAATGAACCGACTGGATCGCTTGGAGACAAAGCGCCGTATCATAGAAAACGGCGAAAGGAAGGAACAGCCGTCTGATATAGCCATTGTTGGAATCGGCTGTTTGCTTCCCAAGGCCCCTGACACCCAGACGTTCTGGGAGAATGTCTTGAATAAGGTAGACGCCATTACGGAGGTTCCTAAGGATCGCTGGGACGTCTCTCGCTACTTCGATCCGGACCCTAAGGCACGGGATAAAATCTATTCCCGGTGGGGAGGCTTTTTAGATGAGGTCCCGTTTGATCCCATGCTCTACGGGATGCCCCCTAGTTCGCTGAAGTCCATCGAACCATTGCAGTTATTGACGTTGGTGGCGGTTCGACAGGCGCTTTCCGATGCGGGCTACGGCGTTCCATCCGTTGGTCTTTCGGGCGCGCCGTTCCCACAGGAGCGCACCTCCGTCATCCTCGGTGTGGGTGGCGGCATCGCCGATCTTGGCCAGCAATATGCCCTTCGCTCCGGACTTCCAATGTTTTTAGAGAACCCCCCGGCCGGCCTTTGGGATCGTCTCCCCGAGTGGCATGAACTTCTTTCAGTACGCCTGCTATTTCGTGGTTCGCGTTCCCCGGATCGATTGCGCGGAAGACGGGGTGCTTCAGGTGGAGGTGCCGTGGGCGCGCACGGAAGCCGACTTCACGTTCCTGTTCGAGTCGTTCGCGATGACGCTCTGCCGCGAGATGCCAGTCAACACCGTCTCCAGGATTCTCAAGGTGGACGACAACAAACTCTGATAGTGATAGTGACAGCGATAATCGGCAGGTTAGGAGGTTCAGCCCTCCCCTGGTACTGACTGACCCGTTTGGAATAAGGGAGGCTGACCGTATTCTACCCGAGAAGCTCTTCAATCCCGTTGACAAAAACGGTGAAGGCGTCAACGATGCGGACACCCACTTGGAACGCTACAAACTCTTGGGAGAAAAGTCGGCATTCAAAACACATCTGAAAGTGACCCATCCATTGGGTGGAATGATCATTACCAAGATGAAGCCGGAAGGCATTCTGGTTCCGACGGCAAAGGGCCTCGATCTGAATGGCCCGCCCCCCGACCTGCCCGTTACCGACGTAGACCATTTTCAGTGTTATCAGCTCGTCAAGGGAAAAGAGATGCCGCCCACCAAGGGCGTGACGCTGCATCTGAAAGATCAATTCCTTGATAGGGGCTTTACCATTCGGGCGCCGGTCCGGCTCTGTGCCCCCGTTGAAAAGATTCATGATGGGGTCACGACTCCCATACAGCATCCTGAAAAGCACTTGATGTGTTATAAGTTAGGGTTGGTGAGCCACAAGGTGGGGGTCCGGTTGACCAACCAATTGGGTTCAGAGGAAAAGAGAACGGAGAAGGCAGATGAGCTTTGTGTCCCGTCAAAGATCGAACGGCTTTCGGATGGGGAAGCCCCACCCGATGACGATGACGATGACGACGACAATGAGGATTGACGCAGAAGTTGAACTAAAATAAGTTGTCTAGACAATGGTTCCACCTTACCTTACCTTTTATGAGTGACTTTTTATGAGTAACTTTCTAGATTTTGAAAAACCGCTTGTACAGATAGAGGAGAAGATACGTCACCTCAATGGTTTGGTCGTCCCCTCCACGAAGCGAGAAAGGGAAATAAAAAAGCTTCAAAAAAAACAGGTGGCGCTGCAAGGGGAAATCTTTTCAGCCCTCACACCGTGGCAAATTCTGCAGATTGCGCGTCATCCACAACGTCCCAGCACCCTAGATTTCATTGGAATGATCTTCTCTTCCTTTACTGAGATGCACGGAGACCGTCTGTTTGGTGATGATCAGGCAATTGTGGCGGGGCTTGCCATCTTGGAAGGGCGCTCCGTAGCCGTCATTGGCCACCAAAAAGGAAAGGACGTTAAAGACCGCATTGCGAGAAATTTTGGCATGCCACACCCGGAAGGATATAGAAAGGCGCTCCGGATGATGCAGATGGCAGAGCGGTTTGATATGCCGGTGATTACCTTTATTGATACCCCCGGGGCCTATCCTGGGGTAGGGGCTGAGCAGCGGGGACAGTCGGAAGCAATCGCGCGCAACCTTCAGGAGATGTCTTGTCTAAACGTGCCCATCCTCTCGGTGGTCATTGGCGAAGGAGGTAGCGGCGGCGCGCTTGCCCTTTCGGTTGCCGATCGCATCCTGATCATGCAGTATGCGGTGTATTCCGTGATTTCTCCGGAGGGGTGCGCAGCCATTTTATGGAGCAACACGTCCCACGCACAGGATGCGGCCAACGCACTAAAGATGACGGCGACCGATCTTACACAGATGGGCATTGTGGATGAAGTGATCCCGGAACCCCCAGGGGCTGCGCACCGCGATCCTGCACAGGCAGCAGGAGCCATCCGAAAAACTCTCGTGAAACATCTGAATGCCGTTTGCGCGCTAACCCCAGACGTACGTCTTGAGCAACGGTACAACCGTTTCCGAAGCATTGGCCGCTTCACGGGCGGGTGAACCAGGGGCGTCGGCTTGAAAATCTCCGCCCTGAAGTACATGCCTCTCGTTATTGGACGGGGCCCCACAAGCATGCCATTGCAACCAGTTGTGCCGTTGTTCTGGCATTTGCTTTGAGTCGCATCTGTTCCATATGAGACTCGACGGTGCGGGCAGATATGCCAATTTGTGCGGCGATTTCCTTATACTCAAAACCGGAAATGACCAAATCCAGAACCGCCTTCTGTCGTGGAGAAAACGCCATATCATTCAGATTCATCTGTCCCCCCTACCTCTTAGCCGGTTGCGGTGCAAACGGCCCCATGCCCTGAGTAAGCCTATCAGTCTGGAGGTTACAAATCGGGTACACGAAATAGACATGGACGAGAGAAAATAGCGTCCTTGGGTTTTTAGCGCTATTGTCTGACGGTATCCGTTTAGTTATGATTCACGTAGGTCGTTAGCCCTAAGGGGAGTGGGTTCAAGACGTGATACAGTGGGAATATCGTGTTGAAGCGCTGGCCGCTATCCAAATTGATCGTCAGCTTAACTTCATGGGGGAGGAAGGCTGGGAATTGATCGTACTCCTTGAAAGACCACAAGAAGAGACCTTGCTCTGTATTCTGAAGAGACCGAAGGATAGGCATAGCCGATGATCCTGAAACAGATTCACGGCCAATGGGTCCTCAGACTGTTTCTCTGCCTGTGGGTGGCAGGTTGTCAGTTTGTGCCGGGCACGCAGCGCAGTCAACTGCGAATATTGCCGCTGGCGGATGAAATGCGGATTGGGTTGAATGCCTGGAACACAACTCTGAAAGGTATGGACCTAATCTCGCAGGGGCCCGAATACGACAGGGTGCAGAGTGTGGGACGCAGGGTGGCGGTGGCTGCCGAGGCACTTTATCCGGAGCCCTCAAAACACTTCGAGTGGGAGTTTGTCCTTGTTGATGATCCCAAAACCGTCAACGCATGGGCATTACCGGGTGGCAAATCGGCCGTCTATTCCGGTCTCTTACCCTTCACCAAAGATGACGCTTCTCTTGCCATTGTGATGGGGCATGAGGTGGCCCATGCCATTGCGGGTCATGGGGCCGAACGAATGAGCCAAAATCTTCTCTTTGGGCTTGGCCTATCCACCGTGGATGCGGCTTTGGGGGGCAAAGTTGAAAAAGGGGCTATGACCGCTGAACGACACGATTCTCTCATGCAGGCACTGTCAGGCGCCGGCACGCTGGGGGTTCTTCTGCCCTATTCCAGAACACACGAGTCGGAAGCCGACCATCTGGGTCTGTTTATCGCCGCGGCGGCAGGCTATGACCCGCGCGCCGCCATCGGTTTATGGAGGCGAATGACTCAGAGCAACGAGGCACCGCCTGAATTTTTGTCCACCCATCCTTCTGAGGAGACCCGTATCCAGAAGCTGCAAGCCCTAATGCCGGAAGCCCTCTCTTTCTACAAACAGTCCAAACATGCAGACCACTGACCGTTTTTTACGTGCTTGTAACAAGGAGCCCGTTGACTGCACACCCGTCTGGTTTATGCGACAGGCAGGTCGCTATATGGCCGAGTTTCGGGCCATCCGTGAGAAACACGCTCTCCTTACCGTTTGTAAGACCCCGGAGTTGGCTGCCGAGGTTACCTTGCAGCCCCTACATCGGTTCAACCTGGATGCGGCTATCATCTTTGCGGATATTCTCCTCCCGCTAGAGCCTATGGGCCTTGCCGTAGATTTTGTGAAGGGTGAGGGGCCTGTGATCTATAATCGCATTAAAAGTAAAAAGGACGTGGAAGCCCTGCGCCCAGTATCCCCGGAAGATACATTGGGGTACGTCGCAACCGCTATCCGATATGTCCGGCGGGAATTGACGGTCCCGCTGATCGGCTTTGCCGGTGCGCCGTTTACGCTTGCTAGCTATATGACGGAGGGGATATCTTCCCGTGACCACCGCGAGACCAAGCGGATGATGTATAGTGCGCCGGATGCCTGGGCGCTACTGATGGATAAGCTTACTTGTGTCATTGGTGACTACTTGCAGATGCAGGTGCACGCCGGTGCACAAGCCCTCCAAGTCTTTGACAGTTGGGTGGGGGCCCTCTCACCGATGGATTACCGTACCTACGTTTCCCCCTACATGAAACGCCTCTTTGCCCGTCTTGCGCCTTTGGGCGTGCCGGTGATCCACTTCGGCACCGGTACCGCCACGCTCCTTGAAATGCAGAAGGAAGCCGGCGGCAGTGTGATTGGGTTAGACTGGCGGGTCCCCCTTGCAAACGGATGGCGGCGACTTGGCGATGACGTTGCCATACAGGGCAATCTCGATCCGCTTGTGCTTTTTGCGCCACTGCCTGAGATTAAGCGGCAGGTAGACGACATCCTAACCGCCGCCGGAGGCCGTAACGGCCATATCTTTAATCTGGGGCATGGTATCTTACCGGAGACGCCGGTTGAAGGCGTAGAGGCGGTTATTGAATACGTACATCAAAAAAGCGCCAGACCGATCTCCAAACCTATCCAATGACACCCAAACAAAATGCCGGCCCTATTGCCGTTCTTCTCATGGCACATGGCGGCCCCGATACACTTGATGATATCGAGCCATTTCTGCGGCATATTATGAAGGATCGCGAGCCGTCGCCGGAGATTATCGCAACCGTCACGGAACGATACCGCCTCATCGGTGGCGGTTCCCCCCTGCTTAAAATCACACAACAACAGGCAAAAGTTCTGGATACCCTATTAAATCACAATTCAAAAACCAATTTTCGTGTCTATATTGGGATGCGTCACTGGCGTCCATGGATCAAAGACGTGATCCGGCAAGTGGTCGCCGATGCCCCAACTCATTTGGTTGCCCTCTGTCTCGCGCCTCAATACTCTCAAATGAGTGTTGGGGCCTATTTAGATGCACTCAAAACGGCACTGACCGACGTAGGAGAGAAGGTCTCGGTGAGCGAAATAAAAAGTCTGTGGCCCTATCTTCAAGATGCCTATACCGATCGGGTAAACGAAGCCCTCTCCCTGTACCGTGCACGAGAGATAAGTCCCTTTGTGCTCTTCACGGCACACTCACTGCCTGAGCGTATTCTGAAAATAGACGATCCATATCCGGCAGAGCTTGAGGCAACGGTTAAGGGTATTGTTGAAAGGTTAGGCACGGATATTCAATGGGATTTTGCTTATCAGAGCAAGGGAATGTCAAAAGAGGCGTGGCTGGGGCCCGATGTGGAAGAAGTGATTGCCCGTCTTGCCGACGATGGCCATCGGCATCTGTTGATTGCGCCGATTGGGTTTGTCTGTGACCATGTGGAAATCCTTTATGATATTGATATTCTCTATAAGGGGGTCGCAGAGACGCATGGGATTGAACTTCGCCGTATCCAATCACTCAACGATGCCGAATCTCTTGGGTTAGGGCTTGCAAAGGCTGTCTATGCCCATCTTCCCTCGGAGTCCGATTAACTTCAGGTTGACCCTGCAGGATAGACCTGATCGCGTCCCCCCGCCTTGGCTTTATAGAGGGCTCGATCCGCCGCTTTTATTAAACCTTCTACGGAGGGGGACCCCTGTTCCGGTGCAATAGATGCTACTCCCACGCTGACCGTTACTTTGTACGGTTTGCCGTCAGGGGTCACGAATAAATCATCTGTAATCTGCCTTCGCAGCCGTTTAGCCGCTTGGATCCCATCCGACAGCGAAGTTTCCGGCATGATAAGCGCGAATTCGTCCCCCCCGTACCGCGCGGCCGTATCGTTCTCTCGCGCTCCCATCTTCAGGATATTTCCCAAGGCACTCAACGCGTGGTTGCCGGCAAGATGCCCGTGGGTATCGTTGTGCTGTTTGAAGTGATCCATATCCATCATGATTAAGGTAGTGGGTACGTGGTAGCGTTTGGTCCGGGCAACTTCTGCGGAGAGCTGTTGCAAGAAATAGCGATAACTAAAAAGTCCCGTTAGTTCATCCGTAATAGAGAGCAAGCGACTTTCTTCAAACGCTTGGGCCTTCCAGAGGGCTGTCCCAGCGATCGTCGAAATAACTTTAATGGCCATCAATGCTTGTTGCGAAGGGTTATGCGGCTTAAAATCATTCACATAAAGGATTCCGACAATCTTCCGGTCGGTCCGCAGTGTAATTGCCATCAACGATTGTATCTTTTCCGAAAGGAAAATAGGGTTATAAAAGATAGGATGTTTCTCAAGGTTGCTCAATAGGGTCATATCTTTATTGTTGAGGATAAAGGCCGTCAACCCGCCCGGCCGCACGGGCCAGCAGTAATTTTTTGTAAAGGCCTCTGAAAATCCATAAGAAGCGGCCAGTACCATCTTATTCTCTTTTTCATTAAACAGCGCCAAGCTGCCGGCGGGAAACCCCGTCATTTCAATGGCCGAAGTCACAACATTTTTATAGAGATTCTCCAATTTATCAACTTCTGAAACGGCCATGCTCAATTTATACAAGACATCAAAGGCTTTCTTTACGCTGATAAAATTCTCCTCATACTGCTGTTTTTCTTTCAAGGAGGTACGAATGATCTCTGCGACATTGTCGCGAGTCACTTCCTCCTCGGAGGTGTACCTATCCAGCAATTGTTTCAATTGCTTCGAACGGCCTTTGACATCTTCAGGATCCTTTGTCTCCATGAGATATCCCCTTAAGACGGCGAATTCTCAACATTATGATAAAGCAAAAATAATGCCAAAGATTTTGAAAACCGGGAACTACAGGGTACCTCTAAACATTAAATCACTAGTTTAATAAGCATCGAGAAACCTGCCAGTTGAATTGTAGGGACACTTATGTCACGATCGGCCGGCGTTTTGTCTCTTTCCGGTAGAGGTTGGACGATAAAGAATGGAGTCTTGTGATATTTTCGGTACCGACGGGATGCGGGGTCGTGTCAATCAGTGGCCGATGACGGTGGATTTCACGATGCACGTAGGTCGCGTTCTTGCTACATTGTTTAGGAAGAACGGTAGGCGTGTGCGAATTGTCGTTGGTAAAGATACGCGACTTTCCGGGCATATATTTGAATCCGCTCTGGTCTCCGGCATTTGTTCAATGGGTGGCGACGTTCTATCGGTGGGGGTGCTCCCCACGCCCGCCATTGCCTTTTTTACGCGTCGCCTGAGTGCCGATGTAGGGGTTGCCATCTCGGCCTCTCATAATACTTACGAAGACAATGGAATTAAGCTGTTCTCTCAGGAGGGGACAAAATTTTCCAAAGATATCGAAGCGAACATCAATGCCCTGCTGACGAAAAAAGATGGGACGAGGCCTTATTCTCCCGTTGACGACATTGGACAATGTTTCCACGTGGACAATGCCACGAGGCGTTATGTTGCCCGGGTTAAGCGCTCCATTCCCAAGACAGTTGCGCTTCAGGGAATCAAGGTGGTGGTTGACTGCGCCAACGGTGCCGCTTACAAAGCGGCGCCTATGATACTAAGAGACTTAGGTGCAACCGTTTTTCCAATCAATGATATGCCTGACGGCATAAATATCAATAGAGACTGTGGCGCCGTTTACCCGGCGCAACTGGCAAGCGCCGTGCTCGCGCATCGGGCCGATATGGGTGTGGCCTATGACGGTGACGCCGATCGGATGGTGCTGGCCGATGAAAACGGATGTGTCGTTCACGGGGATGCCTTACTGGCAACCTTTACTTTTGCTTTACTTGAATCCGGGCAGCTTCGAGGACGTGGGATCGTTACCACACAAATGAGTAATACGGGGCTTGAGAAAGTTTTACAGTCACACGGTCTTCATCTCGTTCGGGCACCGATCGGAGACCAGCAAGTCTTTTCTGAGATGGTTGCCGGTGGATACAATTTTGGGGGCGAGACTTCCGGGCACTTTATCTTTCTTGACCACAGCCCGACAGGTGATGGGTTGCTTGCTTCTCTACAGATTCTATCTCTGATGTGGAAGACTGGGAAACGTGTCTCTGATTTAATCGTTCCCGTCGCCTTGCTTCCTCAAAAATCAATCAACTTGAGGGTAAAGGCCAAACCCCCGCTCGATCAAATCCCAGGGTTTCATGCCGTAATGGCCGATTCGGAGAAGCAATTAGGCAAAAATGGTCGGATCATTGCCCGTTATTCCGGTACGGAACCTATCTTTCGAGTTATGGTTGAAGGAGAAAATCCGGAGTTGGTATCGCACATTGCTGAAACCATAGCCGGGGTGGTCAAAAGGGAAGCCGTTGCTTGAAGATACTTATGCAGACGTTATTGGAAAGGCTATCTTTGGACTCCATAAAAGTCTCGATACCGTGGCTTCTGAATCGGGGCTATCTAAGGCCAGGCTTTCTGCGCTTCTGTCTGGCGCACCCCCGACAGAGACAGAGATTAGGGCGACTGCAGCAGCGCTTTCCCTTGATGGACAGAAGTTAGTTGTCAGGCAGACATGGGAGCCCGCGCCTATTGCCACTTCCAGTGCTATCAAAAGAATCATTGGTTACCTTGGCGATTATCCCGTCAATGGGTACCTTTTAGTCGGTGAGGGAGTGGGGGTGTTATTTGATACTGCCAACCGTCCTGAAGCTGTTCTAAAGACCCTAGAAAAAGCGTCTGTCCCCCTTGTAGCCATCTGTATTACCCATACACATCCTGACCATGTGGGGGGAGTGGAAATGATTCAGGCGGCTACCGGTGCGCCTGTTTATTGTCATGCGAGAGAATATAAAAATGGGAGATACCTCCGTGGTTCCATTTTTTTGGAAGAAGGCGTGGTGTTCCCTCTCCCCACAAAAACCTTTGGAATGACGTGGAGGGAGACCCCCGGACATACCGCAGGGGGGGTTACGTTTCTTGCTTATATTCCAGCCCTTATTGCCTTTACCGGTGATGCCCTCTTTGCCGGATCCGTAGGTCGCGCCCAGTCGCCGGCAACCTACGCCACCCTCCTGCAGTCTGTTCAAAACAATATCCTATCACTGCCTCCGGAAACGGTCCTTTTTCCGGGGCATGGAGAGGCAACCACCGTTTGGGAAGAACGGCACCACAATCCCTTTTTTAAGGATACGTGATAGATAAGATGGATCAATGGGATGCTGCGTCGGCGACCGCCTACGGGCTTTTTCGCGCGATACAGGCTTACGTGGAAGTGCGTTTTGGAAATGACACATGGACGGAAAGACTCATTGCCGTACAGGGGTTAGGCCCGGTCGGATATGCCCTTTCTGGATATTTGCATCAGGCCGGGGCATCTCTCTATGTCTCCGATGCAGACCCGGAGCGTATCGCAAGAGCTTGCCAAGCCTTTGGCTCACCCCCAGAGATTCATCCCCTTCTTGGGCATGAGATCTATCGCGTTGAATGCGATGTTTTTGTCCCTTGTGCCATGGAAGGTATCCTCAATGCGCGAACCATCCCGTATCTGTCGTGCCAAATTGTCGTAAGCGCAGTGCGCTTCCCATTCGACCAACCCGCATCGGAGGCACTACTTTCCGCGCGTGGCATTCTTTATGTGTCAAGCAACATCGTGGCACGCGGTGGTCCCTTAGAAATATAGGGGTACCCTAGGGGTATAATACATTCCCGCGTTAGGACGGTTTTATCTTGGTAAAAACAGGACGTTTCTACTTTGGCGCTACCCGGCGGGGGGGTGAGGTTGATCTACAAGACGATGCATGCTACCATGATGGCCGGTAGCCTTAAATCGAGTTCGTGCAATGGCCCTGAGATCGCTGGTGTTCCTGTCTTTTTTGATTGTTAGTGTCGTTGTTGCCTTTGCAGAAGAAGCCGTCCCTCCTCCGGCTGAGGCGCTTGCTCCTGTAGCGCCCACCATCCCTACATTCTCTATAAAATCATTAACAGGGACAACATTTACCCATGAGAATGTGATAGGGGATCCAACGCTAATGATCTTCTTTACCCCGGATTGTCCCGTTTGCACGAAAGAGTTCCAGAAGATAAGCGAATTTTATTCAACAATGAAAGGAGTCGGCATCAGTGTCATAGCCATTGCCTTTAAAGATACGGAGGCACAAGTCAGAAAATATGCCGACCAATACGCAAGGTACCTTCCCTACCCCGTCCTCCACGATGTGGACGGTTCGATTGCCCGGCGTTTTGGCATAGAGAAGACCCCAACCTTCATGTTCTATAACCAGACGGGACAACGGGAGGTCACCTTCTATGGGTCCGGTCTTTTTGAGCATCCCACCTTTGAACAAACGATGGCCGGGAAGCTATTTGTCAAGTGATATGGACGGTGCCAATGCCACATCGGACACAAATCTTCCTACCGTAGCATTTTCCTACATCACCACGCCTCATGACAGAGATGCAGCCATTGCGGCGCTTGGCCGCGCTTCCATCCTTGCGGTTGATACGGAAGGTGATTCGCTTTACCGATATCGCGAGAGCGTTAGCCTCATTCAATGCTCTGCAAATGGGGAAAATTATATATTCGACCCCGTCATGGTAGACGTTTTCCCTCTTGTCTCACTATTCCAAAATAAGAGTATCTTAAAAATATTCCACGGGGCATCTTACGACATTACATCCTTAAAGCGTGACTTTAAGTTTATAATCCATTCTATTTTCGATACTGAAATTGCCTCTCGCGCCATTGGTGGCCTTCCTACATCGCTTCAGAGTCTCATCGCGCGTTATTTTCACGTTATGTTGTCGAAGGTCTACCAAAAGTCGGACTGGTCTAGGCGTCCGTTGAGGCCTGAGCAATTGGCCTATGCCGCGCAAGATACCCACTATCTTATCCGTCTCTATGAGATTCTTAGAGACGAAGCCCAAATAAAAGGCAGGATGGACATTGTAGAAGAAGAGTGTCGTCTTTTGGAAGATGTGGTTTGGAATGGGAAGGCGTTTGAGCCGGACGATTACCTTAAAATAAAGGGGGCCAGTACCCTCTCTCAGGATGACCAGCGTGTGTTGAGGCGCTTGGTGGTCCTTCGGGATGAGCTTGCACGAGAGAAAGACTGTCCGCCTTTTAAGATTATGGGCAACACCGACTTGTTGTTATTAGCCTGTGAACAGCCCAAGAGCGAAGCAGCGTTAAGATTATTGTTCCCTCGCCTTACGGCGATGATTCACAGAAATCCCACCCGGTGGATAGAAGCATTATGCGCGGATCCGCAGGGAGAGGCGGCGTTACCTGAAAAGGTGCGGTCGGGGCCTGAAGCCTTAACTCGACGTCAGGAACGGCTGTTCATACACATCAAGGAGTGGCGAGACCGGCAGTCCCTAGACGAAGGCGTTGATCCGGCAATGGTAATCAGTGCGTCATTGCTTAAGGAAATTGCGCGGCATGAACCTAAAACCGTCGAAGCGGTGCATCAGATCCCTAAGTTGCGTACGTGGCAGAAGCAACGTTACGCACAGGCGATTGTTTCCCAGATTGTCAAGTTTGCCACCTCCTCCCCTAAACTGCCTACTGCCGCATGAACAAAGTGGTTGTTGTAATCCTTACGAGCCTGATGTTCATTTTGATGGTGGTTACCCTATGGGCCCTGATGGATCAGGCCAAAAAGGGTGAAGAATCGGAGCGCCTTGCAAAAACAATCTCTGAAACGGAAGGATCACTCCCTGATATTAAACCAGTGGACTACAGTATCTACGAGACCATTGTCGGTGGGGAAGGGAGAGAGATGGTCAAGATACCTAAAGGGGTCTTTACTTTAGGCGATGGTGTGCAGGGCGACTTCGACGAGAAGCCGGAACGGGTGATTTATCTCGACGCCTATTACATGGACAAGTATGAGGTTTCCCAAGCAGACTATAAAACGTTTGCCAGGGCCGTCGAGCGTCCACTTCCACAGATTCCAGTCTTTGAAGACGATGTCCGTCTTTTAACGGGGGACCCTCAGCCCGTCGTCGGTGTGATGTGGGTGGACGCCTTTGCCTACTGTCAGTGGGCGGGGAAGCGTCTACCCACGGAGGCTGAATGGGAAAAAGCTGCCCGTGGGGAAGATGGGCTGACTTGGCCGTGGGGGGACACCTTTCATCCTACGCTTGCCAATGGAAAAGGGGAAGAAGACGGTTTTAAGTACAGCTCCCCCGTCAACCATTTTGAAAAAGGAAGAAGCCCCTACGGACTGTATAATATGGCGGGGAATGTGTCAGAGTGGGTTTCCGACTGGTACGACCAGTTTTATTATCAGCGCGCGGACTTTAAGAACCCAAAAGGGCCGGAGACGCCGGATATCGGTAAGGTACTTGTGTATCGCGGTGGGTCGTTTAGCCATACGGCGCATGATCTGCGTGGATCAAAACGGTTTGGCGGGGCGCATCCGGAACGCGGGGAGCGCAGTGTTGGCTTTCGATGTGCGATGGATGCCGAATCTTAAAACCATTGTAGCCTCTCTGCCCGGCATGCTGGTGATTGGTATTCCAGGGGGGCTTGTTGGATTATTCATGGGGGGTGTAGGATGGATTATTTGTATGGGCGCGGCGGGTGCCCTGCTGGGACACGTGATGTGGGCCCAGGGTGCGCGAAGAATCTTTCTTCTTATCACAGTGGGTGCGGTAACAGGGGGTGTGCTGGCATTTTCTATTGCCGGTGTCGAGCCGGTGCTGCTAGGCGCCGCCTCCGGCGGGGCCATCGGTGGTTTTGTTAGTGTTAATCTGGGGCTGTTGCGGCATAGACCATAAGGCACTTCGGAGCGGAGTTAACTCGTTTTTGAAGGAAGAATCTCATGGGGCTAACCGTCTTAGAAATAGAGGTTGGGAATCCTGCTCGACCCGAGATTACTCAGAAAGTAGAATTTCTAATTGATTCGGGTGCAATTTATTCTGTGGTGCCAAGGCCGGTCTTGGAACAGCTTGGTATTCGACCCGTTATCAAACAGGAATTCCGTCTTGCGGATGGCAGCAAAATCAGTCGCCAGAAGGGTATCGCCCTCTTTAAATATCAGGGTGCGATCGGCGGAGCGGATGTGATATTCGGAGAAGAAGAGGATAGCATTTTGTTGGGCGCATTCACGCTGGAGGCGCTGGGTTTAGCGCTCGATCCATTGCGGCGAGAGTTAAAACCGATGCCGATGATCCTTGCATGGCAGACCGTTTCTTAGAGGTGCCCTAGAGAAATTAGGCTGAAAAAAGATGGGCTAGAGGTTGATTTCTATCTATCCACCTTACCCTTCCGGACGGAAACCCTCACCCAGAAAGAACCTTGACAAGCCCTTACCCCTTTTACGCTACAGTTTTAACATCAGATTGACTCATCCTCCCTGTAGGCGTATTGTTATAGGTAGGGGTGAGCCATTGGAACAATTCATCAATTTATATATTAAGAAGTTGCCCGAGGATCTCTATCTGGTAACCTCAAAGGAGCTAACATCATGAAAGAAAATGATCGAAAAACCGAGGATGGATTTACACTTATTGAGATTATGGTGGTGGTCACCATTTTGGCAATTTTGGCGGGGCTGGTCGTGCCAAAGTTGGTGGGAAGAACGGATGATGCCAAACGGGTTGCCGCCGGCGTACAGATTAAAAATCTGGAAGGGGCGCTGACGCTCTACAAGCTCGATAACAACGACTACCCGACGACGGAGCAGGGTTTAGACGCCTTGGTCAACCGGCCGTCGGTTGGGGAGGCAACGGCAAAGTGGCGAGAGGGGGGCTATATTGCTAAAATCCCTAACGACCCCTGGGGACGGCCGTATGCGTATATCAGCCCAGGAATGCATGGGGACTATGATATTCTCTCCTATGGCGGTGATGGCGAGCCTGGCGGCGAGAAAAACGATGCGGATGTTGAGAGTTGGAACTTGGAATAGACGGCAAATAGGCTCGCGTCAATCAGGATTTACCCTCCTTGAGCTTGTCGTTGTCCTGGCTATTTTTGGGGGGGTCGCCCTTTTCGTCTTTCCGAAGCTTCAGGGCTTTCGACCTGACCGACTAAAATCGGCCTCCCGTCACATGACGCAACTTATCCACCACGTTGCGCTCGAGTCGGTAATGACAAAGCGCACCTACCGGCTTTATTACGACATAGACGAAGGACGGTACTGGGTCGCAAGCCCCAACGAGCTAGGTGACGGGGTGGTCGAGTTTATCGCCGTGACCGATCCGCTCATGAGGGCACAAACCCTCCCCGAGGAGATTGTCCTGATGGACGTCGTCAACCAGCAAGGTGAAAAGGTAGATCGCGGGGAAACATTTATACAGTTTAATCCCATCGGGGTCGAAACGGGGACGATCCATTTGAAAGAGGGGGGTCGGGAGTGGACGTTGATCGTTCGCCCTCCCACCGGCCGTGTCAAGGTCTATGAAACGTACGTTGATGAAGTGGAAGTGAAAATCTAGTGCCTACATTTTCTAATTGGCGGTAACGGATGCTCAAAATCGCCACGTGGAACGTTAACTCTATCCGTGTTCGAGCGCCCACCGTCCTTGAATGGTTGCATCAAGAGCAGCCGGACGTGCTTTGCCTTCAAGAGACTAAGGTAGAGGACGACGCATTTCCATCGGATGCGTTTTTTCAGGCAGGCTATTACGCGACTCTTTACGGACAAAAACAATATAACGGCGTCGCCATTCTTTCTAAACACCCAGTAACCGATATACAGGTGGGGTGGGCACCAATGCGCAAAGAGGCGCTTGGACCTTCAGTGGACAATGCCTATCGTCTGGTTGCTGCCACGACCGGCGGCGTTCGGGTTATGAGTGTCTATGTCCCGAACGGGGAATCGCCGGCTTCCCCCAAACTCGCCTATAAGATGGCATTTATGAAACAATTGCGTCTCTATCTTGACCAGTGTGCAGACCCCTCTTTGCCGTGTGCGTTGGTAGGCGATTTCAATATCGCCATGGAAGGGCGTGATGTCTACTCCACGGAGGCTATGGAAGGGGAAGTGGCGTTTCTTCCCGAGGAGCGTGCGGCGCTTGCCGATTTACAGGCGTGGGGATTGCATGATCTTTTTCGTAAGTATCACACGGGGCCCGGCCTCTTTAGTTGGTGGGACTATCGCATGGGGTCTTTTCGCAGGAATATCGGCCTTCGCATTGATTACATCTTTACAACGGCATCTCTTACCGCTCGGGCCAATGGATGCCACATTGATACGGCGCCACGTCAAGCGACACAACCTTCTGACCATGCGCCGGTGGTTGCCACGTTTAGTGAATAAGACGTATAGGTAAATCTAATGGGCACCTCTAAAAACCGTCGCGAGCGGCTAAAATGCAAGGGCTACTGCGCACAGGAACCGGAGTATATCTTTAGAATATATGAGGATTCTTAAGCACAGCAGCTCGCAGCAGTTTTGACGCGCAGCAGGTTTTTAGAGGCGCCCTAAGGTTTGACAAGGTTCACCTCGGGGGGCTATGATCGCGGCCTTGCTTGGCGTGCAACACTCGTCCATCAGTACTTATTAAAAAGGGTAACTCAATGAAAAAGTACATCTACTCCTTTGGCAGGGGCCGGGTGGAGGGGAATGCGGGGATGAAGGCCCTTTTAGGGGGCAAAGGCGCAGGGCTTGCCGAGATGACACGGTTAGGGATTCCGGTACCGCCCGGGTTTACTATTACGACAGAGGCGTGTATAGCCTTTTTTGAATGTGGGAAGCGCTACCCGGACGGCATGTGGGAAGGGGTGCTGTCGGCGCTTAAGCGGGTAGAGAAGGCAAAAGGCGAGAAATTCGGCGATCCGGATAATCCTCTTTTGGTCTCCGTGCGTTCCGGGGCCAGGGCTTCCATGCCGGGGATGATGGATACCATCTTAAATGTCGGCCTAAACGATCAGACGGTGGTTGGCCTTGCAAAGAAGTCAAAAAATGAGCAGTTTGCGTATGACGCTTACCGTCGTTTTGTGGCGATGTTTGGAAACATTGTCATGGGAGTTAAACGTGAGGTGTTTGAAGAGAAGCTAACGGAAGTGAAACAGACTTTGCATGTGGCACACGACACGGATTTGCCGGTTGCAGACCTCATTGAATTGGTAAAGGCGTATAAGGACATTATTAGAAAATGGACGGGCAAGTCGTTGCCTAGCAACCCACTGGATCAGCTAAAAACGGCGATTGATGCGGTGTTTAATTCCTGGTTTGGGGCGCGTGCGGTTACCTACCGACGCCTAAACCAAATCCCGGAAACATGGGGAACGGCGGTCAATATTGTTGCGATGGTCTTTGGAAATATGGGAGAAACTTCCGGTACCGGCGTCGCCTTTACACGTGATCCCATTAGCGGAAAGAGGCAGTTTTTTGGTGAGTTTCTCTCCAATGCACAGGGGGAAGACGTGGTGGCCGGCATTCGGACGCCTTCGCCGATTGTTGCTCTTAAAAATACTATGCCGGATGTCTATTGCCATTTGACCGCTATTGCAGAGAATTTGGAGCGCCATTACCGTGACATGCTGGACCTGGAGTTTACCGTGGAAAAGGGGCAGCTCTATCTTCTTCAAACCCGTGTTGGGAAGCGAACGGCAACGGCTGCGGTGCAAATTGCAGTAGACATGGTTAAAGAAAAACGCATTCGTGTGGAAGAGGCCCTATTGCGCCAAGACCCATTAGGGTTAGATCAACTGCTTCACCCAACGGTGGATACAAAAGCTAAAGTACACGTTATAGCAAAGGGACTGCCTGCTTCACCGGGGGCTGCCATTGGGCGGGTTGTGTTTACCGCGGAGGATGCAGAGCGCTGGGCACAGCGTAAAGAAAGGGTTATTTTGGTTCGATCGGAGACCTCCCCTGAAGATATTGGTGGGATGCACGTGGCGGAAGGGATTCTTACCACTCGTGGGGGCATGACCTCTCATGCAGCCGTCGTGGCACGAGGGATGGGGAAGTGCTGTGTGGTGGGCTGTCCCGACTTGGTGGTGGACACGGTAGGGAAATCGTTCACTGCACGGGCAGTAACCGTAAAAGAGGGAGAAGTCATCACGCTAAACGGCTCGACCGGAGAGGTTATTCTGGGTGAAGTGGCACTGGTTCAACCGACGCTGAGTAGTGCATTTAAGACCTTAATGAAGTGGGCGGACGGCACTCGAACGCTGAAGGTGCGCACCAATGCGGAGACGATCCACGATGCCCATGTGGCCCGCGGGTTCGGGGCGGAGGGGATCGGTCTTTGTCGAACCGAGCATATGTTTTTTAATGGAGATCGCATTCAAGCGATTCGTGAAATGATCCTTGCCGACACGACCGAGCAGCGACAACTGGCGCTCTCGAAGCTTTTGCCGATGCAAAAAGAAGATTTTATTGGTATCTTTAAGGAGATGCACGGCCTTCCCGTAACCATCCGACTGCTAGACCCGCCCCTACATGAGTTCTTGCCGCACACGGACGAAGAACTTGCTTCTCTTGCACGCAGCATGGGGGTTTCGGTTGGGTGTCTGCGTGCCAAGAACCAAGAACTGCATGAGCTTAATCCGATGCTTGGGCACCGCGGCTGTCGGCTAGGGGTTGTTTATCCTGAAATCTACGCAATGCAGGTAAGGGCTATTTTTGAAGCGGCCTGCGAGCTTATGGCAAGCCGCGTCCGTGTTACCCCGGAAGTGATGATCCCGCTTGTGGCCGACGTGCGGGAGTTCTCTGCAATGAAGACGCTCTGTGAGACAACCGCTTCAGAAGTAATGGTACGGTACAAGAAAAAGGTTTCTTACACCATTGGCACGATGATTGAGCTGCCGAGGGCGGCCCTGGTTGCCGACAAAATTGCAAAAGAGGCCGCCTTCTTCTCGTTTGGCACAAACGATTTAACGCAGACGGTCTTTGGACTTTCCCGCGACGATGCGGGGCGGTTCCTCCCTGCTTATATTGAAAATGGGATATTTCCTCAAGACCCCTTTGCCGTCATTGACCAGGAGGGGGTGGGGGCCATTATGCGTATCTGTGTCGAAAAGGGGCGTGGCGCCTCCCCTACATTGAAGCTAGGCATTTGTGGAGAACATGGCGGTGAGCCGACGTCCGTCATCTTCTGCCACCAAATTGGCCTGGATTACGTCAGTTGTTCCCCGTATCGCGTCCCGATTGCCCGTCTTGCCGCGGCACAGGCTGCCATTATGGGCAAAGGACATCCTGCGGAGCGGGCCGCTTAAGGGCACCTCTAAAAAACGTCACGAGCGGCCCAAGTGCAAGGCGCACGGAGCGCAGGAACCGCAATGTACGCAATGTACATGAGGATTCCGAGCACCGCGCAACGCAGCAATTGGG
>SBBL01000039.1 GCA_005239745.1 Candidatus Troglogloeales bacterium | reverse complement strand
GGTTAATCTTTCTAAGAAATTGATTGGCTGTTAAGGCTGAAACAAGACAAAGCAAAACTGACAAAGCTTCTCCTATCGGTATCTGTATGCCAAATACAGTTGCTGGCCATCAATCTGCCTGTCCAAATGCCGGGCCAAAGGCGGTCATGCAGTAGCACTGCGCACCGCGCAGAGTCGGATAAAAGAGCTGACATACACCCGCTTGACTTATGCAATTGTGAGCAAGCTGCTCTACCCCCTGATTGTCATACTGTGGCGCGTTTAGGTCAATGCCGGCAAATGGGGCAATAGATTGAGATGAGCCTCTATGAGACGGAGGAGGGGTGACATCAATACTTACAATTTCCCCAGTTCTTGTGTCTATGACCTGTTGCTCGGTGGCTCCACTTTTATACCAACGGTTACGGATCAGGAAATATCCTTTAAAGCTGTCTTTCTGCCGATAAGGGCCGTACAGGACCGATAGGTCTTGGGCATGTGCCGTACCCATTAGAGAAAATGTTGCGGCAGTCGTTGGGGCAGGCTTAGGGAAGGGAAGCCACTGTGTTTGTTTGCCGTACTCGACAAATATGTCTCCCTCATCGTAAATGGAAAGCTTTACTTCATACGTTGCTTGCCCATGTTTAATCGCAGTTGGAGGGAGTGTTACCTTCGGCGACTTGCCAAAATATTTCTTGAAGAGTTCTACGTTTGTTCGCTCAGCTTCCGTCCTTGGTATTTTTTTCCATGTGTTGTAAATATCAATGCCTGAGTTGATCAAAGCAGGAACAACCACGAGTACACCCGTTAGACCTACGACACAACCCTTGATTTTTTTCCAAACAGATTTCGATTTGGTTTTCGCGTTCATCTACCCCCTCCCTGCCAACGCAACCACACCCGCTACCATAAGGGCACCTCTAAGAAATAATGCCAAACGGCGCCGGTTTGCAGACGCCGCAGGAACCAGGCACATGCGTTTAGAGAAGAAGAAAAGCGGAGGATTTTTTTGGGAAGAAAGTCGGATGGGGAGCCGGGGGTGATTACGCTGTGGCGCGGTTGGATGCGTCTCTGTAAAGGGGGGCGTCTTCCGACCACCGTTTTCTGTCATTGCGTTGACGGCTTTCTGTTGTCCAGCTTTCGGGGGCCACTCTACTATTTTCGCAACCCTAAGCGACTAACAATCATTCGGTAACGTGCGACGTCTGAATCTTTGAGGTAATCCAACAACTTCCTCCTACGGCTAACGAGGTGAATAAGCCCCCTCCGCGAATGATTGTCCTTCTTATGTATTTTGAAGTGTTCCGTAAGATAGCTGATGCGATGGGTAAGGAGGGATATCTGTACTTCCGGAGACCCCGTATCGGACGGGTGAACAGCGTGTACCTTGATAATTTCATCTTTTTTCTCTTTTACAACGGCCATTTTCCCCTCCTACGTATACATCACCGCGTATCTCTAAAAACACCGATTTAGGTGACGACCACCCTCTCTGTCTTGAAGTGAAGCCCCTGCTTTTGCACCATCTGGGTTGAATCCGCCGGGGGCCGCACGACAGCCAACAAATTGTCCTTGGAATCAATGACCCTAAGGAACGTTCCTTCGGTGAAGTCCCCCCATTCTGCCACGTCTGAAGCCCCAATGTAAACCCCATAAACCAGTTTCGATTTTGCGGTGTCTCTGATGCGGATGGCGGGAAGATGTAAGAGCGCTTCATTCATGGAATAGCTGGCCGCCTGCCAGTCCGACTTAAATCGTTCCATCGCAACGCTTCTCTCTAGGTGGAAAAAACCGACGCGCAAACGGCGGAGCGACAATAAGTGTCCGCCCACACCCAACCGCCTACCAATGTCTGCGCACAACGTACGGATATAGGTGCCACTGCCACACACAACATTGAACAAAACATCGGAATGCGTTATGCGATGCAACCGAATAGTCCTGATTTCGACCACGCGGGAAGGTCGTGCCACCGACGTTCCGGAACGTGCGATTTTATACAAGGGGACCCCTCCCATCTTAATCGCAGAATACATGGGAGGTATTTGTGTATAGGCCCCAATAAAAGATTCCAGGACATCCGGGAGCTTTTCTGCAACATCATCAGGAATGCTTTGTGTAGAGAGTACCTTCCCTGAAGCATCTTCCGTATCGGTCTCAATGCCGAGTCTAAGTACGGCATCATATTCTTTTTCGAGATGCACCAAATACGGGACTAACTTGGTGCCACTGCCAAAACAGACGGGGAGGACCCCGGTCGCCTCCGGGTCGAGCGTTCCCAAGTGTCCTACCTTTTGTGTCTTCAAAAGGCCGCGTATCTTGGCAACAATGTCGTGGGACGTCCACCCGGCAGGCTTATCCACACTGATCACACCACTGTCTATCATAAGTAGAGGAGAGATCTCCTTCGCCCGCTTTTCTGAAGAGGGCTTTGGGAGAGGTTTAAGAAGACCGAATTTGATCCAGCAACGATAAGACAGTATTGGCCTTTTCCGTATCCGTGTCGGGTAGAAAGATAATGGCCGGCACGCGCTTGAGCTTAAGGCGCGACGCCAGGGCCGAGCGCACAAAACCCGTGGAATGTCTTAGGCCCTCCATTGCCGGTTTTGTCAGGCTTCCACGCGAGGTAGTGACGTGGATACGGGCTAATGAGAGATCGGCGGAGAGAGACACCCCCGTAACCGTAACAAACCCTATCCTGGGGTCTTCAACCTCTCTTGTGAGAATAGAGGCAACCTCTATTCTCATCTGGTCGGCGACCCTGTCTGCCCGGCTATACCCATGCAATGAG
>SBBL01000103.1 GCA_005239745.1 Candidatus Troglogloeales bacterium | reverse complement strand
GTAATGGTATGATACGTATTTAGAAATGTCCTATTAGATGGCCTTCCACTAACGAAACAGAGCAAGCAGGCCACCCACAATGCCGATCTGTCCCACCCAAAAGAGGAACAGCCACTTCAAGAGTTCGGCCTTGACTTGGGCGATCTCGACATGTAAGTCGGCTTTGACTTTGGCTAGATCGGTCCTAACCTGAGCGATCTGGTGCTCTAGATCAGTCCTAACCTGAGCGATCTGATGCTCTAAATCAGTCTTGACCTGGGCGATCTGATGTTCTAAATCAGTCTTGACTTGAGCGATCTGGCGCTCTAGACCGGTCCTGACTTCAAAGAGGTCCTCGCGGGTGGCGAGACCGCGTCCGCCAGGGTCCTGAACAAACTCCACCAGCAGTCGTGTGTCATCTTCCCCAAGGTGGGGCTTCAACCTCTCGTAAACCTCTAACACCGATGGCATACGTTCACCGTATCATGAAGCCACCCTTTTGTCAAAAACAGGCCTCAACCTACCAGGGCTGTGGCATAATTGAACGTAACATATTGAAATGAAAATAGAATGGTTAACAATCAAACAGAGGCATTTTCTTCATTCCCGAATGGTTCTATCGGGAATGACGAATGTAAAACAGAACACAAACCACTGGATTCCCGCTTAAAGCATGCGGGAATGACGGAGACTTTGCCGTAACCCTGCTCAACCTACGGGGCACCCTACCGACAATCCGTGTTGTTGGCAAAACTTCCACCTGTGGGAGGGGTGGGAGAAGTGTTACAGGGATTAATCTTCACCCCGTAGGTTAGAACGGCACTTGCAGAAGGGGTAAGCGTGCCCACATTGGCGATAATGGTTAATGGGTAGTCTCCCGAAGGCCCTGCCCCCACACACGAACCCGCAGTTGGAGGCTCACACGTAACCGTATTCACCGTGCCACCCGTGACGGCAGCAGACACGCCGGGAGGCGTAGACGCATCATTATGGTACGTTGTGTCCGTTGGCACGAAGTCGTTGATGATAAGGCCCGTTATATTGGTCGTAGCGACGTTGGTTGCCGTAATGCGGTAGCGGATGCAGGCCCCGGGTACGGTGTTTGTACTAATGACCGCACTGCTGTAGGCCGTATCAAGCGGAGGAGGGCCTGCAGTGTCAGCATTATCTCCATCACAGTTGGCGTCCAGGGCTTGCTCTTTTGTGAGCCTAAGCTGGCCGGAATCGGTAGGCCCAGCGATGGTAATGTCGGTTAAGGTCATAACGTCCGTGGGCAGCTCACATGCTACTGTCGGGCTACAGTCCGGCGTGCCCGCGGTTATTGGGTCTGGATCAAACGTTGCCGTGATGGTAACGGTATCCACGGCGCCAATCGTAGCAGTGGCCGGCACAAACTCCTTAACAACAATGCATATAGGCGTCCCCTGGTTGAGGACAGTAGCGTTTACTTCAACCGTAATCGGGGTGCCTGCAATTGGTGTCGCGCCCTCCGTTCCATCCAACACACCGTTACAATTGGTATCTCGATAAATCTGATGGTTCCACGGGGGGCCGGGAGGAGCCGCAATGTTGGCGCCCGTGAACGTCACGACCCCCACGCGACAAATACCATCCCCGGAAGGAGGGTACGCGGTATCACCCGCCGAGCCCACCGTACAGCCGACGACCCCCGGGGTGATGCCGGTGATAAAGGTGTGGGGGTAGAAGACCACATTGTTCGGCGCAACCGTCTGCCCACCATTGGCGAAGAAAGTGTTATCCGGCACAACGAAAATCTCAGACGACGCTGAAAAGAAAGTGCCCTCGTGTAAGTCGGTCGTCACGCAGGGCGCATTAAAATTATATTCATAGTCCCAATATCCGCTGCTAGCGGTCGGGGCCGGCGATTTGGGCGCCTGCGCGGTCACTATCGCCTTAAACTTGACAATCCTTGTTGAACTGGGCTCGGGAGAAACACCCTGGTTGCTAAGTGTAGGGGGCGGAGGGATGCCGTTCAACGAGTCATTAGGCACTTGACTGGCATTAGGCCCGTTTGAACCGGCAATGTAAACACCTAACGTTGGATCAAGTGTTGGATTATTAGTCGTATTCCAACCAGGTAATATATCTATCGTCCCTGTGTTGTCCGCTTTCGTTACGGTAAGGGAGCCCGACACGTAGGCATAGTTTGGGGCAAGCGGATAGAAAAATTTAACGTTTTCCGCATTTAGAAACCCAGAATTGGCCACCAAAACGGTAAACTCCACGGCGGGCGCACCAACAAAAGAGACGGTAGGGTTGAGACTACTTGGCTTTGGCATACAGGCCGGGGTAGACTGTGGACAGTAGCTGAAATAGTCGGAGGAGAGGCAGGGACTGTTGGCACCACAAATAGGGGTTACGCCCGTCGGCCATATCGTGGCCACGCTTGTGTTTTGGAAGAACAGAGGCGCCTGCGTGGTTATCTGAATGCCGACAGCCGTGAGGCCATACCGGTCCAAGGCAGATGTCCCCTGAATCCATAATTCGGACTGATTATTGGTGAGGGTGGTGAGAGGCACACTGGTGATATCCCAACCATACCGCGAGGCCTGCCCTATTGGATAAGCACTTCCATTATTATCGCCGATAGTCGCATTGCCGCCCATCCAAGAAGTGGGCCCTGTTGCCCCCGTCGTTTGAGAAAACGTATGGATTGCGCCTGTGGGTGTACCAGAAATGGTGTTGAATCCAAGGGCGCCATTGCTCGGCGCCCCCCCCCCTACCACGGGATCTCCTTCATACGTATTATTTACCTGTGAGGTAAAGAAATTACCCACAGGATTATTCGCACCGGATAGATTTGTCCCTGAAAGCGGGCCCGTTGACCCAGTTGACCCCGTCGGGCCAACCACAAAATTATCACCGACTCCACTGCTGTCTCCCTCTATGGAGGTTACCAACAGGCGCGCGGTGACGCTCCCACTCGGCAGTGTACAGAACTTTTCAACCTTTTGCTGGGCAGAAAAAGAGCCACCGTTGTTCGGGTCTCCGACCAGGTGCATGCCCATGTATATCGTCAGGTTGCGTGCCGGTAGATCCGCATGGCGGTAGACTACCATAAGCGTCCACCCAACAGCGTCAGCCGCTTCCTCACGCATTCCTTGTGTTCCCGGGACACCACCAACGGTATAATTGCCACGCTGTGTAACATAGGGTGTAACATCGGCAAGGCGCACATATTCGCACGGGTTTGGGCTAGCAGCAGTATCCCCCCAGCAGGGGCTGGGACTAGTAGGAGTGTTTACACGAACCGTGTGGGATGTGGTTCTTAGTGGGTCTGGGTCTGGATCCAGATCCTCGGCAGCGATACTTCGAATAACGCCATCCGGCCCTGTCAACGAGACAGAAACATTCAGATTTCCATTCTCGTTTGTCGGAGTGGTGGCCGAGGCATCACTCGAACTGGTATAATAACTGCCCCCCCAGAGCAGGTAGGCCTGTACCACCTCTGCCCCAGTAGGGATCTGAAGGTACGCAGTAGAGCTATTACTCGCCCAGGCATTGGTGGTATATTCACTCGGGCCAAAACTGGGGGTCCCAGTAAAATAAGCCGGTGAGGCAGAAGGAGAGTTATCATTAAGGGGCACCCCTAAAGTTGTCTTCGTAAACGTGTGTATATCCCCAGACATACACCTTGTTGATGAACTAGAGGGAGGGGGAGAGGTACAAGAAGTAGAGGTTCCAGGCCCATTCGTGGCATCTAAACCGGTTAATCCCAAGGTATTGCCCGCAAAGACCATGCCCCCCTGGATGGACCGTGCGAATATCTGTATAAGGTTATGACTTGTCGTGGTAGCCGCCAGAGGGGAGAACTCGTCCCCGGTGTGTGCCCAGACCCCCTGTGCCGAAAACAGCAGCAGGGCAAGGCCCCACACAAACTGTTTGATAGGTGTTGGTTTCATAAATATCCCCCACGGGCGATCACAGGGGTTGCCCCTACGCGCCTGCGGTGTGCCCATTCCGGTACAGCAACATAACAATCGTATCCAACCTCTGGTGCACCGCATCAAACCGCTGATTCGTCGCGTCCAACCGCTGATGC
>SBBL01000047.1 GCA_005239745.1 Candidatus Troglogloeales bacterium | reverse complement strand
GTTTATGGCTCCGAGGTTGGGGCCGACATCCACAAAAATAATATCGGCATCCACCTCTTTTGCCGCCATCTGCGCGACTTGCCAAAATGAAGTAAGTATGCGGAAAGGCCAATAGAGGTTGTTGTCGGCCATGCTCGCCGGCCATGCTTCGGAAAGGGTGTCTTCGAAGGAAGCCAACGCCACATCCCCGGGGATTAAATACAGAGTGTCTGAAGGGTACACGGTAACGACACCCATTTCTGCTCCCTTCAGGATGCGTTTCTCCACTAGAATGGAGGGTGGGGGCAGGATATTACCATCGGTCCGGATATCGGCAAGGGTGCGCAGCAACTCGTCGGTAATTGCCAATCCGGAGGGTGATCCGTCATTTTCGCACCGACAAAAAGCACGCCAGGTTGCCGATGATCGGGCAAATCGTTCGCAAATGCACAAACAGCCTGCCGACCTCTCTCCGGGGCATCGCCACTCCAGGACTCTTTGCGTTCGGCAAGGTCCGATTCGATTTCGGCAAGGAACCTCTCAAGTTGGTCATCAGGATATTTCATTGTGCCCTCTTCAGAGGCCCATTTGTCCAATCGCCTCGGCCGAGATCTCGAAGAGAGGTATCACGAGAGTATACGAAAATCAGGTTGCCCTGTCAAAGAACTGTCCGGGGTGTCCGAGTGCGGCGCGCACGGGGAACTGCGGTTCCTCCCCACAAGGGAGAAAGGCTCAGAGCGGCGAGGGGATCACCTCCTCGGTCTTGGGCTGGCCCTTGACCATCACGACTCGCAGACTGGAACAAATGGCTCCCCTTACCTTCCTCTCTATCAAGAAAGGATCAAGGGGCGTGTCCGTCCGTCTTCTTTAGAGATGGGGCGCACGACCCTGGCGGTGATGATTCCAATCTCGTAGAGCAGCAAGATCACGAAAGCCATGATGACTTGATTGAAAATATCAGGCGTTGGGGTCAGGATGGCAGCGATCACCAAGGCTAGGAGAGCGGCATATTTTCGGTTTCTTTCCAAAAACTCCGGGGTCAAAACCCCTAGCATGGAGAGCAGGACAATGGCTAGCGGCCCCTCAAAAATGAGACCAAACCCAAGAAGGAACTTTAGGTGGAAGTCTACATACAGAGAGATAGACAGATGGGGTGCAATGCCCGCCTGGCGTCCATAACCGATAAGAAAATCAAGCGCTATCGGGAGGACAAAGAAATAGCAGAGGACATTGCCCAACAGAAACGCAACCGGGGTCAATAAGAAGAAGAGCCTCCATCGGTCGCGCTCGTGAATTGTCAGCGCCGGTTCAATAAACTTCCATGCCTGATAGAGAATAACGGGAAGGGCGCAAAGGAAGCCGGTGTAGAGCGCCACCTTCATCTCGGACCAAAGGGCCTCAGCCGGAGATAAGAAAATCAGCCGCACATCGGCAGGATGTTTAAAGTGCGCCATAAGAACATCGGCAAAATAAAATGCAACGGCAAAGCAGATCAGCAGTGCGGCAAAGGACACCAGAACGGCACCGCGCAGTGCCGCCACATGAGCGCGCACCGGCATCTCGCCCCCCGACTTGTTGTAGGGTACTGCTACTTGCTTCACTCTCCCCGATCCCCGGCATTTTTATCTTCTACCTTGTGCTCCGAAAGCTCACTTTCTGAGGCCCCGCTGTCCCATTCCTTAATGATGTGGGTACGGGCCTCCTCCGCGGTATGTTTTATCTGATAGAACACCCGGCCGACTTTCCGCGCGGCCGTCAGCAAGTCCTCCGGTCCCAAGACCACAAAGGCAACCACTAGGATAAGCAATAATTCTGGAATTCCTATGCCAGGCATTTTTTAGGTAATTCGACGGAAACGCAACCAAAATAGAGCGTTAAGAAGCGTTTGAACAGGTCTTTACTCTGGTGGTTGAACCGGCACTCTACTCCCTTAAGATACATCGGAAAATGATACCTGGAAACCCCGCGGTAGTTATACAACAGGTGCCTCGCAAAACTCCAGAACCCCTCAATGCCATTAATGTGATTCTTCGTTTGGCGGTCCACAAACTGCTTCGAGTGATTGACTCGATACCACGTACGGCCTCACCTCTCTCTGGCCCATTACAATCCTGTCCCGTCTACACCCCAACGGCTCGCCGTTGGGAACCCCGCTCCGCTTCCGTAGGACACGCCCCGTTTTATTTCTTGACATTTCCTTAATCTCCCGTTAGAGTGCGAAATCTTCGGCGGGCCGCCTCCTAAAGAAAGGTGCCCGCGCTCAAGTCTTTGGCTGTGGGTTCCGAGAAAACGGAACCTACCTTTTTAGTTGTGATGATGCTGCTCTTTGAGGAGTTTCGCTTGGGTATGCGCAGAACGGGGGGCAAAGCACTGGGTCGCCTTGTGTCTTTTGGTAGCGGAAGCGCGCTTTTTATCCTTCTCCTGTGTGGCGCCCTCGTCTCTAACGCCGGCGCCACAGTCTTCACGGTAACCAGCATAGACGACGCAGGGGCCGGTACGCTCCGTCAAGCCATTATTGACGCCAATGCCGATACCGGCTCTTCTCACACCATCAACTTCGACATCCCTGTCTCCGTCGTGCCTGCCGGTCAGGTAGCCGTTATTACGCTTAGCTCCGCCCTTCCTGTAATCAGCCGACCGACCACGATTGACGGAACGTCGCAGCCGGGCTCCCTCGGAACCATTGGGACAAGTGTTAGTGTAGGGGTCGCTTCCTCTGCGACGAGTCCGATGACCCTCTTGCCTATTGACAGACCGGAAATTGAAATTGTGCCGGGTTCCGGGGTTTTGATCGGGCGCGGGTTGGAGATTGGCTCATCAAATGTGACCATTAAAGGGCTCTCCATCTACGGATATAATGAGGCTGATATCTATATTTTTGGTAATTTTACCGGGATGCGGATTGAAAACAATGTTATCGGGGCTTCGGCCATCCCAACCGCTTTTCAGGCCCCAGGTACCCGTTCCCAAGGGTACGGCATCTTTAGCGGGGCAAATAGTACCACAAGAAGCGATAGCGGGTTCATTACGCGCAACCTGATTGGATTCATGGACGGATCGTCCGTGAATTTACAAGACTCAAGCGGCTGGGAAATTACAGAAAATCAGTTTGTCGAGGGAGGGGTGCAAACACAGGGAGTTGTCGAACTGACGGCCTCCGCTTCTTTTGGGGGCAATAACCTTATTGCCAAGAATTACTTTCTTAATTCCGGGAGCGGGAGTCCCAATATAGTATCGTCTATTGCCATTCATGGTGGTGGCGGCAACGCAGTGCGAGGCAACACCATTGAGACGCCGGATGGCCCAGGGGTAGAGATTGGGACCGGTAACACCGCTGGAAACGAGATCATTGGGAACAGTATATCCGGCAGTAAAAACAGTTCCGGGGTTGTAGTGGTTGGGGATGGGGGTTTGGTTAAAATTACTCAGAACGCTATCTTCGGAAATGAAAAAGTTGGAATAGACCTCGATATCACATTGGGTCTAAACCAGAGCCTTGATAGGGTCTCCCCTAACGACGGGCTTTTGGGTGCAGGGGGCGGTTCCAACCAAACGGCCAACGGTGACATAGATTATCCCGTCTTTACCTCAATGGTAGTTACGGGTGGCTCCATTACTGTCTCCGGTTTTATCGGGAGTGATCCCGCGGGAGACACCGACTTTGCCAATGCGACCATTGAGTTTTTTCTGGCCGATAACAACCCTGACAACAATAGAGGCGCCATTATTGTTAACGATGGTCGAAGCGTTCCGCATGGGGAAGGGAAGACGTTTATTGGGTCAGTCGTCGCTGATGCAAATGGTCTGTTTAGTGCAACGTTGAGTGTTCCGTCCGCTACCAACACTACCCAGATTACCGCAACCGCTACCTTGGGAGATCGCACGTCGGAGTTCTCTGCAAACTGTTGTGCCCCGGACCTGAGCCTCTCTAAGACCCATGTCGGTCAGAACTTCACGGTTGGGACGCCGGGGGTGTTTAATATCACCGTGGGTAATAATACCCCCTCTAGCACCATGGCGACTTTTGGAGCGATAACGATCCAAGACACGCTTCCCTTTGGTCTTACCTTTGCCTCAAATACCGGTGCGGGGTGGGGCACATGCACGGCCAGCGCTGCGCCGGCCAACGTTACCGACCCTTTGCAGGTGGTGACCTGTACAACTACAACGACGACGTCCATCCCTATCGGTGGAACCAGTACCGTCAGTATTACCGTTAATGTGACGGCGGCCGCGCTTGGCGGGCTGGGGGAGTCCAATACGGTTCAGAACGTAGTCGGTGTCGCCGCCGGCGCCAGTGGTGGCGATCCTGCCATCCCATCTAATGCGACGGACAATGTGCTTGTTAGTGGCGTCCCCGATTTAATAGTCACCAAAGTACATGCAAACAATTTTTTGGTAGGGCAACCGGGTACCTATGAAATTCGGGTTAAAAACATTGGCACGGGGGTTACCAGCGGGACCATTACGGTGCAGGATGAGCTGCCTGCAGGCATGTCTTTTAGTACGGGGACGGGAGGTGGTTGGAACAACTGTGTACAGATTTCACCGGGACTTATTCAGTGTACGACCGGCACGGGAATAACCCTTGTGCCGGGGGGTGAAAGTACGATTTTGCTGACGGTTGTATCCAATACCCCCGGCAACGTGACGAATAGGGTAACGGTTAGCGGGGGTGGTGATGCCGGTAGTAGCACGGCAAGCGATTTCACGCGGGTCGTTGTATCTGATGAGCCTGATCTTTCCATTGAAAAGAGCCATGTGGGCGACTTCACGGTAGGTTCAACGGGTACCTATACCATAAAGGTTAGAAACGTGGGGACGGTACCGACAAATGGAGAGATAAGCTTTACCGATACGCTTCCACTGGAGATGACATTATTAAGTGTGCAGTCTACTAATAGTGCCAGCAACTGGACCTGCTTGGGGACGCTTGGCGCGTCGTCGTTTACTTGTACCCGTTCAACCTCTCTTAGTCCGAGTTCAATACAGCCGACTGGGGAGGTTAGCAGTCAGGATTTTGAGGTGGTTGTCAACGCCGTTGCCCCTACTGTGCCGCCAAATCCTGTGGCAAACAGGGCAACGGTCTCTTATACGCCTTCTTCTGGGAGTCCTGGGGATAGTAACCCCGGTAACGACGAAGTGCTTGATGCTACTTTTATTAACCCCATTCAGCAGATTGATCTAACCGTTTCAAAAACGCACACTCCCACTACATTTACCGATGGGCAGCCGGGACAGTACACCATTACGGTTGGCAACATCGGTGGGGTGTCAAGCGATGGCACAACTATGACCGTGACCGATACGTTGCCGACGGGTATTACAGTGCCGCCGGGGTCTCTAACGTTGGTAAGTGGTTCAACTGCCCCACCTTGGATCTGTAGTGCAAGTGGGCAGACGGTTACCTGCACATCATCCAATCTCATTTCTTTGGGTACCCAGAACAAAATTGTCTTTGACGTCTCCGTCGGGCCGTCGGCAGTTGGGCTACAGCGAGAGAATAGGGTAAGTATTTCGGGTGGCGGAGACGCCAATGCTTCCAATAATAATGCGTCTGATAAAGTGGATGTTTCCGGGGTACCCGACCTTACGATTACAAAGGCGCACCAGCCGCCCTCCGGTTTTATAATGGGGCAGAATGGCACTTACCTAATCACGGTTACCAACAGTGGTTCAGGCCCTACCAGCGGTAATGTAACCATTGTGGATACCTTACCGGCCGGCATTTCCTATATCTCTGTGTCGTCAACCGGCAATATTTGGGAATGTACCCCGTCTGGCCAGGTCGTAACCTGTACAAGCAGCGCTTCTATCTTGCCCACTGGGATGAGTCAACTAACCCTAACGGTAGGGGTAAGTCAGGCTGCGGCCGCAAGTGGATCGGTACAAAATAAGGTGGAGATAACCGTCGGTGGTGGGGATACGTCTTTGCCGCCGCCCACCATCATAGATACGCCTGTGGAGTCTCGTCCCGATCTAACGGTTACGAAAACCCATGAGGGTAACTTTACACAAGGCCAGAACGGCACTTACATGATTACAGTCAACAACATTGGGCTTGTGGGAACAACCGGCGCGGTTACGGTTACCGATACACTGCCCAATGGTCTCACTTTTGTGCAGACTGGCAGTGGGAATGCGGACTGGGCCTGTGTGCAGAATGCGGGTAATGCGCAGCTAATACAGTGTACACGCTCAGCCTCGCTCCCTGGTATTACAGCGCCGACAGGCACCAGCAGCTTTCCGTTGGTTGTCCTGCCGGGCGCTGCTGCGGCCTCGGCCCCTAACGGCCAGGTCACAAACAGGGTTGTTGTGAGCGGTGGTGACCAGACAGTTACCACAAACGATACCGCTAGCGACCAAACGTTTGTTGCAGGGCTCCCCAACTTGACGGTTGCAAAAGTGGCCGTAAGTCCACAGTCAATCACAAATCCGGTGCAATTTACGGTTGGGGAAGCGGATGCTGCCTACAACATTACGGTAACAAACAATGGCACGGGCCCAACCAATACGACGGTAACGGTTACCGATACACTGCCGGCGGGTCTTGTATATGATGGGTTTTCAGGGACGGGTTGGGTCTGTCCGAATCCGGTAGGGTTCGTAGGGCCGATGGTTTCCTGCACGTTGCCCGTGGCCAACCCCATTTCCCACGTTGCGCTCAGTAACACAAGCGTGCTTACCCTAAAGGTGGCTATCCCGGCTTCGGTTATTCCTTCCGGGCAGACAAGCACATTGGTTACCAATACCGTAGCGGTTACCGGGGGGGGAGGTACGGTCCCTGCGGGCGCCGTTTCTCTGTTTACCACCGTCAATGGTGCGCCTGTATGGGGCATTGCAAAGGTAAAAGCGCTACCGGGAAACTTTTTGCTGGATGAGGAGGCCAACTATAAGATAACGGTGACTAATAACGGCAATAAGGCTACAAATGGTGAGATTACGGTTCGGGATACCCTTCCAGCGGAGCTTAAATTTGTATCGGCAGTGGGCGATCCCCCCGTTTGGAACTGTGGTCTTGATCCGTCGGCCGCACCGGTGGAGGTGGTGGTCTGTACAACGTCTAGTAGCCTTTCAGTGTCAAGTGGCGTGCCGGGTGCCGGTCAGTCAGATATTCTTATAACCGTAAGACCCTTGCAGGTAGTCCCTCCCGAGGGTGCTACCACCCCTATTGGTGTTACCAACACGGCAAAGGTTACCGGTGGAGGTGCTTTTAACGAGGCTACCATAAGTGTGACAATCCCGATAGACCCAAAACCGCAGCCCAGACTGGAAGTATTAAAGTCTGATGGGGGATTCGGTTTTGAGGTAGATCAGCCGGGCACGTACACGATTACCGTCAAAAACGTTGGGAACAAGGAAACCAGTGGTGCGACAAACGACCAAATTATTGTGGTGGATACCTTACCGCCTGGTATTTCTGTGCCTGGGCCGGGTGTTCCCGTCTCTCCCCCTTCCGCGCCTTGGATTTGCTCTGTAACGGCGGCAGGCCCACCACAGGTCATTACCTGTCGTTCCACGGTCATAATTCCGCCCTTTGTGGGCACCAGCAGTTTCTCGTTTGTAGTGGCAGTGGGGGCAGCGGCGGCGCTGGAGGGCTCTGTTACCAATACCGTAACGGTAGTGGGCGGAGGAGATAGTACGGTCAATACAGGCTTTAAGACAACCGTTGTGAAAGGGGTGCCGGACCTAACCCTCATGAAGACAACCGATTTATCGAGCTTTGTGGTGGGTCAGACGGCCACCTACACGCTAACGGTAAAAAATGAAGGCTCCGGGCCAACCAGTGGACCGATTACGGTGTCTGATACCCTCCCGGCGGGGCTTAGCTTTGTCTCTGGAGGAGGGGTTTTGGGAGGGATACCGTGGACCTGTTCCGGCACTCCCGTTGTCTGCAATCTCACAGAGCCCTTTGTTTCTATCATTCCCGCACTGGGGAAAAGTGAGATTAAGTTGACGGTTGTGGTGACCGCTGCAGCGCTGACGGTGGGTGGTACGACGGGAAGTGTAACCAACGGTGCAAGTGAGAGTACCAACGTATCCGGGGGGGGTGAACCCAGCTCCAAGGCTGGCAATAATTTTAGCCCTCCGTTAACGACTTCGGTCACCGTACCTAAACTCACGGTGACAAAGAGCCATACGGACCCACTGATCTATAGCATACCGGGCACACCGGCCGATTACACGATTGTGGTTAAGAACGAGGGTACCGCGTCAACGTTTGGCACTATCACCGTTGTGGATACGCTGCCGCCCACCATCGGCTATACCTCCTTTTCCGGGACAGGTTGGGATAAGTGTGTTGCAGTAGGGTTGGTGGCGACCGGGCAAACCGTTACCTGTACGAGTAGCGCCTCTATCTCCATTAATGGGACGAGCACCCTAAAAATTACAGTTACGCCTACGGCGGTTAGGGAAAATCCGGCAAACACGGTAAATCAGGTAACGGTCTCCGGTGGCGGAGCGATTGCTACTTCCAACATTGCCAGGGACCCAACGACTGTCAATGGGATTCCCAACTTGAAAATTACCAAGTCGCATGGACTGAGCAATTTCTGTGTGGCCTCGCTTGATCCGGGCTGTACAGAGGATGGCATTTATACCATTACGATTGAAAACATAGGGACGGCCAATACAAGCAGTACAATTACCGTCACGGACACGTTGCCGAGTGGCATGACGTTCTCGCCGGGTGGCAGTGGAGGAAGTGGATGGTCGTGCCCGACCTCCCCGGTGCCCACGGTGATCTGTACGAGCGCTTCTCTGGGGGCAGGTGGTAGAACCGAATTTTTCATTAATGTGGTTGTTGCCGCCAGTTTGGCCAACACGACGGTGGCGAACACCGCCACCGTCTCCGGAGGTGGTGATCCTACTCCCGGCACGTCCACAGACATGACGCCCGTAGATGGTGCACCCGCGCCTGATCTAACGGTTACTAAGACGCATACACCGAGCACTTTTATAGAGGGACAGGCGGCTTCCTACACCATTACCGTATCGAATACGGGGCGTCTTGCTACCAGTGGTAGTATTCCGGTTACGGTTACGGATGTTTTACCGGCGGGATTGACCCTTATCAATCAGAATGGGTCATTGCCTGATTGGGGGGTGTGTACCGCACTGCCGACAACGCTGACACCTTCTCAGCCACGGCAGACGGTTACCTGCACGCTAATACCCGGGCAGACGCTGGGTGCTGTGGGTAGTCCTACGGATCCAAGTACGACTACGCTTGTCCTTAACGTGAAGGTGGGGGGGAGTGTGGGGGTGTCTGCGATCGCCCCCAATGGGGCGGACAATGAGGTTAGTGTTGCAGGGGGTGGCGAGACGCGGCTTGACAATAATAGTTATACGGACAGGACGATTATCCGTGGCGTTGTGGACTTAAAAATTACCAAGACAAAGCCTCCCGGCGATTTTACGGTGGGGATCAATGGTACGTATATCCTTACGGTTCAAAACATCGGTTCCGGGGGCACAGATCCGGCTATCCCCATTGTGGTGACCGATACGCTTACAACCGGCCTAACGTTTGTCTCTGGAACCAGCACGGATATCGGTTGGGGATGTGTTAGTGCATCTTCAACCGTGACCTGTACCTATACCGGCCCCGCCATTGCTGCCAACGCTAGCAGTACGGTCATACTAACCGTTTTGGTAGATGCGAATACCGCTAGATCATTTACCAATACCGC
>SBBL01000066.1 GCA_005239745.1 Candidatus Troglogloeales bacterium | reverse complement strand
TGCGCACAGGAACCGGAGTATATCTTTGAATATATGAGGATTCCGAGCACAGCAGCTCGCAGCAGTCGGGTTGCGCAGCAGGTTTTTAGAGGTGCCCTATATCCGGTAGCGACCTTCCAGTGACTTAGCAAGGGTAACTTCGTCTACATATTCAATGCCGACACCGGCCGGAATGCCACAGGCGATACGCGTTATCTGAATATCAAGCGGTTTGATGAGTTGCGTCAGGTAGAAGGCAACGGCCTCTCCATTCATATTGGGACTCGTAGCAAGGATTACCTCAGTCACGTGACCCGTTTGCAACCTGTGTATGAGCCGGGTAATAGCAGGATCAACGGAGATGGACTCTGAAAGGGGCGCCCGGGCGCCCAAGAGCACGTGATAGAGCCCCTTGAACTCGCCGGTGCGTTCAATCGTGTGGAGGACGCTTGACTCTTCAACCACTAATATCTTCGTGCGGTCCCGCCCACCGTCTTCACAGATTGCACAAAGGCCGGTTTCCGAAATGTTGTTACAGTCCGTGCACAGCGCAATCTTTTCGGCAGCGTCAACAATGGCTTGACCGATCTGCCGTGCCTCCGTTGCCGGCATCTTCAAGAGGTAAAAGGCCAACCGCTGGGCCGTCTTTTCCCCAATCCCCGGCAGGCGCGTGAGTTGCTCGATCAAATGGGCATAGGCGGGGCTGATCATGGAAAGAGTCCGGGAATTTGTAACCCTCCCGTAACGCCTTTCATGTCTTCCACCATCATTTCTTTGCTTTTTCTTAAGCCCTCATTAACGGCGGCAAGGACCAGCTCTTGGAGCATCTCGGCGTCCCCCTCCTTTATCACATCGTTCTCAATCTTTATGGAAAGCAATTCCTGCCGGCCATTGACGGTAACGGTGATCATGCCCCCCCCGACGATGCCTCGACTGTTTTGCAGGCGGACTCTTCCTGAATCTTGCTCATGCGCGCCTGGACGCCCTGCGCCTGCTTCATTAAATCAGCAAATAGTTTGTTGTTGGCCATTTCTCAAACCTCATGTGGTTAAGGGTGAACGATGCTTCCTCCAAAAATGTTTAATGCCTCTTGTACCAACGGATGGGCTTCAGATTCCGCGTGTGTGGACGGATCGGTACCGGGAGATTGAGTAACGACACTTAGTGTGACGGCCTTCTGAAAATAGGTCTTTAAGGCAGACGCCAGCCACGCTTTGTTCTCGGCCGATTGAATTAAATCCACAAGAAACGCGTGCGTTTTCGCGTAACCCAGTTGAATGTTCCTGTCGGTCATGGAAAGAAGCGTTCCCTGTTCCAGGTACGAACCCAGCGTCGGCCGCGTGTGTGATACGTGCTTGAGGAAACCCGGCCAATCCTTTAAATGGGAGGGAGAGGTAACCGGTAGAGAGGCATGTGTATCCGGATAAGTAGAATCGGGTATCGGTATCCATGCAGATACGGGCGCGAGCGCAGGGACCGTCGCCGGTGCGGGTGTTTTCTCCGTTTGCCTGTTCTTTGTAAGACTATCCAATTGACCTAAAATCGTCTCTATCGGGGTTAAGTCGGACAGGAGTATGGCATTCATCAGTGCGACTTCAAAAAGAATATGCGGGTGCGGTGCGTGGCGAACGGTTTCTTGCAAGCGCAGAAAAAGGGAGAAAAGACGTTGCAACTCCTCTTTTGAAAAGAGCGTTGCTTCTTTTAACACCTGTTCCATCTCTTCAGAGGGAAGGTTAATCAGGCCGGAGACCGGCTCACCGGCCGACGGTTCCTCTTCTACCGGTAGGTGCTGTGCTACAATGAGGTGTCGTAAATGCTCCATCCAACAGGACAGAAACCGATACAGATCATACCCGCCATCGGCGAGCCACTTGGCAAGGGCCAGTGCGGCCGGTGCGTCTTTGTCTCGGATAGCGCGAATCAGCCGATGATAGGTGTCGGTACTGACCTGGCCTAGAAGCGCGAGAACGTCCGCGTCCGTGATGGGGCCATTGGCATAGACGACGGCTTGATCGAAGAGGCTGAGGGCGTCCCGCATGCTTCCTTCAGAGGCCTTGGCAATCAGGTGTAAACTGGATTCCGTTGTCTCGATGCTCTGGGCGCCGGCGACGGCGTGTAGCCGCGCAACAATCTGTGTCGGCATCAAACGCCGAAAGACAAAGTGCTGGCAACGGGAGAGGACGGTGAGCGGTATCTTGTGCAATTCGGTGGTGGCAAAAATAAACACCAGATGCGCGGGAGGCTCTTCCAACGTCTTTAACAGGGCGTTAAATGCCGCCGCAGAGAGCATATGCACTTCATCAATAATATAGACCTTATATCGGCCGTGTAGTGGGCGATACTTTACCATCTCACGCAACTCACGGACATCATCTACGCCCGTGTGCGATGCGCCGTCAATCTCAACGATGTCTACCGACCGTCCTTCGGTAATCTCCAAACAGGTCTGACAACAATTACAGGGCCGATCCATCCGGCTGGCCATGGTATCCGCACTGCAATTGAGGCCTTTGGCTAAAAGGCGTGCCATGGTGGTCTTGCCGACCCCGCGCATGCCGGAGAAAAGATACCCTTGGGCAACCTTTTTTTGTGAAATAGCATGGTGGAGGGTAGTGGCAATATGCTCTTGGCCGACTACCTCAGAAAACGTTTTGGGCCGCCACGTCCGAGCTGAATTCCGATCATTCATGAAAAACGCCTGCTTCTCAAGGGTATCTTACCGGGTTCCTTGCCGAACGAGGAACGGAGCCGTGCCTGCCGTGGGATAAGGCCAGGGAGACCTGCGGCACACAGAAGGGCTGCTTACCGTTGCTTCCTTCCGGACCTAGCGGGGTTCACAGTTTCTATTGCACAAGGCCTGACCGCCTACACTTGGCAGACACGGCAAAACCGTTGCAGTGCACCTCCAGGCAAGCGGAGAGAGGGGGATTTGAACCCCCGAGACAGCTTTTGACCGCCTACACGATTTCCAGTCGTGCTCCTTCAACCGCTCGGACATCTCTCCTAAACGCCGACCCGCCACGGCTAGAACCACTCAGGAAAACACAGTCAAAAGAAAGGTGTCAAGAATGAAACTACTGTGAGGTTTCAAACAAGGAGCCGGTTCGATGGGGATCCCTCCAATGATGCGTGCCCGTTCAGTTGGGTTTAAGGGCTTTCAGCCGGATCGATGAAGTGAGCTCCAGGGTGCGGACGTTTGGCCGAAGGTCAAGCCCTGCCGCTGATGCTTGTGCACGAAGGGTGGAGACAATTTTTCGTATGCGCGCCCTCTGTGCGGTGTCCAGAACCACGGCTGGAAATTGATTCCCCTCCTCGTCAAAATAGTCAAGACGGAACAAGACAATATTTAATGACGCCTCCTGTCCGCCTCCGCCGCTGTCTCGGTAGAGGGTCCACGGGCGATATTCTTTGCCTCTACAGGTCTCTTTGGTAGGGCGCTCTCCCACCCACGAAAAACGCACATCTTCGTCGCTGTCTATATCTTTCTTCCCATGGATATCCTCTACATATAAACGGCCGTTGCCATTGACGTCAGCGATATAGTGAATAATGTTGGGAGTGGCTTCCATCACCGGTTCTGGAATAAGTACCGTTTTACGGCATTGTCCGTTACGAAACACGGGAACTTTTCCAGCCGTCCCGGGCACACCCTTAAAGAGCGTACCCATGGGATCGTAGCCTGCTTGCTCGACCTCTGCGATAACACCTTGCGCGACACGGGCCTGTTGCTGTGCCTCCGCCGCCGCTTCTTGAAGGCGATAGTTTTTATGAAAAAGAATAAAAAGAGCATAGAAAGAGGCGGCCACCATGCCGGTAACGGCTGTGGCCAGAAGGAGGCCTATGAGAGTCATTCCGAATTGTTGGTCAATAGGTTTAATCCGTCCACTCCCCTTGCCAAAATCGGCGAATTCGCACCCGTCCCGTGCGAATGACCGTTAAGGCAATCGTCTCGTTCCCTACCGGATCGTCGGTTAAATAGATCGTGGCGCCGAGACCGGAGAACCTCCCGGTCGCCTGGAAGATGGCCGTGTTTTGGTCCCCGGAAAAGTCTAGACCATCCGCCGGAATCGGTCCGCCGGAAATGGATGGAACATGGGGTGCGGCGCCGAATCGCACCTGTGGTGGAAGGGAGCGCGCTCCCAGGGTTGAGAGTATATAGGTGGGGGTGCCGGCTTGAAAGGCCGCCTGATGTGGCATCTGGTCCATGATGGCCCGTTGTCTGATAAGGCGCAGGTCGGAGAGAACCTGTCTGCCCGCGTCCATCAGATGAAGGTGCGAAGATTGGGTCGTAAGGTTAGGAACAGCCAGCACGGCCAACACAGCCATCAGCGCGACTGCTACCACCACCTCGATAAACGTGTAACCATTGGGTGTGTTTTTCATCCGTTTGACTTTATCGTCGGCCAGAGTGGATGCCGGTGAACAAGGCCAGTGTCACCCCGGTAAATTGATTGATGATTTGCGTGTCCGTCATGCCGCCGATTAAAACAATCAAACTAAAGGAAAGCGACAGGAAGCCGGTCAGTGTCTCTCTGGTTTGCCACCCCCGTCGGATAACGACAATAAAATACCAAGATAGGACGACAACCCCCATGATTCCAAAACACGCGGCCATATAGAGAAAATTATTGTGGGGATGATTAAAGCTTGTTTGCCGACCCGTATGCTCGGTGACTTGGTCGCGATAATCGCCCGTCCCGACGCCGACCACCGGGTTGACGAGAAACATTGAAATGGCACCGTCCCACATCAGAAATCTACCACCGATGGAGGTGGCGACATCGCCCGTTTGGAAATATTTCCGTACTTCATCCTGCGCGATAGAAACCCTGTCTCTTACCAGTCCGGATAACAAAAGAACGGAACAGAAGACGATAAATAATACGGCTATTTTTATGGCACTTTGCCGTCCGACCAGATGGGGAATCATCAGAGGGGAGAGGAGAATGAATGAGAGGTATCCGATCCTCCCCGGAACCATCACCAAATTAAATAGGAAAAGTGCCATTAGGCATAGGATCGCCAGCCGATGTCGGTAACGCCGGAGGGATGAGAAATAAAAGGAAAAAATAAGAAGCCCAAAAACAAGAAACAGCGAGTAAACAATGTGGGTGGGCCGTCCTCCTATCAATCCTGTCGCAAACTCTTTTGTCATCGGAACCCATCCCGCAAGCTGCCCCATGGCAATGAAAGTATTAAGGGTCAGCCCCGATATCAATGCGAAGACCAGCCACTTTCGACTGTTTTCTGGAACGGAGACGATAGCAAAAGCATAAAGCCAGTAATAGGACTTGGTGGCAAGTCTTAAGCCCGTCTCCATATTATCCGTCCACAATAGGCCAAGCCATGGCAATAGGATAAGGCACAGCACCGGCCGGCTCCACGCTTCATGGAGCCAGCGGCCTCTATCTCTAACGATTTTTCCGGAAAATACCCAAACGGCCAGTGCGAGTGAGCCTGCAATCACATGGGGGGAGGTTCTGAACGGAATGAGAAGGAACATCAGAAAGAACGACCCAAAAAGAAGCCTGTCAGAGAGACCGGGCAACGGCTTTCCTTCACTCATCGGTACCCACGACGACGGTTTCCAGACAAAGGGACTCCCCCCAGCTTCTCCCGATTGCCTCTCACCGAATAAAAAAACTGTTTAACAATGGCAACGATCATGATTAAGAAAATAAGCAACACCGGAACAACCCTTGTGCTACGAATGAGCAGCATCTGCGTAGCAAGGGTATCCGCGTTGTAGGGGGGCAATAAAAAATAGAGTGAGGGCAGCGAAATCAATAGGGTTAAAGATAAAACATAAGGAATGATCTTTTGATAAAACGTATGATCGTTTTTTTGAATCAATAAAAAAGCGGCAACGGGAAAGACAGACGTATATTGGTATTCCCATACGATGCTATAACTCAAAAAAAAGGTAAGCGATGTTGCCATTAATAACAAGAGCGCCGCTTGTAATCTGATTTGCCTGTCTTTGATGGCTAAGATAAAAAATGACATAAACACCGTAAAAAGCAACGGGAGTTTAAAGACGGTCGGCGGAACTTGCGTTTCGAAAAGTGTGTTGATAAAAGACGAAAGCGAAAATATTTCAATGTGATTCATGTAATGGTTGCTTTGCGCGATAAGGTTTAACCAATGAATGCTATTGTCTTTCATGTATTCGTTTAGCACAAAATTATTTTTGTAAATGTTCATGTGTTGTCTTACAAAATCGGGGTGGAGGAGCAAATCAAAAACCTTCGAAACGCCGATGGACTCCGGGTTCAAGGCGGGCACCCATAAAAACAGTAGGGAAACGAACGCGTAAATGGCCAAGCTTTTTAGGGTGGCCCTGCGCGTCTCAGGCAGCACTAATAAAAGCGGGAGCATAATGAAGACAACGGGTTTTGAAAAAAAACAGATTAATAAGCCGATGATCAGTTTCTGGTTGGCCGAAGCAGGGGTGTATCTTTTATCGTGGAGCGTTTCAAAAACGCCGGCAAATAAAAAAGCCAACCCCAATACGGTTGGGGCGTGGCTATTACCGGTCAATAAAACCCAATACAGGGGAAAAGAGCAGAGCAGGAAAACAAAACACCATTGTCGGGTCAGTTGATCCTTGGTGTATTGCGAAATTAAAAAAGCCGTGTAGGCCATAACGAGTACGGTAAAAAGGGTAAACAATCCGTAGCTGACCCATGGCGAAAAAAACGAAAAGAACGAAGCGACAAAAACGATAAACGCCGGGTGGCTCAAGTACCACGTCGCACGTGGCCCATAGGGCGCGCCCCCCCAGGTGTCGAAAATGCTGCGTCCTTCCAATAAGTTTAAAAAGCCTCTAGGCAATGAAAAATAATCAATGCCCTGCACGTCGTAATGGATGCCTTGCACCTTGGCATTCATGGTACCAAAAAAAAAGCGGTCTAACCATCCGTATTTCAACGAAACGAGCATGAAGATCACCCAAGCCCAAATGGCGTAGGGAAGCACTCGGGTGAGCCGGTTTTTAGAGGTCCCCTTAACCAATGGCTTCTATCCACGCCTCTATCAACGGTAATTCTTTAGTGCCGATCAAATGCAAGTCAATGAGTTTTTGATAGCAGCGTATTAAATTTTCAAAAAGGTTGGATTCGCCCTTTTTTAAGGGTGTGTCTTGTAAGGCTTGGGCGATCATACGGTTGTTCAAATATCCTGGAATTTCATCGGCGAAATCTTTCATCAAATCGTGCTCGTTGCGTTCCTGCCGGACGGTAGGAGAGTAAAATAAAACGTGCCAACGGTTTTCCCAGGCAATACGTTGGGCCACAAAACTGCGCCAAATATCCGTCATTCTAAAGCTGCAATACGACGGCAAGTAAAGCAAGGGAAAGGCCTCGGCGTACCAAACGGTGTTTTGGGCGTTAAACGGGCACCAGGTATTTTTCCCTAATGCGATTTCCTTATTCGCATCGAAGGTTAACGGCAGTTCGCCGGTGAGTCGGTAAACGGCGTCCACGTCGGGATTGTCGTTTGCCAGTCCTTGTTGAATGGGTGCGAGGACCCATCGGTTCTTGAGACTCGAATAGTCCAACCGTGAGTGACGAACGTCATCTAAGGGGTATCCTCTCGGCCAAACATGGATCTTGCTGAAATAGTGATAAACATTGTGCCATCCCCTGTTTTCTAACGCGTTCGTCCGTATTTGTTTTGGGAAAAAATTAAAAAAATTGTCCATGGCGAAGTTATCGTCGTCCGTTTCAACAATTAAACCGGCACCGTTTTTTTTTGCAATGACGTAGCCTAAGTTTTTGCGCGAATAATGTCGGGTCGGAAGCATTTTTGCGATCTTTTCGGGCATTTGTAATTGCCGCTCCACGGACCAAAAATCGCAACCTGCTAACTTAAAACTTTTGGGCGATGCGGTATCGCCAATGACCGTATACACCACGTTGTTTTTTCTACAAAGTTCGGCATAGCTTTTTAACACCGGGTTCGGAGAGGCAATGGACGTAATAATTAAGTGTTTTTTGATCATTGTTCGTCTACCCTAATGTAGGGCGCGTTAAAAGTGATGCGCTTAAAAAACAAATACAACAGCACCGACCAGGCATTCAAAATAGCTTTTTTAGAGATGCTCGAAGAAGGGGCTTTATAGTGGATGGGGATTTCGGCATATTTTGTCTTGCGCAGCAAATAGCGCACTTCGGTTTGATAAAAATGTGCCTTTGAACGCAAGGGGGTGTTTAATAATTTTTTTACAATGTGGGCATGAAATCCTTGAAAGCCGGAGGTCATGTCGTATAGGGTGGTCCCCAACAAAATGTTTGAAAGCCAGGTGCCCGATTTAGATAAAAACCTACGAAACCGAGGCGACTCTACCATTGAACCTCCGTTAATAAAACGGCTACCAAAAGCGCATTCGTTGCCTTCGTTTAACACGCGCAAAAACATAGGCAATGCTTTTGGGTCGTGCGATAGGCCCGCATCCATTTCAATCATTAAATCGTGTCCGTTGGCATAAGCCTCTCGGTATCCACGGATATAAGCGTCAACCACGTTTTTGTTTTCGGGAGCAAAAATCGTCACGAAGCGTTTGTCGTTTTTTGATAACTGCTCGCACAGTCCGAGCGTATTGTCTGTAGAAACCGTGTCCACCACCAAATAGACTTTCCCCGAATTTAGGCGGGTCAGCACCACCGACAGTTCGTCGATAAACGGGGTGAAATCGTTTTCTTCATTGGCCAGCGGAACGATGACCGCCCAATCGTTATTGTCGTACATGGGTTGTTATGCTAGGCTTTAGACGGGTAGTTTTTATGACCTACCCGTCTAAAGCCGTCCCGCGTTTTCCCGTCTAAAAGCCGGCCGTAAAACCGTTCAACCCGATCTAGCATGCCCTGAAGACCGTAGTCCGATGCCACCAGGGACTGGCCTCGTCTAGCCATGGCCTGTTTGCGGTCCGGCTGGGATAGAAATGCCGATATGGCCTCTGCCAGTGCAACGGGGTTGCCGGGCGGAACAAGGTCCCCGGTTTCCTCTGCCCGAACGACTTCCGGGATACTGCCCACATGGGTTGCGACGACCGGCTTCCCCATCGCCAAGGCCTGAAGGATTACCTGTGGGACGCCTTCATGCCCCGTGGAAGCTAAGACAAAAAGATCAAGTGTGGCAAACGCCCGCTCGACCTCTTCACAATATCCAACCATTCTGACACGGTCTTTCAGGTTCCGGGATTTAATCTCCGTCTCCAGGGCAAGACGCCCGGGGCCATCCCCAACGATTAGGAAAACCACGCTCGGGTGTTTATCTAACACCCGTTGTGCTGCTTGAATAAAAAAGCGGTGCCCTTTCCAGCTTCTAAGCACGCCAATCGTGCCAACGACGGGAACGTCCCGTGGAATCCCCCACGTCTCTCTGAGTCCGGTGGCTTGCCCAAATCGCGCAAGATCAACCCCCGTCGGCACCGAGATAATTCTTTCTTCACGAAAGTGGTTCTTCCGTACCATGTTTTGCTTAATGGCCTCACCGGTGGTCATGATCCCGTCCGGGAGGACGTCATAGAGTATGCGGCTGAGCCAGCGGAGCGAAATAGGGGTGGAAAGATGTCGGGTGCGGACAACCAGGGGACGATGCTTCAAGAGTAGGCGGGCGGCCACGGAAGCGATCCAGCTATCCGATGAGCTGTGGGTATTGACCACGTCAATGCCGTGCTCCCGAATAAATCGGCGGATTTTCATGCAGGCGGCCGGCCACCGATAACGATCCATCGCAACCGCTTCCGTCGTTATCCCCCGCCGTTTCGCCCTCTTAAGAATCTGGCTTTGGGGCGTGGCAATCAAGAAAAGCCGGTGTCCCCTTTTTAAAAGACCGTCCATTTCGGAGAGGATGCGTATTTCCTGCCCTCCCCACCCGTCGGAGCCTTCTGTGTGTAGGATGCGTAAGTAGCCCACATCTACGTTCCCGTGGGACGGCCTAGGATGATTCCGATTAAGATAATGAATCCGACAAAAACGTGGGACCTAAAGAGTAGGAATAAAGCACGCGGAGAGGGGCGCCTGCACAGCCACATGCCTTGAACGGCAAATATAATAGCCACAACGATCACGGCGAGGGTGTAGGCCCACCCCAGATGTAATATTCTCCCGGTCACACCTAGCAATCCGACCGACAACGCAAACAAGAGCGAGACGGCAAGCCCGTTGTGTGATCCAAAGAGAATGGCGGTGGATTTCAGGCCAAGTTTTAGATCATCTTCACGGTCCATTAGGGCATAGATGGTATCATAGCCGGCCACCCAACAGAGGTTGACAGCCCACAACAGCAAGGGAACGGTGGAGAAGGCCCGGCCCGTTGCCGTCCACGCCATCACTATTCCAAAACTGAAGGCTACCCCTAACACCACCTGAGACAGATGGGTAATGCGTTTTGCAAAAGGGTACAAGAGCGCGACAAGCAGGGCGATCATACTCAGTAGAATGGTTGCAAGGTTCAATAATAGGACGAGCCATAGGGCGAGAACTAAGAGCAAACCTAGGAGGATATAGGCTTGGGATAGGGAGAGGCGTCCACTGGCCAGCGGCCTATTCCGTGTACGCCAAACGTGCGCGTCCCATTTGCGATCGGCGATGTCGTTGGCCACACAGCCGGCGCTGCGCATCACGCAGGCGCCAAGGATAAAGATGACCAAATGGCGGGTTTTCGGTGATCCTTCGGAAGCGATGAAAAGTGACCACAGGGTGGGAAGAAGAAGGAGGAGTATCCCGTACGGGCGATCAAGCCGCATCAGTTGGATAATCTCGTAGCGTTGCCGAAAAAGGGAAAGGGTAATGCCCACCGGTGGTATCTTCCTTTTTAATTGCTGACTATTGCAGACCCTCGATACCGTCACTGTAATTAAGAACCCAGATAATTTGCAAGTATTTTAGGCGAACATGCAGGGCTACCCATACAAGGGGCGATGATATAAAATCTTGTGTGTAAACAAGGAGAGGGTGTAAGCTGGCGTCGGTCTCAATGCCCGCCCATTTGCTCAGGTCAAACCACCCTATTGAAAATAACGTTCGGATAGAATAGGCTTACCCGTCGTCCTATCATCCACGTGACCTTCCAAAACCGTAATGCGCGTATTGTTCTATATGACGTGGATTCGTTCTCCTGTGTGCTAGATAGGGTGGTATAGGTTCGTTGACAATTTGCACGATAATTCGTTGGAGTCATCCATGACGACAAAAACCGCGTATGCCGCGCCTGACACTGCTTCTCCCATGCAGGTGACGAAGCGCAATGGCACGTTTGAGCCCGTAGATGTCAATAAGATTGTGGCCGCAGTGACAAGATCATGCACCGGCTTGTCCAACGTGGACCCGTTGCGGGTAGCCACAAAAACGATCAGCGGACTTTACGACGGCGCCACGACCCGTGAGCTTGACCTGCTTTCTATTCGCACGGCAGCTTCACTGATTGTCGAAGAGTTCGGGTATTCCAAGTTGGCGGCACGACTTCTCTCTACGTTTATTGACAAGGAGGTCTCCAATCAGGGCATTCATGCTTTCTCTCAGTCAATCGCTGTGGGTCACGCAGTAGGGCTTATCTCAGACAAAGCCGCTGCCTTTGTCGCAGACAACGCGAGGAAGTTGAATAATGCGATCGAGCCTAAACGCTCCGACCTTTTCCCGTATTTCGGCATTCGCACCGTCTATGACCGTTATCTGCTTAAAAATCCTACCACGCGCGCCGTTATCGAAACGCCGCAGTATTTCTTTATGCGTGTGGCGGTAGGCCTTGCCAATACGGTTTCGGAAGCAGTGGCGTTCTACGGCTTGATCTCGTCTCACGATTACCTTCCCAGCTCTCCTACCCTTTTTAATTCCGGTACCCGTCGTGCCCAGATGTCATCGTGTTACCTGCTGGATTCCCCCGCCGACGATCTCTCGTCCATCTATCAAACCTACACGGATATCGCCTTGTTATCTAAGTTCGCCGGCGGCATTGGGGTAGGCTACCACCGCATCCGCGCCCGGGGCTCGCTGATTGCTGGAACCAACGGGTTTTCCAATGGCGTTGTCCCGTGGTTAAAGACATTAGACTCTTCAGTTGCGGCCGTGAATCAAGGGGGGAAGCGTAAGGGGGCCTGCTGTGTCTACTTGGAGTCGTGGCATGCTGACATTCAGGAGTTTTTGGACTTAAAGGAGAACACGGGAGACGAGGCCCGGCGGACGTATAATCTAAACACGGCCAACTGGGTGCCGGACCTTTTTATGAAGCGGGTAGAAGAGGATGGTCTTTGGTCACTCTTTGACCCTAAGGTGGTGCCGCATTTCCCCGATCTGTACGGGGCAGCTTTCGAGGAAGCCTACCTGACTGCGGAACGGCAGGGCCTTTACGTGCAACAGATCAAGGCGCGCGACTTGTACGCGAAAATGATGCGCAATCTGGCCCAAACCGGCAACGGCTGGATGACCTTTAAGGATGCCTGTAATATAAAATGCAACCAGACCGGCAACCCCGGCAATGTCGTCCACCTTTCAAACTTATGCACCGAAATCACCGAGGTCTCTTCAGACGGGGAGACGGCCGTGTGCAACTTAGGGTCTATCAATCTGGCAGGGCATGTAAAAGAGGGGGCAGAACCTGCGTTCGATTTTGAAAAACTGGGCGCAACGACGCGCATGGCCATTCAGTATCTTGATCGGGTGATTGACATTAACTACTACCCCACCCAGAAAGCTGCTGCGTCTAATGCACGTTGGCGACCGGTTGGCCTTGGCGTTATGGGACTACAGGACGCCTTTTTCAAGATGCGTCTTCCCTTTGATGCCCCAGAGGCCCGGGCGCTGTCGGCCAAAATTCAAGAAGAGATTTACTATCATGCCCTGGATGCGTCCTGTTCCTTAGCTGAGGCCGATGGCCCCCATCCGAGCTTTCACGAAACCCGTGCAGCCAAAGGATGGCTACAGTTCGACGCATGGGAATCGTCGTACCCGTGTACAATCCCATCCGAGAGGTGGGAGTTAATTCGCAGGCGTGTAAAAACGGTTGGTCTGCGTAATTCGCTCATGATCGCTATTGCTCCAACCGCTACCATTGCGTCTATCACGGGTGTTTACGAATGCATTGAACCGGCGCTTTCCAATCTCTTTAAGCGCGAAACGCTGTCCGGGGATTTTTTACAGATCAACCAATACCTGGTTGACGACCTAAAGGCACTGGGCCTTTGGAATGAGGCCATGCGAACACACATTAAATTGGCTGAAGGATCCATCCAGGGAATTGCCGGGATCCCGGATCACATAAAAGATATCTATCGAACGGCGTGGGAGATCCCTATGCGCTCGCTTGTTGACATGGCGGCCGACCGCGCCCCCTATATTGACCAGTCACAATCCCTGAACCTCTTTGTCGAAAGCCCGACCATCGGAAAGCTCTCGTCAATGTATCTCTACGCGTGGAAGCGGGGCCTAAAGACAACCTATTACCTAAGGTCCAGGCCCGCCACGCGCATTACGAAGGTGACGGTGCCCGTCGGTGCGTCGAGTGTCGCCTCCGGTGTACCAACAGACGAGGTTGCCTGCTCCTTAGAGAATCCTGAAAGCTGTGAGGCCTGCCAGTAAATCCGAACTTCCGGGGCATGGAAAACTCTCCTTAGGCAGGGGCGGCACCTAGCAAAACGTACAACGAATGGACCGTAATGGATACGGATGGGGCCACGCTTATTTATGATGCAAACTGTCGGCTCTGTGTGATATCCAAAGGAGTATTCGAGCGATGGGACAGACGGCGGCACATTCGGTTCATCCACTTCCAGACGATGGAGGCAAGGGGAAAGTGCCCCGATATCGCAGGGCAAGCCTGCCTGGACGCCATTCGCTTTCTGAATCAGAAAGGACATGTGTTTGTTGGGGTAGATGCATTTATTGCGATGTTGCCACAACTACCGATGGGGAAAGCAGTACAACGACTGTTTGGTTTACCCGGGGTAATGCCTCTTGCGCGGTGGGTCTATCGGCATATCGCAGCACACCGATATCACTGGTTCGGAGCGGCTGAGGGCAGAGACAAATAGAGGTGCCCTTTATTGCCCTAGGGTCTAGTCTTCGTCTTGGCGCAGTTTGGCAAGGATCGTATAGTCCTCTAGTGTGGTGATGTCGCCGGTGGTCTCGCGTCCGACGGCAATGTCTCTAAGGAGCCGACGCATGATCTTTCCGCTCCGTGTCTTCGGTAGGTTTTCCGTAAAGCGGATATCGTCGGGACGGGCAATCACCCCGATCTCCTTCTCTACATGTGCCCGTAAGGCGGCCTTCAGCGCATCCGAAGGCTGTTGTCCTGATCGTAAGGTGACGAAGGCAACAATGGCGGTCCCCTTGATCTCGTCGGGTTTGCCGACGACGGCAGCTTCCGCGACTGCCGGCGCCGAGACCAGCGCCGATTCAATCTCCATCGTTCCTAAACGATGTCCCGAAACATTCATGACATCGTCAACCCGACCCATAACCCAGAAATAACCGTCCTGATCACACCGGGCACCGTCTCCCGTGAAATAACAACCTGGGAAGTCCGACCAATACTGTTTTTCATATCGCTTTGGATCTCCCCAAACCGTTCGCAACATCGAGGGCCACGGGCGTTTGATCACCAGGTATCCGCCGGTGTTTGTTGCAGCTTTTACCCCATCACGGTCAACAACCTCCGGGAAGATACCGGGAATCGGCAGGGTGGCAGACCCCGGTTTTGTTTCGGTGGCTCCGGGCAGAGGAGAAATCATGATGGCCCCCGTTTCCGTCTGCCACCAGGTATCCACAATGGGGCAACGTCCCCCTCCGATGACTTTGTGATACCATGTCCACGCGGTTGGGTTAATCGGCTCTCCCACCGTCCCCAAAAGCCGGAGGCTTGAAAGCCTAGATTGCTTCGGCCATGTGTCACCCAGTTTCATCAGCGCCCGAATGGCCGTTGGCGCCGTATAAAAAATGTTGACGTGGTATTTATCAACCATTTCCCAGAGACGGCCCGGGGTGGGGTAGGTGGGAGCACCTTCATACATGACCGTTGTGCCGCCGTTGGCGAGAATGCCATAAACCACGTAGGAATGCCCCGTTACCCAACCAATATCGGCGGTGCACCAATAGGTATCGGTGTCTTTTAGGTCAAAGACCCATCTGCTGGTCATCATCGCTCCTAAGAGATATCCGGCAGTGCTATGAACCACCCCTTTGGGTTTTCCGGTCGTCCCGCTAGTGTAGAGGATAAAGAGGGGGTGCTCTGAGTCAAGTGCCTCTGCCTTGCACCGATCAGGCATACCCTTCATGAGGTCATGCCACCAGATATCGCGGCCTTCTTTCATCGCAACAGGTATGCCCGTGCGCCGCACCACCACAACCCTTTGAACGGAGGGGGCTTTCAAAACCGCTTCGTCTACCTTTTCTTTTAAGTCAACGATCTCTCCCTTACGATACCCGCCATCCGACGTGATCACGATTTTCGCCGAGGCATCATTGATGCGATCACACAGTGCCACGGCAGAAAATCCACCAAAAATAATAGAATGGGTAACGCCAATGCGTGCACAGGCAAGCATGGTAATTGCCAGTTCCGGTATCATTGGCAGATAGATGGAAACCCTGTCGCCTTTTTTAACTCCCTGCGACTTTAAAGCGTTGGCACAGATGCAAACTTCTCGGTATAGGTCTTGATAGGTCAAAACGCGGACATCCCCAGGCTCGCCCTCCCAAATAATCGCAGCCTTATTTTTTCTCCAGCCGATCAAATGGCGATCAATGCAATTATGGGCAACATTCATTTTGCCCCCCACAAACCATTTCGCGAAGGGGGGGTTCCAATCACAGACGGTCTTCCACGGCGAAAACCAGTCCATCTCTTTAGCAAGACTTGCCCAAAACGCGTCCGGATTCCTCTCTGCGGCTTTGCAAAGACGCTTATATGCCTGCATACTTTTAACGTGCGCAAGCCGGCTAAACGCCGGACTGGGCTTGAACTTTCGACGTTCATTCAGTACCGACGTGATCCCCTTTTCGTTCTGCATGGCGCCTCTCCTGTTCATAGGTTAAAGTACCGGCCCTATCCAATCACGCTGGGCCAGGGATACAGGGTCGAAATTCAGGGCACATACGGCCATACGGAAGGAGGTCATACACATGAAGCGATTCTCCATGCATAGAGATTACAGAAAGGTTACAGGGTAACCCGTTTGACCGATAAGATGTGCGGGACAGACTTAAGATCTTTCAGCACTTCCGGGCCCACGGCCGTGTCAATCCCCACCACCGATATCGCCTTTCCGCCGATTGCCTCCCTGCCCAGTTGCATGCGAGAGATGTTGATGCCGTGTTTTGCGAGCACTTGCCCAAGCCCACCAATGACCCCCGGCTTGTCCTCATTCAACAGATAAAGCATCATCCCTTCCGGAACGACCTCTAATGCCACGGTATCAATCTCAACAAATCGCTGGGCGTGTTTTCCAAAGACGGTGCCGGACACCGTTTGAGTCCGATCTCCGGAACGTACCTTCAGACAGATGAGATTTTGGAAATTGCCCGCATGGCTACTTTTAACTTCATCAACCGCAATTCCACGTTCTCGGGCAATGCCGGGAGCATTCACGTAGTTGACCGTTTCCTCTCCCAATATCTGCCCCAGCACTCCCTTGATAGCGGCAAGGGTGACAGGTGCAGTCTGAAGATCGGCCGCTTCTCCATGATATTCAACCGTGATCTTCTCAATCCCACCCTCAAGCGTCTGCCCGATGAACGCCCCGGCTTGCTGTGCAAGATGAATGTACGGCTGCAGCTTGGGTAACAGGTCCGGGGGGACGGAAGGGAGGTTGACGGCGTACCGAACCACCCCGCGCGTGAGGAAGTCAACGACCTGCTCCGCGATGGCTAAGGCCACATTCTCCTGCGCCTCGCCGGTTGCCGCCCCCAGATGCGGCGTACAAATGAAATTGTCCAATTGGATGAGCGGATTTCCAGGATCTACGGGCTCTTTTTCAAAGACGTCAAAGGCGGCAGCAGCAACCTGCTTTGATCGCAGCGCCTCACTCAAATCCTTTTCGTTGACAATGCCGCCCCTGGCACAATTAACAATCCGCACCCCCGGTTTCATCTTTTGTATGCGTTCTGCGTTAATGAAGTTCTCCGTTTCCGGCGTTAACGGCACATGAAGCGTGATAATATCTGAGCGCACCAATAGGGTATCGAGGTCCACCCCCTCCACGCCATTCTGTTCGGCGCTTTCCTTGGAGAGATAGGGATCGTAGGCAATGACTGTCATCCCGGCCCCTTGCGCCAATCTAGCCACATGGGCGCCAATTTGACCGAGTCCAACAATACCCAGTGTTTTGTTAAAAAGTTCTATCCCCATAAACTTGCTCTTTTCCCACTTTCCGGACTTGACGGAAGCGGCCGCCTGCGGCAACTGACGCGCCATGGCAAAGATCAGGGCAAAGGTGTGTTCCGCAGTGGTGACGGTATTGCCGCCCGGGGTATTCATCACAACCACACCACGGTGGGTTGCCGCCGGTATGTCAACATTGTCTAAACCGGACCCCGCCCGACCAATGATTTTCAGGTTGGAGGCCGCCGCAATAACCTCCTTGGTTACTTTTGTCCCGCTGCGGATAATCAGACCGTCATACGATGGAATCATTGCGATAAGCTCGGCCGGCGTCAGTTTCGTCTTAACGTCGGTTGTCAGCCCTGCCTTTTGTAGAATGTCAATCCCCTGTTGAGAGAGGGAATCACTAACCAATACCTTCATGGAACCCCTATTTTTTTAGCAATATCTCCTGGGCAACCCCAACCCCGGTTCCGAGTTTTAAGGGGTACCCCATACCCTTTAATACCATTTCCACGGCCGCAACCGCCGTAATAACATCGAAGGTATCTACATACCCCATATTGGCAATCCGGAACACTTTTCCCTTCAGTTGGTCCTGCCCACCGGCTGCCGTGATACCATACTTGACCCGTAGGTCCTTGTAGACCTGCTGGCCGTCGAACCCATCCGGCGCTTCTACCGCGGTGACAGAGTCGCTGGGGCATTCTTTAGGAAAGAGCTTTAGTCCAATGCTTTTCATGGCCTCACGCGTCGCGTGGGCCAGTTTTCCGCAGCGTGCAAAAACATTTTGCAGGCCTTCTTCTTTCATCATTTTCAGCGACTGGTCCAACCCAACAATCAGGGAGACGGCAGCCGTATAAGCGGTCTGATTTTTAGAAAGTGACTCACGCTCTTTCTTGAAATTGAAATAAAACCTCGGGTTCTTTGCAGTCGCTCCAAGCCGCCATGCCTTTTCGGAGATTGATACCATCGCAAGCCCTGGCGGAAGGGCGAGTGCCTTTTGCGAGCCGGTGACGACGACATCCAGCCCCCAGGCGTCGGTCTGAATGTCGAAGACCCCCATGGCCGAGACTGCATCCACTACCATGAGACAGTCTTCATGCTGACGCACAATTTCGGCAATTTCACGAATGGGATGGGCAACCCCTGTAGAGGTTTCGGATGCCTGTGTAAAAACCCCGCGAATGGTTGGATCTCTCTGCAGGGCCGCTTGTATCTGTGCAGGCGAAACGGCAAAGCCCCATTCCACTTTAATCTCTTCGGTTTTAACCCCATAGGCACTACAGATTCTTAACCAACGTTCCCCAAACTTTCCGCCGTTGACCACCAACGCCTTATCTCCCGGCGAGAGGAAGTTTGAGACGGACCCTTCCATCCCCCCGGTGCCCGTTGAAGCCAAGATAAGCACGTCGTTCTGTGTCTGAAACAACCACTTCAGATCCGCCTTTACCCGTTCTAAGAGAGACGCAAACTCAGGCGCCCGATGGTGAAGGATGGGGGCCGCCATGGAAAGCAAAACCTCCGGAGAGACCTGGGTGGGACCGGGTGCCAGCAAATACCGTTTCATAAGATTTACCTCGCAAATAAGGCCAATAGACCCATACAAGACAGCCGCATGCTAGCACGGCCGTTGCGAATGCGTCAAACCTGCGAATCGAGGCATAAATTTGTCGTGCACCCACACCCTGACCGGAGCCTTAGCCGGTGGCCGTCAAGGTGCCGAAAGAGCGCGACCGATCAGGTAGCGGCAACATGTGCGCACCACCAACCCGGTCAAATAGACGTTTGCGACGGTGTGCCACCGCGCCCGACAAACGCGCAATTGTGTCTCGCGCGCAACCTTCCTGGGGTTGGTTTTCAAGCTGATCGAAGAGGCGGAAAAGTCGTGGCGCAGGATTCGCGGGGCCGACAAGATCACGCTGTTGCCAGACGGGGTGCCGTTGCCGGAGGGTGTCGCGGTGCAAAACGATCCACCGCTTCAGCAAAAACTCGCCGCCTGAATGTCGTGCTCAAATTTTGGCATACACCAGATTTGACTTTATCTCTTTTTCACTTTTACATTGGAACATTGGAAGTCTTAATATGGAGCCTATGCGCAACTATCCAGATGTTGTCCTGCCGAAGATCAAAGATTGTCGCCCTCATGAATGACTTTGCTATCATGCGGGCCTTCGTGCAAACGATATACCTATAGACAAATTTTTGATGAGGGAATAGAGTTTTGTGGATGCAATTCTGAAGAAGGCGGAGAGATTGTAGATGGCACGTATTCCACTTACAGGGGAAGAAGCAGACAGAATTATTCAGGTTCAAAAACAGATTTCCCAGGATGTACAATGGCGTCAAGATATAAATGAATCATGGGTAAAATGCGAACTGGAAGTAGAAAATACCATGAAAGTAAACCTGAAACTGCATTTAAACCAGAATAGTTATGAACCTTCGCTCTTCTCATTCTCGCTCATTCTAAATAATGCCTATCGAATACGAGGTCTTGATTTTAACGGGAGTCACAAAAATCGACATATGGATGACAGACAATGGCATGCAGAAACTCACAAACATAAATGGACAGATCGATGTCGAGATTCTTTTGCCTATACCCCTACAGATATCACGGCCAATATCCTTGAAGAAGTATTTAGACAATTTTGTTCCGAATGCAGTATCGAATTTTCAGGAAGATTTCGGTCGCCGCCACCAAGACAGCTGGGTCTTTTTGAGGGACTTCAATGATAGATTATCATGGGCTGGTTGAGAAGTACGTTGCTTCTTTGAAAGAGGGATTCAAATGTGTCCCATCTGGCAAGAGATTGCGCATCATCACACCCTACCCTTACCCCGATAATGATTTGATAGAGATATTTGTTGAAGCGCTTCAAGATGCAAGGGTAGAAGTAACCGACCTGGGGGAGACTTTGAGGCATCTTCATTCTCAAGGTTTTGATGTTACCTCTTCCCCAAAAAGGGGGTTTCTGGCAGAAACAGTGGCAAGTAGGGTCGGGGTAGGAATCATCAACGGGAGACTTTCTAAAACAGGTCCTATGGAAAAGAGTGGAGACCTTATGTTGGATGTTATTGTTGCATCAAGAGGCATCTCAGATTTGATTTACACATCTAAGACGTATGAGCCGGCAACGTTTTTTGAAGAGGTCAAAGAGTTCTTCCAGGAAAACCATTTCACCATTGAACAAAAGGTAAAAATTACAGGAACATCTGGGAAACGTTACAGTGCGGATTTCCGAATTTTAAATGGGCGTGAATCATACTTACAAACGTTATCCCCAAAACAATCCCAGGGGGTTAAGGGGAAGGTTGATGCTACATTTCGACTGTGGTCTGATTACAACAATTCTTCTAAAAAAGTGAGCCTATTAAACGATATCGATTTTGAATGGCAACAACATGATGCTGTCCTCTTGGGTCGCATTTCAAAAGTTGCCTACTGGAGCAGGAAGGAGGAAATGGTAGAGTATCTCCGTGGGTAATAGTGGAGATATAGTCGAAACTGGTGTATGGCCCGAAAATGAACGCGGCATTGAGGCGGTGGGTTTTTGTTGGACAAGGGGAGGAATCCCCTCCTTGGTTAAGGAGGGGAAGGGGTGGTTTGAAGGGTGATTTCGGCAAACAAGGACTTGTGGGTAATGGTAAGCCTGCACCCTGGGCAAGGATAAACCCAGATTACGCATTAGAAAAGGTTGGGAGGAGGAGGGGTTATTTTTAGTAGGCTATTGAAAGGGCTCGAATCGTCATTGCGAGAAGCGTTTTTTGCGACGAAGCAATCTGTGGCTTCTTGATAAGGCGAATTCTGAGATTGCTTCGCTACGCTCGCAATGACAGGTAGATGATTTTCAACAGATTTCTATTCGTGACACCTAATGCGTAATCTGGGTTTAATGCCACGGAACGGTTGTGGCATCATACATGGATTACCGGAACACATAACCGATATTTGCTACGGAAGGAGAACTCTTGGAAACGTTGACTTCCGCCCACGTACTGCGGGCCGGGGACGATATCTTGGCCCAAATGCGGGTAGAACGCGACGAGTGGGGTGACCGCTACGTCTCGGCTTTCCCCTTATTTTAGATCACCGGAAAGGGAACCAAACAGTTGTCGTTTCCCCGTTGGTGCCGACGACCTCGACATTGATTGACGCAGGCACAGGGCCTGTAGAATTTCCTGTCGAGACAACATTCCCTCCACCACAGGTGGTCGGTAAGGTAATTGTCCCCGACGTTGCCGTCGGGGGAAGACGGGTATCGCCGTCAATATCACAGCCATTGCTTCCCGCAACGACAAACCCTCGTAAGTTCACCTCGGCAATGGGGAACGTCTTAGGCAGCGTCCAGTTGACTGTTAGCTGTTGGCCAAGCTTAGCGTCTGCCAGGGAGTGGCCAGCTAGGCCACCCGTGATGGAGATGGTCTCCGTGGTGTTTCCCTGAACCGTTTCGATGTAGTCCCTCGGTGCACCGCTTGATGGCGTCACATTAAACGTGTAGGCTGTCCCGGCAGAAGGAAACTCTGAAAGCCCCGCACAGGAGGGGGGACAGAGATCGAATCTCTCGCGGTCAACAGTAGTAGATGTGGTCGGCGTTGGTTTGAATGTATTTTTACTGAGTAGAGGGTTTCTCGTAAGGGTAAAGGAAGAACCCAGACTGTCCTTCACACTTACCCCGATGATTGCCCCAGCCGCCCCCTCTTCTTGAAGCTGAAGTACTTTCACAGGATTAGGGCAATTACCGCAAGAGGGGTCCATCCTGTTTTCAATGCGGATACGGGCGGTTACACGGCCAAGTCGCTGATTGCCGTAAAGAAGCCATGCCCCATCGGATTGTTCCCGAAAGGCAAGCCCATGGCCATCGTCGTTAAAGCCGTGTCTTACTGTTTTTCCTTCTTCTGTCACAGAGAAGGCCCCGCCAACGGTAACCACCTTGGTTTTGTCATCGTAGGAAAGAATCCCGTCAACGGTAGCAGAGTTTAGATGGATGCCTCGGAAATCGCTTGCGCTCTCCCCTGCACCGAAATTTCGATTGGCTCCATCATCAAGGTAGTCGGAAGCAAACAGGCTGATGAGGTCGGAATCTGCAAGCTGGCTCCCTTTGCTGTTGACGATTTCAGCCAGTTTTTTAAGGGAGGCCTGTGCCCCTTCAAAGGCCGCTTTTTTCGTAGGGGTGTTTGGGAGAATCGCAGACGCGACGCTACTGCTGGTTACACCTCCAACAGCAGTAGTGGTTCTGACCGTCACGCTTCCATCGGAAACGTTAAATGCCAGAGCGCTCGTCTGCGTGACTGTTCCGTCGGTAATTGTCACGCCGTCGGACTGAATTGCCGTCCGGTCAAGCACCTTGTCAAATCCAACCCGATTGGCATCAAATGGAGAGGTAATCAGGTCAAATGTCTCTGGGTCAATCTTCTCGTCTACCATCCACTTCTCAACAATCCCTCTTACCACTCCAGAAGCCACTCGAATCGAAACAACGTCAGGGGGTGGGTTCCCAGCCGGGTTGCCAAAACCATCCGCTATTGTCAGGCCCCTCACTTGATAGCAGGTTTTAATGATCAGATCGGTGTAGGCATGAATGTTGACGACACCGGCTGCACTCCCTACACTGAAAAGCGGGCCTCCCCCGGGGCGATCCACCTTTAAAAGAAAGGGCGGGGTTGTTCCGGAAACATCCACCTTATACTTGCCGTTCGCGTCGGTAGTGGTGGTTCTAATCGCCCCCGTGGCATCTTTGACCGTAACGGTGGCGTTAGCAATAGGGGCACCAGAGGCGGCCGTCCCCGATAAAAACGCGCTGCCCCCTGATGTACCATCGTCTGAACTGCAACCCTGTAGCAAAAGAAAAAAGAACAGAACAGAAACCCCCATCCATCCGTGTCTGCTTTTACTCATGTCTAGCCCTCCTGTGAATAGTCATTCCGGCGCGATTCTAGCCGGAATCCAGAATGTGAGAGATTGAGAGATAGAGATTATAGATAACTTCCTCCATCATAGGATTTATCCCCACCTACTCAGTTACCGATTCCGGAGCCGCTGGCTGGGTCGGCGTTGTTGCTGGTGGTTCAGGAACCGGAACAGGCGCTGGAGCTGATTTTCCTTCGACGGACCTCTTGAGTGCGGAAAAGAAGTCACCATAAAACTGGGGCGAGCGTACCGTATCTCGATTGACCACCACAGTGGTGTAATCTGTGCCGACCGGAAAAATAGGAATGAGCCAGAGTAAATGAAACCACTCATATCGTTTCCGGTGAAGTTCCGTCGTTTGGTTGGCTGCCAGCATGACCCGAGTCGTTTGATCGGCCAATGGAACAAACGTCAGCGTTGCCGTGATGGTGTAGGAAATATCCTTATCCTTCTGATCCCGCAGCTCGCGGGAGGCTAGGACCGTACGGCTTTTCTCATCACTCTGCTGCACGAGAAAGCCCTGTTGGGAGAGCGTCTCCAGCGCCCCCACCCACGTTGCCTCCATGGAGGCTGGGACGGACTCCGTATTCCCCTGAACTTGCTGGCCCGCAGAGAAGGCCCCCTCATAGGAAGGTGTGGACGCACACCCACCCACAAGGCTTAGCATAATAATGCCAGTAAACAATACCGCGACGCGCACATCCTTACCTAAAAATCGTCTCACCCGTTATCCTCCTGAGTTCTAAAGAACATGCAGGGGAGCCTATCCCCCCCCCCCCCGCGTGTCAATCGGTTGTTTGGGACGGGCTATGCTCGCTGATGAGCTTGGTCGTTAGGCGGTAAAGACTTTCCGATGTGCTGTCATGTGTGATATTTTATGGTGTCCTAGTGGAGTTCCCCATGGATCAGACGCTGATTATCCAAGGCCGGTATGCCGGTCGGAGGTTCATCCCCGACGGCCCGCTCCCATACGCGGAGGGGGCGGCCCAACTGGTCATCACCCCCGCCCCGGCCCATGCAAGCGGGTCAATCGCTGACGCATTCGGTACCGCACCTGTGCTGCGGGCAGGGGACGACATCCTAGCCCAGATGCAGGTCGAACGCGACGAGTGGGGTGACCGCTGATCTATCTCGACGCGAATGTGGTGATCCGCTTGGTCGAAGGAGACGCTGTGACACGCGCCCCGTTGGCGGCTCGCCTGGCCACGTCGCTGGGTTTGCCGGGGTCGGTGGTCACGTCGCGGCTGACCCGGCTGGAGTGCCGGTCGAGGCGGTTGCGGGCAGGCGACATGGCCGCCTTGACCCAGTTTGACGTGTTCTTCGCCGGGGTCGAGGTGCTCATGGTCGAGGTGGGTCCGACGGTGATTGAACGGGCAACTTATTTTCACGCACGATACAACCTCAAGACGCCAGACGCCATCCACTACGCCTCGGCGGTGGAAGTTGGAGCGGCGGTATTCTTGACCGGCGACCGTGGTCTGGGGCGGTGTTCAGAGGTGCTGGTTGAGATACTGTAGGCCTTCCCATGCGCGAGAGGCCGAACCTTCTACGCCGTTAAATGATCAGGAGGTCACTTTGAGTTCTAGGTCGAGGTTAATATCTCTACCTGCTGCCTCTCCTTTATCGGTTTTTAGAAGATACTCACCGGGAAAATGAAATCGCTTCTTAGAGTTATCCCAAACGGCCAGGGGACTCTTTACTGAACGCTTTAGGACAAGGTTTTCTATGAACCCAGATTACGCATTAGAAAGTGTGAATGGGAAGTTGAAGGTTTTTGACTGAGCGAAACCCGATTTTCTCCAACATCCGCTTCAAAAATACCATCCCACCCCATGGCGTAACCTCTTTATTCGTATAACTTATTTCAAATTCCATGTCCTCTTCCTCCTAACACTACGCATTAGAAATTATACCCAACTCCCACCCCCATTTTCTCTATCGCGTAATCTGGGATAAACAAGGGCAGGAAGCGCGTCTACAAGAGATCGGGCTGGGGCCGGACGAGTTGGTGCGGCGCGGGGCGCGGCGAGTGATACAACAATAGGCCGCTATCCCAACCCATTCAAAAATGCTCTAATCTCCGCCGCCTTCCGGGTCATCCCCGCTAGTTCGTATCCTCGAATCGCCGCTTCACAGCAGGCAATCGCCTTTGCCATGTTCTTCCCCCGATCCCCGGTGGGGAGATTCCAATAGGCGTTGCCCAGGTTGTTTTGACATCCGGCGATAATGAGGGGGTCTTTCAGTACGTTGGCTGTATCCATACCCTGTTGGTGCACCGTTAACTGC
>SBBL01000048.1 GCA_005239745.1 Candidatus Troglogloeales bacterium | reverse complement strand
AGGGCGCAGGAAAAACAATGGACTAAAGCGTAAAGGAAAGAGTCTATGAAATTCCACTGCTTAAAGAGCAAAAATTAAAGGAAGTTTTATTAGACAAACTACCCCAACCCCTCCTTAACTAAGGAGGGGAATATACAAGGGTGAGACTACCCAACCTAGAAATAATATCGTTAATTTATGCAACCAGGCACTAGTGTTTTAGTGAGAACCGTTTCCAACAAATAGTCTACTTAATTAGGCATGAACAGCCTGCGCTACCAACTTGACCCCCAGCGCCGCGCATACACGATTGATGGTGTCAAAGCGCGGTTGTGCATCTGCGCGTAGCGCCTTATAAAGTGCCTCTCGGGTAATGCCGGACGCCTTGGCAATCTCACTCATACCACGTGCACGGGCAATGTCACCCAGTGCCGTCGCCAGCAGGGCCGGGTCGTTCACGGTCAGGATGTCGGTCAGATAAGCCGCGATGGCCTCTTCACTGTCAAGATAAGGTGCCGCGTCAAAATCCAGTAACTTAGCTACCTTGATGCGTTTGGTCATATGGATTTTCTCCAATCAGTCCAGTAGTGCGGCCAACGCCTTGGCGCGCTTAATGTCACTTTTCTGGGTGCGTTTGGAGCCACCAACGAGCAACACGATAATCTGCACGCCACGCTGCGTGAAATACACACGCCAGCCCGCGCCCAAATGAATGCGTAGCTCCAATACCCCTTCACCTATCGGCGCCACATCCCCCATTAAACCCCGTTCCAGTCGCTTGAGCCGGGCAACGATAACGCTGCGAACGGCCACATCGGCAAGGCCACCAAGCCATGCAGTGAATTCAGGGAGAGGCTTGACCGAAAACACAGAGGGATTGTAATCGAACGATTACGTCATGTCAAGCACTGTGACCTGCTAGGCAGAAAATCGAGGTGTCCACAACGCGCTTGCCTAGTGGTCGTAGGAGAACCAACCCTTTGACTCGGCGGATTGAATCTTCTCGACGATGACCGCATCGCCAGGCGAGAGATGGCCTTCCACTATTTCTGAAAAACTACCGTCACTTAAGCCTGTGGTAACGGCGACGGCCTGCTCCTTCCCGTCCTTTAAGACCCAAACCTCGGATGTGTGCCTATCAGGTGTTTTATCCGCGTTAGGTTCGGGGTGATAGCGTAGGGCGGCATTGGGGATTTTCAAGACGTTGTTCTTCGATTTTACTTCAATAACGACATTGGCGGTCATGCCGGGTTTTAGCCGAACGTCCGGGTTCTCCACCTGAATGACGGCGTCATAAGTCACCACATTTTGAAGGACAATCGGCTGATTGTAAATGTCTCGGATCGTTCCCGTAAATGTGGTATCGAGGTAAGCATCCACCGTAAAGGTGACCTCTTGGCCGATATGGATTTTCCCAATGTCCGCCTCGTCTATGCTGATATCCACACGCATTTTTGTTAAGTCTTTCGCAATTGTAAACAAGGTGGGCGCCTGAAGGGAGGCGGCAACCGTCTGTCCAACGTCCACATTTCGGGAAATGACAATCCCGTCTACCGGTGAGGTAATCGTGGTATGGCGTAAATCGGCCTCTGCAATTTCCTGCGCGGCCCGCGCTTGCGCAACGGCCGCACGGGCAATGTTCAGGTCCGCCTCGGCCGCGTGGGCGGTTGTGGCAGCGGCATCTTTCTCCTGTTGCGCGATTAAGGAACTCGAAAAAAGCGTTTCCATTCGGTCAAGCTTTCGCTTTGCCTCCGACAGCACAATCTGTGCCTTCTCAACGTGCGCCTTATCGCTTGTTAATTTGGCCTTGGCCTGGTTGACCCTTGCACGAAAAATAGACGGATCAATCTGTGCAATCACTTCTCCCTTTTTTACATGCGAATTAAAATCGGCAAACAACTGTAAAATCACACCGGAGACTTGGCTGCCCACTTGGGTGGTCATCATCGCATTTACCTTGCCCGTTGCAGACACACTCTCCGTCACATTCCCGAGTACTACCTGAGCGGTTTTATACTGCTCTTCTCTTTTTTCTTCCCTCGCGTAAAAGCTCGTCCCGGCAACCATCAGCACGCAGACCCCAATCAACCATTTCCATCTACCTCTCATCGGTCAGCGTCCTCTCGTATAGGATGCCCTTTACCCATGCCCAGCGCCGCTTCAAGCCTCGCGGCAGCAACGTTATAGTCATAGATGGCCTGTATCTTTGCCGTTTTTGCACTGGTTAGCAGCGTTTGGGCGTCCGTGCGCTCCAGTGTGTTTCCGACCCCCGCCTGAAACCGTCCGTTAGCTAAATCCAAACTCTCCTGTGCTTGACGTATGGCAAGATCAGAAGTTTGGACACGTTCCCGGGCATCCGACAAATTTGCACGGGCTTGTTTTATTTCTAAACGGATGTCTTGCCGAAGCGCCTCGGCGTCGGCCTGCACCTGCTCAAAATGCGCGCGCGCCTCGGCAACTTTAGATGCCTGAAGACTGCCCGTAAGTAATGGAGCCGTGAGACTAATTCCCACCCCCCAATCCCCTCTCCCCTCTAAAAACCTTTGTTGAAAGCCTTGCTGTAAGTAGGTATAGTCGGCCGTCCCCGCAATGATTGGAAAATACCCACGCTCTGCGAAGCGAATGGCCGCCCAGGCAGAGCGCTCCTTAGCGGCGATCGCATGCACTGCCGGTCGGAGTAGCATGGCCTTCTCAAACATTTCATCTTCAGAGGCTGTCATTGTGTGAAGCAGTGGTGGCTCCTCTAGTGGCTCCTCTATCTGTATCTTTCCCCCCCTCCTCGGAAGCGCTTCCACGAGAATACCCATCGCGTTAAGCAGTTGTCCCTCTGCCACCTCCGCGGCGTTCACGGCCTTCACCTGATTCAGTCGCGCGTTGGTAAGATCCAGTTCGGCTTTCGTGACGTCAAACTTGGGACGTATCCCAATCTCGAAGAATGCCTTTGTTTGCGCAAGGTGCTCTACAAACTGCGCCACGGTTTCTTCATGGACCGCAAGCAGACGCCTTGCCCCCAAAAGGGCATAGTAGGCCACCTGCACGTCCAACGCCACCTGCTGATTACGCTCCGCTTTGTCTAAGCGGCCGGCCTGAACCATCTCTTCGGCAGTGGTGATGGTTGCCTGGGTCTGTCCAAAATCATAAATGAGCTGTCGAAGGGAGAGAGAGGCCGAATAGCGATCCGGGTCAGTGTCCCTTAAGCCGTATTGACTATTTAGATCAACCGAAGGATAGAGACCCGCCCGTGCTTGCCCCACACGTGCCTCTTGACCCTTGGAAACCGCCTGCACCGAGCGCAGGAGCGGGTGATTCTTCAGCGCCATCTCAATGGCCTTCTCTAGGGTTAAGTAGGTTGCCGGCGGCGCGCGACGCCAAACAACTGTGGGAGGAGTTATCTCAATGGCTTTCTCTAGGGTTGGGTGGGTTGCCGGTGCAGGTTCATTGGCAAAGAGTTGCCACGGACAGAGAATGAGGACGAAATAAACAAGCAAAGGATAGGCACGCCTATGAATGCGTCCGGAAGAGGCCACAACCTTCACAATGAACGTCACTGGCGTTTTCCTAATAACGGTTTGGCACGCTTAATATATCAGAGATTTTACCGGCAAACCAACACCACACCTCCCTTGACTTTAAGGTCTTAAGACAGGGTAAGCCGATTGACGGCTTCACTAATCATTTTCTCGGTTAGCACCCCACCAAAAACCCGCTCCCGAATAATGCCATCTGGGTCAATAAAAAAAGAAACCGGCAGACTCACAACGCCATAACGCGAGGCAACGGCTACGTCTTCGTCAAGAAGATTTAAAAACGTCAGCTTCGTTTCTCTCACATACGCCTTGACCGTCTTCTGCTTCTCGCCAAAGTTGATCCCCAGAACAACAAAGTTCTTGGCGTGGTGTTTTCCGTAGGCTGCTTGTATTTCTGGCATCTCCTTTTTACATGGCCCACACCAGGTTGCCCAGAAGGTTAGCAGGATAACCTTGCCGTGGTAATCGGCCAAACTCACCGGACGGCCTTCCAAATCATGCAGGATAAATGGGGGAGCAGGCCCGCCGACCAGTGGCGGCTTAGCCCCCATGCTGGTGAGAGTCAAGCAGAACAAGGCTAGGACAAAAACTATCCATCTTTGAGGCACCTTTGTGGCGATAGATGATGGCACCCATCTCCCCCCTTATCAAGGATTTTCACATATTAGCAATGAGATTAAAAGTGATGAGACCATCCTATGATCAAGCCATAGCGCGGCACTAGATTCTCCTCGTTGACATACTGATAAATAGGTATCTGGACGTGGGCATATAGCGTGCCGTTTGGGGAGGCCTGTACCATCGCTCCCGGCGTAAGATAAACCCACGTTCCCCCCGTACTTGGCACCCCTTGCCCCCGAAACAAATCCCGGTGCGCAAGGCGCGCGTTGATCTGCAGACTCAGTGTCTTTGGCCGCTCCCCCATCGTCAGGTAGTTTATTCCGCCGTTGAGGGT
>SBBL01000011.1 GCA_005239745.1 Candidatus Troglogloeales bacterium | reverse complement strand
TATGGCGGGTGGTGTTAAAAAAGTCGCCTTTTTCAATGCATCGCTCGATGCGCGGGCACGGTCTCTTTTGCAAAATATGGGGGAGAAGAAAGACGATGCCCTGCTTCGGGCCTTTGCCGGTGCATTGGAAGCGGAGGGGATGCAGGTACGCAGCCCGACGGACTACGTCCCATCGCTCCTAGCGGACTTAGGCGAGATCACGCGTCCACTGACGCAGGCAGAGCGCCTGGACGTCCAATGGGGCTGGCCTTTGGCAAAAGCGGTAGGGAGGTTGGATATCGGTCAGTGCATTGTGGTGCAAAACGGGATACTCCTAGCGGTGGAGGCGGTTGAAGGAACGGACGCGGCTATTCGCCGTGGGGGGGCACTTTGCCCCGGTGGTGCCGTGGTGATCAAATGTTGTAAACCGCAGCAGGATTTAAGATTTGACATGCCGGTGGTGGGCCCCAACACGATCTCTGCCATGGCTGACGTAGGGGCCTCTGCGCTCGCCATTGAAGCGAAAAAAACGCTTCTCCTGGAACGGCCACGTCTTCTATCCGCAGCGCATAAATCCCATATTGCCGTTGTCGGTTACAACGATGAGGCGATTTGTTGAAAGTCCCATGATGGCAATTCCCCCTTAATAAGGGGGGCAGGGGGTTGTTTATCCCACGAGCAAATGGGACCAGGGGGGTTTTGTTAAAAAGGAACCGTTACGAATAGGAATATAACTGTGGAGCACAAAGTTCGTATAGCGGTTATTGGGGTGGGGTATTTAGGGCGCCATCACGCCCGTATCTACTCGGAACTTCCCAATGTCGAATTGGTGGGGGTCGTAGACACTCACCTGGAGCGGGCCAGGACGATTGCGGCGGAAGTCTCGCCGCGATCTAACTGTCGGCCGTTTTGCGATATTACGCCGTTATTTGGGCGCATTGACGCCGCCAGCATCGTCACGCCAACCCTCACGCACCATGCGGTTGCAACCCCCCTTTTAGAAGCAGGGGTTCATCTACTGCTGGAAAAGCCCATGACGGCCACCTTACAAGAGGCGGACGATCTTATCAGGTTGGCTAAGCGGAAGGGCGCGATCGTGCAGGTGGGCTACTCTGAACGATTTAATCCCGGGATACGTGCTTTGAGACGGTACTTGACCAAACCGCTGTTTATCGAGTGCCATCGCCTCGGGCCATTTTCCGAACGCGGAGCGGACGTTCATGTGATTCTCGATTTGATGATCCACGATATTGACATGGTCTTGTCGCTTATCTCCTCCGATATTGCCGAAATACGCGCGTCCGGTGCGTCTGTCTTAACCGATCAAATTGATATCGCCAATGCCCGGTTGGCATTTAAAAATGGCGCCGTCGCTAATTTGACGGCCAGTCGCGTGTCCTACGAAAAGATAAGAAAGATCCGGATCTTTCAGCCTGGGGCCTATCTGTCGCTCAATTATGCGAAGCCTGAATTGGTCATACATCGCCGCGTCATACGGGAAAGTTCTGCGTCTCCAGCCATCAGTTCAGAAAACATTGCGATAGAGAAAGAAGAACCCCTGAGGGCGGAGCTTACGGCATTTGTGGGTGCCGTTTTGCATAAACGCGCGCCGCTGACAGCGGATGGAGAGGAAGGTCGGCGCACCCTGTCCGTCGCCCTTGAGATTGTGGATGCCATTATTCAAAATAGCCGGCGAGCACGTAATCGTCGGGAAGGAGGGCATGATGGACTTTAATTTTACAGAAGAGCAAGTGATGTTTCGTGAGATGGTGCGAAAGTTTGTGACCCAAGAGGTTAAGCCGGTCGCGCAAAAGATCGATAAAGAACATAACGTAGATGAGGTTAAGGCAATTTTTCAAAAGGGGGCGCAACTTGGCTTAACGGGGGTCCCCTTTCCAGAGGCCTATGGTGGCGCAGGCCTTGGACAAATAGGATACTCCATTTTGATTGAAGAGTTATCCAGGGGCTGCGCGTCTACCAGCGTAACGTTTGGTGCCCATATCGGTCTTGCCGGTACGTCAATTTTCTTAGGCGGCACGGAGGCCCAAAAGCAGACCTATTTGAAGGCAATCGCAACGGGAGAAAAAATTGGGGCTTATGCCCTGACGGAACCCGGAGCCGGATCGGACGCGGCCAACATCGCCCTGTCCGCACAAGAGGCAGGTGACGACTACATCCTGAACGGAACGAAGCTCTGGATTACCAATGGCGATATTGCGGATATGATTGTGGTCTACGCGTCAACCAACCCCAAGTTAAAGGCCAAGGGGGGGATAACGGCGTTTATTGTGGACGTCCCCACCCCAGGCCTTTCTGCGCATCGAATTCACGATAAAATGGGTCTTCGTGGTTCGGCAACGGCAGAACTTGTTTTTAACAATGTGCGGGTGCCTAAATCTGCCACTCTAGGAACCCCTGGGATGGGGTTTGTCCTTGCCATGCAGACGTTGGATGAGTCTCGTCTGTCGCTTGCGGCCGGCTGTCTGGGGGCGGCGCGTGAGTCTCTTGCGATGGCGATTGATTTTTCAAAAAAACGGGTGGCTTTTGGGCGTCCCATCGCGCAGTTTCAAGCCGTTCAATGGATGATCGCCGAGATGGCGGCGGAGATCTACCAGATGGAGTCGGTGGTTTATCGTACCTCATGGATGTATGACCGGGGCCAAAAAATTGTGCGTGAAGGAGCCATCTGTAAGATGTTCTGCTCGGAGGCGCTGGGTCGTGTGGTAGACAAGGCCGTTCAAATCCATGGGGGAAACGGATTTATGGGAGAGCATCCGATTGAGCGGTTCTATCGCGATGCGCGCATCAACAGAATCTTCGAAGGCACCAACGAGATACAGCGTATGGTGATTGCCGAGGATGTCTTAGAAAAGGGCGGTTAACATAAACTCCCCTCCTTAGGGCTTGTCAAGGAATAACCTATGCAGTCGGGCTGCCGATTCATCCCTGTTTGCTGCGTTGCTCGTCGCTTACATACCGGAAGGGTATGCGCGCTCCTCGCGCCTTGCAAACAGGGCGACTCGTTTGCCCTTTGTGTATACGTTATTCCTTGACAAGCCCTTAGTATAAGGAGGGGAAGGGGTGGTTTGAATGAATATTGCGGTTTGTATCAAGCAAGTGCCTGCCTCCGATTCTAGGTTGATGCCTAGCCCCGAGTCTGTTGACATCAAGCGCGAAGGGCTTTCGTATGTGGTCAACCCGTATGATGAATTTGGATTGGAAGAGGCGCTGCAGATTAGGGAGCGGCTGGGTGGGGGCCAGGTGACTGTGCTAACCATCGGTCCAGAGAAGGCGGCAGAAGCGCTTCGCACCTGTCTTGCTATGGGGGCGGATTGTGCCGTTCATCTCAAAGATCCTACCTTAGAAGGCGCGGATACCTACACCACAGCCGTTGTCTTGGCCGCGGCCCTAAAAAAACAGCCCTATGACATCATCTTTTTTGGGAAACAGGCCATTGACGATGACGGGGCTGCGGTGGGTATTTACGTTGCCGAATTTATGGGGTTACCCCATGTTGCCGTCGTCAATAAACTTGATCTCTTTCCGGGGGAGCGGCGGGCCGTTGCCCATCGTCAAATTGAAGGGGCCATTGAAGTGGTTGAAGTATCGTTGCCTGCTATTTTTACGTGTCAGAAAGGGTTAAACGAACCGCGCTACGCCTCACTGCCGGGCATTATGCGTGCCAAACAGAAACCACTCTCAATTTTTTCCCTGCAGGAGCTGGGGTTAACTCCTCGCCAAGTGGGGGGTACGGGTGCCAAGTGCTACATCCAGCATTTGGTGCTACCCGCCACACGTCCTACGGGAAAGATTTTTTCCGGTGATGTGACGTCCAGTGTGGCAGCTTTGGTGCAGCACCTTCGGGAAGATATTAAAATCCTCCCCTGATTTTACTCCATGGGTATCAAACCGGATTTTTCATCAAAAACCGTATGCCCACAGACGCCCGTCCGGGCGCTTGTACTGGCAGGCGGCGGCATCCCGGGATGGATGTATGAGGTTGGTTGCCTGACCGCTATGGATGATTTCTTCGACGGTTTTTCGGTCAATGACTTTGACCTATATGTGGGTACAAGCGCGGGTGCGGCGGTTGCGGCGTTGATGGCAAACGGCATACGGCCGCGCGCCATCTATGACGACATCAAGATGAACCGTAAGGGTTCCTTTAACTTTAGAAGCAAGGACATCTATAGTTTTGGGTACCAGGAAACCTTTCACATTCTAGGGAAATTTTTTAAGTCGCTGCCTGCTGTTGCGCGATATTGTATCAAGCACCGCAACAACCTCTCCCTGCTAGAAGTGCTTGACCTGCTGCAAGAGAATTTGCCCTCCGGTATTTTTACGCTAAAGAACATGGAATATTCTCTGAATCGTTTTTTTTCACAGATTGGGCTCTCAAACGATTTTCGCCGGTTAAAAAAACGGCTCTACATTCCAGCCGTTGATATTGATATGGGAACCTACGATGTTTTTGGAGAGGAGCCTTTTGACGATGTTCCCATTGCAAAGGCTGTCACGGCATCGTCTGCCATTCCTTTCCTCTTTCAACCGGTGCGCATCGGGGACAAGGACTATATGGATGGAGGGGTGGGTCGCGTCGCCCATATTGATATTGCCATCAACCATGGGGCAAAACTCATCTGGGTTGTCAACCCCGTTCAATATATCGTTAATGATCGTGTTCATGTTCGCCTGACCTCATTATCGGGAGACACCGTTGGAATTAAAGACAAGGGGCTGTATCATATCTACGATCAAGCCATGCGCATCAACACAAACACGCGTTTATATATGGCCATGAGGCGCTACCGTGCGGAACACACCGATAAAGGGTTCTTTCTCATCCAGCCAAAAACTGCGGACAAGTCCATGTTTTCCCAGAACGTTATCAGCAGCGAAGGGCACGAGGAAATTGTGAAATACGGGTACCGTTCGACCATGGAGACGTTGATAGGCTCTTACGCCGACTATCAAAATAATTTAAAGCCCTATGGTATCAGTATAACACTGGACCGATTTGGGGAGCCATGATGGTTTTACTGGTTTTTGTGGAACAACGCGATGGCGTCATGAGGAAGGTTGCGCTGGAGGTGCTTGGCGCGGGCAGGCAACTCTCTGGGCCCGATGATCGTGTGGTTGCCGTCTTGATAGGCGATGGCATTGCCACGGAAATAGACAAACTAGAGGCTGCGGATGAGGTCTGCCTTGTTGAAGGGGATAATTTTCGGTGGTACACCTCCGGGGCCTACGGGACGGCATTGGCCGATATCGCACGACAGCGACAGGCAACCGCTATTTTAATGAGTGCAACAGCGATGGGAAAAGATTTAGGGCCAACGGTGGCGGCCAAGTTATTAGGCCCCTTCTTTGGAGATTGTACCGGCCTGACGATTGAAGCGAATCATATTTGCGCGACGAGACCCGTTTATGGCGGCAAGATACTCGCAACGGTTGTCAGTCGTCAGCCGCTTTTTCAGGTGGCAACGTTGCGCCCTAACGCCTTTCCGATTTCTTCCGCACGGATGAATACGCAGGTCATCCGCCATGAGGGTTTTATAAAGTTTGGCCCCCTACTTGCCAAAGTAAAAGAAGTGAAGGCGACCGTAAGTTCTCGTATAGAATTGACGGAAGCGGCCGTTATCGTGTCGGGAGGACGAGGATTGCAAGCACCCGAGCATTTCAGACTTGTTGAAGCGCTGGCTGAGGTGCTGGGGGCCGCGGTAGGGGCATCGCGCGCGGCGGTAGACGCCGGCTGGAAACCGCACAGCTACCAAGTGGGACTTACGGGAAAGACGGTTTCTCCCCTGCTCTACATCGCCTGCGGTATCTCCGGGGCTATGCAGCATCAGGCGGGGATGTCCTCCGCTAAATATATTGTTGCCATCAACAACGATCCCAACGCCCCCATTTTTAAGATCGCCCATTATGGAATCGTGGGGGATCTGTTTAAAGTGCTTCCATTGCTTACAGAAGAAATTAAGCGAATCAAGGCAAACCCGTGATGAGGAATAGACCACCCTAACCCCCCCTTGACGAAGGAAGGGAGTGGAAAAAGGGAGTAAAAAGAGAATGGCGGATCAATTTGATGTGGTTGTTGTAGGGGCTGGTCCCGCGGGGTCGGCGGCGGCTTTAACCCTTGCCAGGGCGGGGTTGGCCGTTATTGTCTTTGAACGCGGAGAACGGCCGGGGGCTAAAAATATGTTTGGCGGGATACTCTACACGCCTATCCTACATCGTCTGGTCCCCAATTTTTGGGAAGAGGCGCCTATTGAGCGGCATATTGTTAAGCGTCGGTTCTGTCTCCTTTCAGAAATGTCGGAGGCCGCTTTCGAGTTTCGATCAGAGACCTACAACCGGCAACCACCCTTTAATCAAAGTTTCTCGGCCTTGCGGGCAAAATTTGATCCATGGTTTGCCAAAAAGGCAGAAGAAGCGGGGGCACTGATTGTACCGGAAACCGTAGTAGATGATTTTATCTGGGACGGGGGAAAGGTCTGCGGCGTAGTGGCACGACGAGAGGGAGGGGAGGTTCTTGCAAACGTTGTTATCGTCGCAGACGGTGTGAACTCGTTTTTAGCAAAAAAAGCGGGCCTTCGCAAAGCCTTTTCACAAACCGCGCTAGCCGTTGCCGCAAAAGAGATTCTCGCGCTCCCGCGGTCGGTCATTGAAGACCGGTTTGCCCTTTGGGGAAATGAAGGGGTGGCGATGGAGTGTTTTGGCGACTCAGTGGCCGGTATGGTGGGTTCGGGGTTTCTCTATACCAACCAAGAAACGCTTTCCATCGGTGTTGCCTGTTCTATTCAATCTTTCACGCAAGAGAAGATTGTTCCTAACGATTTGTTGGAGCGCTTTAAGGCACATCCCAGTATCCGTCGTCTGATCCATGGGGCGGAGACGCTTGAATACTCCGGGCATATGATTCCAGAGGGGGGTTATCATCATATCCCCACGTGTGTTACCGACGGGGTATTGCTTGCAGGCGATGCCGCTCACTTTGTCAATGCTTCGTTTTATCACGAAGGAACCAACCTTGCGATGGCGTCCGGCCTTTTGGCCGCTGAAACCGTTATTGCGGCAAAGGGAGATGCATCGGCGGCCGCGCTATCGGGCTATCAAGACCGTCTGGCCGAGAGTTTTGTCATGAAGGACTTGATGAAATATCGCAAGGTAGAGGCATGGAGCCACCAGAATGAACGATTCTTTAAGGCCTACCCCGACCTCTTGCTTGAGGCGTTAAAAGACTATTTCACGATATCGGAAACGCCTAAAGCGGAAGTACAATCGCGCATCTATAAGAAACTGCGTTCCACGACGTCCGTCCCACAAACGATTCTGGACCTCTACCGGTTCAGACAGGCATTCTTCGGGAAATAGCCCAACACGGACACTACCGTTTGGGGAGGCAAGACACAAGGAGGCAACCCACCCTCATTCACATGTGTGGGTTGCCCCCTGACTTATAAGACCCGTACGAGGAAACTATTTCTTTTTTGCCAAGATGGCATCTTTTGCTGCTTTGGCAACGCGAAACTTCACGACGCGCTTTGCTGGGATTTTGATTGACTCACCTGTTTGCGGATTGCGTCCCGTCCGAGCCTTACGGTCTACAAGGACTAGCTTTCCGACGCCTGGGAGGGTGAATGTGTTTTTTGCCTCCCGATAGGCTAAAGACGCAATCTCCTCCAGAAACTGGGAGACGGTCTTTTTGGACATATCCATCTTTTTGCCGAGATAGTCCACAATCTGCGGTTTGGTCATTGCCTTCGACATTGTTTCCCTCCATACCCTGGTCTGAATTCGACTGGCCTAGCCAATCGGGGGCGGAGTATACTCCGATTTTATGGGCAGGTCAAATGTGCAAATCGAATAATGTCGTAACGCAATAGAACTGTCCTCTCTTGGCGCTACAAATGGTTGGACATCTGGCTGAATTATGGTAGATTAGGGCACCTCTGAAGACCTACTGCGCGGCCAATGAGGCAACGGGGCGCTTTTGCCTTATTCCTTATTTTTGACAAACCGGCAGCTTCATGATAGGGTGGACACATGCCATCCGTGTTAGAGGTCTACGAGAGGTTGAAGTCCCACCTTGGGGAGGATGACACACGACTGCTTGTGGAGTTTGTTCAGGACCCTGGCGGACGCGGTCTTGCCACCCACGAAGACCTCTTCGAAGTCAAGGCTGATCTGGAGCGTCAGATCGCTCAAGTCAAGGCCGACCTACACGTCGAGATTGCCCAGGCCAAGGCTGATCTGGAGCGTCAGATCGCTCAAGTCAAAGCCGACCTACACGTCGAGATTGCCCAGGCCAAGGCCGAACTATTGAAGTGGATGTTCCTATTTTGGGTGGGACAGATCGGTATTATGGGTGGCCTGCTCGCTCTGTTTCGTTAGCGTGGGGGCGACCCTATGTGTTCAGGTCGCTTCTTGGCAAAAAGCCGGAAATAGCCGCTACCTTATAAGACGACGGGCGCAGCGGAAACCAATATCTCCGCTCGTCACCGCCGGACTTTGGGCCGCATCAATGGCAAACACACCTATGCGCGTCCCCTGCGCAAACGAGCCACCCCGAACAATTGCGGATGGGAAATTCTCCCCCGTATTCTGGGCGGGTGCAGGGTTTACACGCCCCATCCTATCCCCACCATAAGTGGCGGAGTTTGTTGCGTTCTCTAAAGATGGGGTCCAAGTGGGTGGAGTGCCCGCACCGGAGCCCTGTACCCAGTCCGACACCCACTCGGCAACATTGCCCGGCATATCAAAGATCCCCCAATTTGACACGCAACTTGCCCGAGACCCTGTGTTTGCCAAACTCGCAACCCCAATGCAGGCCGTGTCTGGATTATTACTCATTGCTGCGGCCAACTGCCATGCCGCACTCGTAAGCAGACTCTTTCCCGCAAGTGCGCAAGCCTGCTGTGCCTGAAACCACGTCACGTTGACGGTCGGCGAAACCCCCGGAACAGAAAGAGCGTAAAGCTTTACCGGTGGCGGTGTACTGGTCCAGTTACCATTGGCCGGAAAGCCTACAGGAATGACTGAAACTTTATCCGATGGCGTACGCGTCGGGTCATCCTGTTCCTTGGTCCAAAGGCTCGCTTCAAACACATCTACACAAAACGGCCCGACGGGAAGCTCAACTCGAACAGACGGGGTACCTCCTGTTGCGTTGCAGTCGTTTGCAACAGGCCCGGGAGACCCTGTCGGGCCAACCGGACCCGTCGGGCCGTTAAGAGCGGGACCCGTGGGCCCCTCGAGCCCTGGATTACCAACTTCACCTGTAGGCCCTGTCGGCGCCGATGTAGCATTCGGCCCCGTCTGGCCTGGCGGACCGGTCCGCCCCGGGTCTCCTGTAGGCCCTTGTTCCCCAATAGGGCCGGTTGGCCCCTTTAATAGCAAGCTACCAGATTCACCCGTAGGCCCAGTGACCCCTTCCAGACCACGGTCTCCGGTTACACCCACAATCCCCTGAACACCTGTAGGTCCTACGGGGCCGGTTATCCCGGTAGGACCGTCCACGCCAGGGTCCCCCGTGGGACCCGTAGTCCCTGTGGCACCAATTGGACCCGTTTGGCCTATCGGCCCCTGTGGGCCTGTTTGGCCTGCATCCCCGATAGGCCCGACATTTCCTTGCGGACCGGCAGCACCCGTTACCCCCGGCGCACCTCTTGGGCCCTTCGCACCACCCGTTCCAGTTACCCCTGTTGCCCCTACAGGCCCAGTATCCCCCCTAATTCCCTTTCCTCCAACCGATCCCGTAATCCCAGGTAGGCCCTGTAGACCGGTAACCCCGGTAGGCCCTGTTGCACCAACAGGCCCAGCCGGCCCTATCGGCCCCGTACTTCCAATCACACCTGCGTTTCCCGTAGGCCCCGTGGGACCTACCGCCCCAGTGGTCCCATTCAGCCCCGTCGGCCCCGCTACCCCTGCCGGTCCTACCGGACCTGGGGCACCCGCAACCCCAGTGGGCCCAACCGCTCCAATGGCTCCAGGTGCCCCAGGCGGCCCAACCGGCCCTAGAGGCCCCATAGGGCCCGGAAACCCTTCCCTTCCAGGGCTCCCTGTTGGCCCTGTTGATCCCCTCGGACCAACGACACCCAATATACCGGGGCTGCCCGTCGGGCCTACTAGCCCTGTTGCACCTGTAGGCCCGGGAGCACCCTGAAGGCCCTGAAAACCACGAAAGCCCTGAGGACCTCTTGGCCCAGGAACTCCTGTGGCCCCAACCGGACCTGTCGGCCCCACAGGGCCCATACTTCCCACATCACCCATGGCTCCCTCCAGGCCCTCTATTCCCATGTCACCCGTCGGACCTTTTTCACCTGCTAGCCCATCCGGGCCCAGATCTCCAACAGGCCCCTCAGGTCCCTCAAATCCAACCAGTCCAGTGGCACCCGTCGGACCGGTCTGGCCTGTTGGGCCACCAGGCCCAGTAGGCCCTGCAAATCCGACCGGCCCGATCGGCCCTGTATTCCCCGTAAGCCCGGTAGGCCCTATCTCACCCCTAACCCCATCCGGGCCAACTGCCCCCATTATCCCAGCAATCCCGGTCCTACCGGTAAACCCGGTAGATCCGGTAGCCCCACTCACACCCACTGGGCCCTGCGGCCCTGTGGGCCCAATAGGCCCACGACCCCCCGTTAATCCGGTCGGACCCGTATTGCCCGTTGTGCCGTGGGGTCCTACCGCCCCTATCGGCCCAGTCGGGCCGGTCAACCCACCAGAACCCGTATTTCCAGTATCTCCAACGGGCCCCATACTGCCCTGAGCCCCGGTGGGACCACGCAAGCCTGTGGAACCCGCGAGCCCTGTCACCCCGGTTACGCCTATGGGACCTACAGGCCCTGGGGCCCCCATCGCCCCAACAGGGCCCGTTGCCCCTATATAACCCTTTATCCCCGGAGGGCCAACCGCCCCAACATTTCCC
>SBBL01000081.1 GCA_005239745.1 Candidatus Troglogloeales bacterium | reverse complement strand
GGTGAGGGGCATGAGGGGGCTGCAAACAGGGCGCCCGCGCCTTCACTAGACATAACAGGTGTGTTATGTCTCCTTTGGCCGCCCCCTTCACCGCCACACACCCGCACTCGACTCCCATCTGCCCCAGGGGGGGTCCCTTATGGAAAAAAGATTCTTATTTGGATTGGGTTCTAAAAAATGGAGGCTAAATCGGCAGGGCAAGCGAGGATCAAAACCTCATCGCTTGTCTTTTGAAAAAGGCTCAAAAACAGACCGCTACCGGACTTGCGGACGTTTGTACAGGACAACTCCTATTTCACCTCGGGAAACAACCAAGACAAGAAGGCTGGACCGCCATATCCTATCATCGTCATGTAGAACGAGACAGGAACGATGATGATTTCTAGCCCAGCCACTAGAACAACTTTCGTTAATCGAGAGGTGCTGTCTAAAAATGGTGTGAGGTGCTGTGAACCCACCTGCCATATCAAGTGGCCAGCTATCCCGAACAAAAGACATTGCAGCAAAACACCGAAACTGAGGCCGTAAACCAACCCCCCTAAGTAGTAGACGGCTCTTGGCGAATCCTGTCCGAACAACAGATGCCACACCATGTTTACCACGGCTATACCAGCATAGCTTACAGCAGGTAACCCCAAGAGTGCAGGCGGCAAAGCAAGAAAAACGCCCCACCGAAAAGGTTTGCTTCTCAGAATCCCGGCGGATAGCATAGCTTTTTACCCAGCTTGGCAGTGGCTAATTGATTCCGATATGAATCTATGTGATCCTATCGGGGTCCTTCAAAAGTTACCCCTCCAATACAAGTGGGAATACATGTCGCGTGCGCCCCTATCAAATAACATCCGATTGCTGAGGGATCTTTTCTGCCACTCCCCGTTGCACAAATATTTTGGTCAAAGGTTTGTAAACAGTTCCTAACGCAATTTGTATACGTGTCTTCTGGAAATTTTTCGCAAACTGTTTTTGCCGCATCACAATATATAAACCTTGCCGTTTCAGTTCTAACTTCTTCACATCGTTGGTTGTAATACTGGCAGTCTGGTGTGAGACCAAGAGGATCACGCAAATTAACTGGTGAATTATTCACGTAGGCAAATGCGTTCACGGTTTGTGGATTGCTGATTACAGATTGTAATGGAAATGTGTTCGTTACACCGCAAAGGAGTGGGTCAGGCGAAATAAACCTCTGCAACATAGGCGAGTAATACCGGGCTCGGTAAAAATACAGCCCTGTGCTGTCGTTTTCTCTTCCGGTATACATAAACGGATTCGTACTGGTTCCCGTTACCGTTGTGTTCCCAAATGGATCGTAGGAATAGGTTGTTGTGACGGTACCGGTACTATCCGTCAGGGCCAGCGTGCTGCCTAAGGCATCGGAGAGGTAGTGCTCATCCCCACTACTGGAACGCCGCACGAATGGCTCATCGATGTTGAGACCCCGCAGATACGTTGCCGTGACGACCCCACCGTTGATCTCGGCGACGATGTCGTTTGCATCGTACTGATATTGGGTGGTGATATCATTGATGGTCTTGCTGACCCTTCGCCCCAAGGCATCGTAACGAAAACTCGCCGTAAGATCAGGGCCGGTCATTCCCACGAGCCGATTTCGGGCATCCCAGATGTAGGTCTTCTCGCCATCCGAGAGCAGGTTTCCGTTGTTGTCGTAGGTGAGGGTGTCGGCATTAAACCGGATCATCTCGTTGGCCGCGTCGTGGGCTGCATGGACATTTGCCGGGAGGTCGGCGACGGGGCCACCGGTGCGGCTGATGCCGATTCGGTTGCCCGCCGCGTCGTAGGTGTACGACAGAGACTCAATGGGAGCGGATGTCTGGTGGTCAATGCCAGTCAGCCGGGAAGCCGCATCGTAGGCGTAATTTGTGGTGACACTGTTGGGCAGGCTCAACGATGTCCTTCGCCCCGCAACGTCGTAGCCAAGACCAACCCCCAACGCCCCCTGCCCCACCGAAAGCAGCCGGGAGGCGGCATCGTAACCGTAGGCGACGGGGCTGCTTCCATTCACCGTCATCGCGGTCCTTCGACCCACGGCATCGTAGGTGTATTCCACCACGCCTTGCGGCGTCACCTCGCGAGTCAGCCGATCCCTCACGTCATAGCTCATCTGAATCTGACCCGATGCCGTATCGCTCACTTGCGTCAAGCGCCCCACAGCATCGTACGCAAAGGCCGTAGAATTCCTATCCGCATAATCGGCCTTCGTCCGCCGATCCAACGCATCATACGTAAACGTACCCACCTGTCCCTTCCGATCCGTAAACCGCGTGAGATTGCCATTGAGATCATAGGTATATTGTTCCACTCTACCCAACGGGTCAGTCCGGCTCGCCAACCGATCCATGCTGTCGTATGTGTAAGTCGTGACTTGCCCATTGGCATCCGTAACTGTTAACAGGTTGCCGTTGGGGTCATAGGTAAAGCGGGTCGCAAGCGCGTTGGGCTGCTGAATCGCCGTCACTCGATTGAGTTTGTCGTAGGTATACGTTGTTGACTGCCCCTTCGGATCGGTAAGACGGACTAGCCTTCCCACTGTATCGTAGGCCCGCCTCGTCGCATTCCCAAGCGGGTCTGTTGTCCCTACCAAGTTTCCAGCCTCGTCATACGTAAAGGCGGTCGTGTTCCCAAGCGGGTCAGATACCGAAACCGGCTTGTCCTGCGCGTTATAGGCAATGGCACTCACTTCTCCCGCCGGATTAGTAGTTTGGGTCAGATTCCCGTTGTTGTCGTACTGGAAGGTTGTAATCTGCCCCAATGGATCGGTAATCTTCGTCACCTGGTTAAATGTCGGTTCATATTCGTATTGAGTGGTATTGCCCGCGGCATCGGTGACAGAGGTCTGATTGTTGTTCGCATCATAGGTATAGACCGTTTTATCGCCCAATGGGCGAGTCACGGAAAGGAGTTGATTGGTTCCGGTGGCCCGCTCAAAAAGGGTGGTTTTCCCGGCCGAATCCGTTATTTCAAGAGGGTATCCGGCCGCGCTGAACCGGTAGGAAGTCGGATTCCCTTCCGGATCAATCACAACGGCTTGCGTGACCAATCGGCTCGCCGGGCCTGGCCGAACGATCCGAATAATACACCTTGCCGTCGGAGGAACCTGTGTCGTCGGATCAACAAAGATCGTGTTTCTTGCCTGACAGTTGGTAGGCCCCAAGACAATCGGCACGGGCACATCAATAACAGCCCTCCCCGATGGACCAAAATATCGAAACTCAAACACCCCACCATTGGCATCGGTCTGGCGTATGATCCGATCGGTCGCATCATACTCGTTGGTGAGAAAAAGAATGCCTCGTGCGTCGGTCAAGGTCACCATCCGACGCTGAGTATCATAAGTATACCGCGTGACACCCCCTTCCGCGTCAGTGACCGTAGCCAGGAGCCCGGCCGTGTTGTAGCTATACTGCACGGTTCTGCCAAGCGTGTCGGTCAGGCGGGTAATCCGTGAAGATGAGTCGTAGTCCACCTGAATCGCCACTCTCTCCGACTGAAAGATTCGAATCAGACGATCGTCTCTGTCGCGAAGCAGAACCAGACGATTTCCACTTCTGTTCTCAATGCCGATGAGAAAGCCTGTAGCGGAAAAAAACCACTTCTTCCCATCCCGGAACCTTAGAGTGCGTGATCCGTTGAATCCGGTTGTAACCACAGCGCCACGCAGAGAGGGGGTAGTGTTATTTGTAAACGTCTCATCCGAATTCTTGGAAAACGGGGCGCGACTATCATCCCCACCGATTAACACCAACGCATCAGGAGAGATACCAAAGGGGACCAACCGATGGTGATAGCTGTGACGGGTTCCAAACCCGAACGGCCCGGGGAGAGGAGACTGAAGAACCTCTCTGCGCGCAGTGTAATAGCGCGTAAACTCTACTGGAATAACCCCCGGTAGCACTAAGTCGGCTTTCTGAAAGGTAAAGAGTCCCGTAGCAAGGTCAACTGGATCTCCTTCCCGCGTGGGTCTGTCCGGGGTTGGCTTGCCATCGTCAAAAAGAATCACATAAGTATAGGTCACCCCACCACAACAAAATTTTGGAATACCTACCCCTGGATCGGAGACGATCTGGCGCGCATCGGAAGAGACTGTCCCTGTACCAAACTGCTTCCACCGGTGTGACGTAGGGTCCGCAACCGGTTCTTCGTCGTAATAGTAGAGGGGGGCAACTGTTCCTGGTGGTAGCCCCGCATCATTTGGCAATTTCACTGGAATCGGCTGCGTGGGTCGGCCACCCCCCGGTTTGAAGAAATTGAACATATAGACGGTCAGTGCCCCATCCGGAACAGGCGGCAGCGGAAGACGGTCAACGGGAACGGCCGTTACCGACATTTTTGTATTGGGGATGCCGTCCCAGCCAATGATCTCAACCCCTGCTGGAATGCGCAACTCAAATCCGGGAAGGGACGGATCAGTCACAAAGACTTCCCGACTGGAATCAAGCACGGTAAAGTGCTTGATATTGATTTCATGAAGATAGACCGGATAGGGAAGGATATTGTCTATTCCAGATGCCACATCAACCTGTACAGGCAGGTCTATAGGATAGGAAATCTCGGTGGTTCCGGCAGGCGTACCATCAACCAGAAGCAGTTGTTTTCCTATGGGAATGGCAGAGAAGAAAAAGTTTCCACCCGCATCGGTCGTTACCGAGGTAGAACCGTTTTTAACAAGAATACTGGCAAGGGGAGCCCCATCTTTAGAGGATAAAATCTGTCCGGAAAGTGTTGTGGTTCCGGCACCCAATACATTCAGAGTGAATGTTGTTTCGTGAACGACAGCCTGATTGTCAATCTGCGCCTGGCCATAGACTGTGATCGGATAGGTTCCCGACGACAATGTTGATGGGGCAAAAATATTCAGATAAGACGGTTGGCCCGTTCGCCCAGTCGAAGGGGTAAAAAATGGAACTACACCCGATGGCACTGGGCCGGTTGATAATCCGATGGGCCCAGTGTAAGTGGTGCCCCCTGCCCCTGAGAGGAGAATTTGAAGAGAGACCGACCCACCTTGAATAACCTCCAATAGGGATGGGACCGCCCCCATCGTAAAGTCTTGACTTGGCAACATGGTAAAGGGACTAGGCGAGACAGCAATCCCCGCCGGTGCGGTAACAAAGATCGAAGCCGTTGGCGCGCCGGGTGGGACAACCAGCGTGAGCTCCGTCTCCGTTATCCGCGTAATGGTGGCATTCAATCCATCCACACGGGCCGTGGTTTGGCCCGGCACAAACCCGGACCCGGAGACCGTCACAACCGTTCCGGCAGAACCGGAGGACGGACTGAAACTGTTAATCACTGGGGCCACGTCCGTAGATTTAATGGTGAAACTCTGTGGCTCGGAGGTTCCACCGCCTGGGGCCGGGGTGATCACGCGAACCTCTACCGTGCCGGGAGAGATGAGGGCCGAGGCCGGAATAAGGGCAGTAAGTTCTTTGTCCGAGATAAACGTGGGAGTCACTGTGATCCCGTTAAAGGCAACGATGCTCTGCTTGACAAGCCGGCTTCCTTTAAGCGTGATAGAAAGATCAGGGGAACCCGCATCGGCCTCCGTGGGCGAAATCTCAGAAAGCATCGGCGCGGGGTGGGGAAGCTGCCAGAGGGTGAGGCGCCCCTCTGATTGGCCATCGTCGTCACTATCGCTATCACTATCCCCGTCGTCGGTCGGCACACCCTGTGTCCCCACAATCCCAATTTGGGTGGTTCGGGGATTCACCGCAATGTCCCTGGGCCTTCCCTCCAATGATATTTCTTCAATCTTGGCGTGGGAGTCCAAAGAAATTCGGGTTAGAATGGACGGCCCCGCTTCGGCCCGCGCAATGAGAAGGGCCTCATCGGTAATCGGGTTCACGGCCACGGCAATCGGATGTTCCACTATGGGAAGTGAAAACACCTGCTGACCACTTACAAGATTGATAAACAGGAGCGTCCCCTGCTCGTCGTGCCGCGTTATCAGCAGGGCGTGGCCCCGGGTCTGGTCCAGCGCAATCGCAACGGCATGCCCCGTCAGAGGAATCGGTGCCCTCACGGTACGGGAGGCAAGATCAACCAGCACCAAACGTTTATCCAAAGCGACAGCGGCCACCCCCAAGACTTCATCCACCGCGATGGCAACCGGTTTCCCTTTCCCCAGCTTCACCTCTGCGGAAAGCCCTGGGTCTGTTAGGTGAACAAAGGCAAGCATCGCCTTTCCCTTACTTTCATAAGGGGCCAGGGCAAGGTCTCGTGTGTGGGACAGGGCAACGTCGCTGGGCTTGCCGTCAAGGGGGATGGTGCGTGTCGTGTTATCGGTAAGATTTATCAGCGTGAGTGTTTTATCCTTCTTGTTGGATACGGCCACCCGATGATCGGCAGAGACGGCAACGCCGCTGGGCTTTTCCCCCACCGGAAACGTCGAGGTGACCGATTCTGTGGAGAGGTCAACAATTGAGACCGTTTCGTCCTTTTTGTTAGTGACCGCGGCGAGGTCGAGTGTCGGCTCGATGGCCACGGCGACTGGCTTCTTGCCGACCGGGATCGTGGCAACGACCGAGTGCTCCGCTCGGGCCGGAGAGGTAGAGAACAAAATAAGGCCCAACAGACCCAGCAGAAAGGAACGAACTTTTTTAGACTTACGCTTATCCATTTAATTCCTTAATTCCCCCTTAGAAAAGGGGGGCAGGGGGGTTGTTTCACTGGCCTTGTCCACTTCACTCCCAATGGCAACCACAACGGCGTTAATGTCCCTTTTTACTTCCACATTGTCGAATCGAATCACCCTCAGACCCATAGACTCCAAATACTGTTGCCGGTTAATGTCATAACGCGATTTTCCTTCATGGCTTTCCCCATCAATTTCGATAACCAACCGCAATGGGCTACAATAAAAATCAACAATGTAATTTCCTATGGGTTTTTGCCGCATAAACGGGTAGCCGTTCATCTTTCTGCCTTTTAGGTACGTCCAAAGTAGAACTTCCGATAAAACACCTTGTTTCCTCAGTACCCTTGCCCGCTGCTTCAATTTCGGGGTGTAAAGGATTTTCATAAACAACCCCCCTGCCCCCTTTTCTAAGGGGGAATTATCCTTTGGCTCCCCTTTTTAAGGGTGAACCGTCTCTTTACCCACCTCTCGTTTGCAATGGGACATTCCCTTGCAATGGGCAATTCCCCCTTAACAAAGGGGGGCAGGGGGGTTGTTTCACTGGCCTTCATAACCCACCTCTCGTTTGCAATGGGACATTCCCTTGCAATGGGCAATTCCCCCTTAACAAAGGGGGGTAAGGGGGGTTGTTTCACTGGCCTTCTCACATAACCCACCTGAAACAAGAAAGAACCTATCGTATCGCCTCCATCATAGGGACAAGACCTCCTGCGATCATGCGGGCAGGGACTTCCCTGCCGGACGGGGTAACGAGCGTCCATGTCGGGCCACTGCCCAAGGCCGAGGCGACCTTAATCTCCGTCACCGGCTCCCCGCCGACGAGCGGCATAAATGGCGCAAGGGAGGCCGTTACGGTAAAGGCAGATATGGATGCCTCGATAATAGAGACGCCGGAACTAAGCGTCAACGAAGTAGTAAAGGTTGAACTCGCCTGTGTCCCCGTGGTTTGTGGGAACCCAGTCCCCTTGCCTCCCTTTGAATCTTTTGCTACAACCTGAACCTGCTTATTGGGGGGAATATTAGTCGTTACTCCACTAATTGACACCGGGTTGGTCGTACCCGGAGGGAGGGTAATATCAATTGAGTTGAACGTGCCAGACGGATTTGCCGGGACAGGCTGCCCCCCCACCGATGTGATCGCAATAGTGGGAAGCTGTGATGGTATCGCAGTAAATGGGGTGGTAATAGAGGCTGCCGGGCTTGCCGTCCCAGTGAAGGTAAGAGTAAGGGCCTCCATACGGATAAGGCCGACTCCCCCGACCACACCATTCGCATTATCCGAACCACTGGTGCCTGCAGACCCTCTAACACCGCCGGCTCCTCCGGCGGCCGAGAGGGTTCCCGCGCCTTCAATCCTGCTTGCAACCATCCGAATTCCGCCGCCTGAACCACCACCACCACCAGATGATTTATCAATTCCGTTTCCCCCTTTGCCCCCATCGGCCTTGACCAAACCGTTGAGGACAATCTTTGTGGAGGATGCAACTAAGAGCGCCCCGGCACCGCCGCCTCCGGCACCACCTGACGATCCCCCCGGCGCCACACTTGTAATCGCCCCACCCCTGCCTCCTCCACCGCCAGAGCCTCCAGGGAGGAGAGTCAGGTGCTCGTAGTTTGTCGTAGGATAGCGGCCCCCTGCACCACCAAAGCTACCGTCACCGCCATCCCGGCCGAGTCCATAGGTCCCAAAGGCAGAACTACCGAAAGCCCCGTTAAACCCACCAGAAAAACCGCCAGGTCCGGCAGCGCCAAATCCGAAGTTTCCTAAGCCAATGATGCCGTTTGCACCGTCTTTGCCGCTTACTGAAATGGTGCCATTGATAACCACATCACCCGTGGCCAGGATGCGCACCGGTGTGTTGGCTGTATTGGGCGTAAAGGTTAGCGTGGCACCTGAGGCAACGTTTACAGTGGTATAGTTGAATACCCCTGATGCCGGCAACGCCAAGGTGGTATCTGACGTAACGTTTAGTGCGCCATCGGCACCCGTGGAGCCTGATACAAACTGAGCGATAGCGTTCGATGTAAAGAAGAGGAACGCACCTGCAGCAATAAAGATGTGTTTGATGGTTTGTTTCATGGTAATACCCTCCTTGTGATTTATGGAACTAACTCCACTGATACTGGATTCTGTGTCTCCGCAACACCTGTTGTGATCCCCTGGAACAGAACGGATACCGGCGGCCGCGTCTCCGCAACACCCGTTGTGACCCCTTGGAACAGAACGGATACCGGCGGCCGCATCTCCGCAACACCTGTTGTGATCCCCTGGAACAGAACGGATACCGGCGGCCGCGTCTCCGCAACACCGGAACCAGAGAATGACGCTATGACTAACACCTGTACGACGAGTGGGAGATCGAACCCTGCCGCGGTTTGAATGATGGTACTACCCCCACTAATCCCTTGCACCATGGTCTGGATGGAAGTGTCGGTTGCCGGAATCGTGACCGAGGCCTCGACCGTGGCCACGGTCGGGTCCAATGATGTTAGGGTGACAACCGTTGGAATAGGCTGCGGTTCGTCTAATGAGAGCGTAAGCGTCCCGCGCTCTCCCTGATTGAGTATCAGTGTGGGAGGAGAGACTGAAAGCAGGGGCGCAATGATTGCAACCGCGCCTGAAGCCACACCCAATGGTGTGGTGACCGTAACAATTGTGGTTCCCAGACGGGCGGTTTGCGAAACATCCAGCGTTGCGATAATCTGAGTATCGGCAGCGACAGACCCCACCACCACAATCCCGGAATTATCGGTACTCACCGATCCGCCCAGTAGGTTTGTACCGCTGATGGTGATACTTCGGGTTCCACCGGCCCGGAGCGAAGGAGGCGTTATCCCGCTGATGGTTGGCGGGCCAATATCGGCGCTGCTACCGGTCGTGCGCGAAAGGAGATTGCCCGCCGCATCGTACGTGTAGTTAATCATCGTGTTGTCGGGCCGAATCACCCGTACCAACCGACCCAACTCATCGTAGAGATATTGCTCGGAACCCTGGCTAAAGGCAGCATCTGAAGAAAACAACACGATGGCCGCTAGAAAGACGGCGACCCAAAGAGAATATCGGCTTCTCACAAAAAACCTCCGCATTAGGAGGGAGAGTAGCGCCGTTCCAACAGTTCGTCAACATGGAGAATTCTCCATGTGTCAAACCACAAATAAAAATGTCCCTTGTTCAGTTTCGCTTTGGCGGCATACTGTGGATGGTCCTCTTGTGAAGATTTCTGTTTGGGTGTTATTCTTAACGGGTGAAGGTCTATGATGTGTTGCGCAAGCTGAAGGATGACGGTTGGTTTCTTCATGCTACAAGGGGAAGTCACCATCAATTCAAGCATCCCGATAAACCGGGTCGGGTCACTGTTTCAGGCAAGACGCTGGGGCGGCGCCCGCTCGGCGCCGCGTTGGTGCGCGTCGTAAAAAGCTTGTGGCCGCGGGCCCACTGCCTGCGGCTCGATCATTACAAGGAGGTGGCTCATGAAAGGATGGAGAGAGATTGTTGCTGAGGCAAAGAAGCAGGTCACGTTGCTAAGCGTTGACGAGGTGAGGGAAAAGATTCAGCAGGGAGACCCGGTGGTCTTAATTGACGTGCGGGAGGCAGAGGAATACGGTCGGGGTCGGATCCCAGAGGGCGTCCATATTCCACGAGGTAGGCTTGAAATGGAAATGGAAGACCGGTTTAGCGACCTAGATCAAGAGATTATTCTTCACTGTGCAGGCGGAGGGCGAAGCGCCGTAGCGGCGCTTGCCTTAAAACAGATGGGCTATACCCGCGTTGCCTCCATGGAAGGGGGTTTCGGCGGTTGGGTCCGCGCCGGGTTTCCCGTTGCGTAAAGATGGTGTGGTCGCCTGACAAGCGACTGCAACCGACCCAGTCCCGTTGACAGCCGGCAAGGGCCCCGTACACTCGGCGCATCGTCCGAAGCGCTCCGTAACGATACTATGTCCACTTTGACGCCTTATCTTAACGTTGCAGTGCGCGCGGCAAAGACCGCCGGCGGTATCCTTAAGAGAGGGCTAACACAACCTCCGCAGGTTAGCTACAAGGATGACACGAGTCTTGTGACCGACGTGGATATCCGCGCGGAGCAGGCAATTATTGCGCAAATCTCGCGCCGTTTCCCGGACCATGATATTTTGAGCGAAGAAGGGCAAGGGAAACAACGGTGCGCTTCCTACCGTTGGATCATTGACCCGCTTGATGGCACCACCAATTATGTACATCGGTTCCCCTTTTTCTGCGTCTCTGTCGGACTGGAGTATCGGGGACGAATGGTGGTTGGGGTTGCGTACGACCCTATACGCCGCGAGCTTTTCCATGCGGAACGCGGGAGCGGCGCGTACTTGAACGGTCAGCCTATCGTCGTCTCGTCGGTGGGTCATCTGGATCATGCGCTTTTGGTAACGGGGTTTTCCCAGGACATTCGAACCCGTCCGGGAAATGCGTTTACCGTCTTCCAGCGCGTGAGCAGAAAGGTTCAGGCGGTGCGGCGCAGCGGATCATCGGTCTTGGATCTTTGCTACGTTGCGGCGGGCCGTCTAGACGGTTTTTGGGAGATGAAACTCAAGCCGTGGGACACCGCCGCGGGAAGCCTCATCCTAATAGAGGCGGGAGGAAGAATAAGCAACTTTTCTGGAAAACGATTTTCCATTTATGATCTGGAAGTGCTGGCATCTAACCGTCGTCTTCATGCGGGATTGCTTTCGGCGATCAGCCCCTAGCGCCTTCTTTTTTTGTGCATTCCCAACAGTGACCATAAATTTCAAGCTTGTGGTTATGGATGGCAAAGTGGTGTTTAACGGCCATCTCGTTCTGTAACGCTTCAATCGCTTCATTCTCAAACTCAATAATACGGTGACAATGCGTGCAAATCATGTGATCGTGATGCTTAACGTTATAGGTTAACTCATAGCGGGTATGTCCATCGCCAAATTGCCGCTGCTCTGCAAGGCCACAGGCGCAAAAGAGGGCCAGTGTTCGATAGACGGTGGCAAGTCCGACGCCAGGATGTTTCTTCTTAACCAAAGTATGCAACTCTTCCGCCGTCACGTGGCGACTTGCCGCGAGAAATGAACGCAGAATGATGTTGCGCTCTTTTGTCACTTTCATGTGGTGCTCGGAGAGATGTTTATTAAGATGCGTCTCTTCCATCGTTGTCTTCATTTGACCTTCCCTCGTCTAGAGCCAAACGGTAATAGGGTGGGGCCTAAACCGTCGAATATCCACACCATAGCCCGTCACTCCGCCAATATCTCACCGCCGTCTGCACCAATGACGTTACCAGTCATCCAGCCGGCGTCTGGGTGGGCTAACAGGCAGACGATTCTCGCAATATCGTCAGGCGTCGTCAGGCGTCCCATGGGGTTTCTGGTAAGCGCTGTTCTGATCATCGTTTCGTATCCGGGAATTTTTCGAAGTGCCGGCGTGTCGGTAACGCCCGCACGAATGGCATTCACGGAGATTCCCGCAGGCCCCAATTCCATTGCCATCTGGCGCACATACGATTCCAGCGCCGCCTTGGCCGCAGAGACCGCGCCGTAGAACGGCCACACACGGGCGCTTCCCGCAGACGTCATTGCGAAGATACGCCCACCTTGTCGCATTAGCCCTTTGTGTACCACATCTTGGCTCCAATAAACCAAGGTGTTGGCCATGACATCAAGCGTCATTTGCACCTGGGACGTGCTGATGGAACCTTGGGCGTCAGAGGCGATAAGCGGCTTTAGGGCGCCAAACGCCAATGAATGAACCAGAACGCCGACGTGAGATTTCATGGCACACAAATCGTCAATGACCCCTTTGCGTTTCTCGGCGTCCGCTGCGTTAATGTTATAAAAGCGCGCCTGACGCCCACAGTCCCGAATGGATGAAACAATTTTTTCAACTTCTACAAGCGTCACTCGCCGATCGAGATGGACGCCCGCGATATCCATGCCCGCCTGGGCAAGCTTTATAGCACACGCGCCCCCAAAACCACTGGAGGCTCCCAAAATCAGCGCCCATCCCTGTAACGACGGCGACGGGTCCCCTACCAACGAATGGCAGATGCTGCCCATGTTAATCCCCCACCAAACGCTAAAAGCAATACCAAATGCCCACGCTGGATACGACCGTCGCGTACGGCTTCATCCAGCGCCAACGGAACGGACGCGGCAGACGTATTTCCATAACGATCCAAATTAACCACCATCTTCTCCACGGGCACCTGTAGCCGATCGGCAACCGCCCGTAAGATTTTTAGGTTGGCCTGATGGGCGACGATCCAATGGATGTCCGTGCTTGATAGGCCGTTTGCCTCCAACGCCTCTCGGGCAATCTTTTCCATATTCCGGACGGCCACTTTAAACGTCTCACTCCCCTTCATGTGAATGGTGTTAAGCGCCCCGGAAAGCATTTGCTCAGACGGCGGCATGGCACTGCCGCCGCCGGGAACATGGATGAACTCCCAGAGCGATCCATCCGCACACAAATGGGTTGAAAGCACTCCGAACGCATCCGTAGAGGGTGCCAACACAACGGCGCCGGCGCCATCGCCAAACAAGATACACGTCTTCCGATCTTTCCAGTTGATGATCCTGGACATCACATCCACCCCTACGACAAGTATCTTTCGATAGGTACCACTCTCAATGTATTGACAGCCTACCGATAAGGCATAGACGAACCCGGAGCAGGCGGCGGACAGATCAAACGCGGCCGCAGAAGTTGCCTTGAGTCGCTCTTGTACGATGCAGGCGGTAGAAGGGAACCACATGTCGGGCGTGGTGGTTGCCAAAACAATCAGATCAATTTCATCGGGGCATACGGCTGCAGCATGAAGCGCCGCCCGAGCCGCATGAACCGAAAGATCAGACGCCGCTTCGTTGCTTGCGGCAATCCGACGTTCCCTGATCCCGGTTCTCTCGACTATCCAATGATCGGTTGTCTCAACCTGTTTCTCAAGGTCGGCGTTCGTCAGGCGCCGCGCGGGAACATACGACCCGGTCCCAATAATTTTTGCCCTTACCATGCCTGTCCTATCTGTGTTTCGATGTGCCGGTTGACCCCTCTCTCATAAGACGTTTTCGCAACCGCAATTGCGTTATGGATGGCTCGCCCCGACGATCGTCCATGGCAGATGATACTGATGCCGTTTACACCAAGCAGTGGGGCACCGCCATATTCCGCATAATCTATTTTTTTGCGAAGCCGCGAAAAAGCCGGAGCAAGCAACAGGCTACCCAGTCGGCCTGTCACCGACGACAAAATATCGCGCTTCAAGAATTGAACAATGGTCTCCGAAAGCCCTTCAGAGATTTTTAGCGCCACATTGCCGGTAAATCCATCACAGACAATGACATCAACCTCTCCCATGTACACATCGCGTCCCTCAACGTTGCCCATGAAACTATCCGAGAGCATGGGGGTTTCTTTCAATTGTTTGAAGGCTTCTTTGGTTAGCTCATTGCCTTTGCTGTCTTCTTCCCCAATACTGAGCAGACCTACTTTTGGTTCCGGTACCCCTAAGACGTCTTTCGCGTAGATATACCCCATAATGGCAAATTGGACCAGGTGTTGCGGCTTGCAGTCAACGTTTGCGCCCACGTCGAGAAGGACGGCTCTCCCCGTAAGCGTTGGGAGAACGGTGGCGATGGCCGGCCGATCAACCCCGGGCAGTGCACCCAAGATAAAAAGGGCGGTTGCCATACTGGCCCCCGTATGTCCCGCACTGATTACCGCCGACGCTTTTGACTGCTTAACAAGGTCGGTGGCAATCCAGATGGAAGAGTCACGCTTTCTTCTAATAACAGAGGCTGGGGATTCGTCCATGCCCACCACCTGCGGTGCATGGACGATTGAAATCGGAAGTCCTACCGTATCGTGTTTAGAAAGCGCTATCCCGATAGCCTTTTCATCGCCGACCAGAAGCACCTCCACTCCGAGTTGGCGCGCCGCGGAAATCGCCCCTTCTACCACGGTATCCGGGGCGTTGTCACCCCCCATGGCCTCGAGTGCAACGATCATTTTTCGTGAATGGCAATGACTTCGCGCTTGTTGTAGACACCACAGCGCAAACAGGCATAGTGCGGTCGTTTCGGCTCGTGACACTGCGGGCAAAGCACCGTTGCGGTCGGGCGCAACTTCAAGTGAGTTCGCCGCTCGTTCTTGCGTGCTTTGGACGTTTTATGTTTTGGATTGGCCATTGAATCTTCCCTTCAGTTCTCTCAATTGTGTCTGGACCATGCTATCTTCAGTACTGCAACCGCAGGACACCTGATTTCTGTCTTCACCACACTGCGGGCAAAGCCCCAGACAATCAGGCCGACACAATGAACGCATCGGGACCGCCAAAAGTAACTGCCCGGTGATCAACTCATCCAGTACGATTGCTTCTCGGCGATAAAGGAACGGATCAAAACCCTCTCTACTGCGGATACCACCCGAAGCCGGGACAAACCAGGCGTCCACCTCAGACGAAAGGGGGATCTTGTGTCTGGCTAAACACAGACTACACTCAACCCACCCCTCCGCGGAAACCGAACCGAAGACCGAGACCTCTACTCCTTGCCTGATAAATTGTAGCCGGAGCGATACCCAACCGTCTATGACTAGCCCATTCCCCTCTAGGTTCCACCCCCCGGGGTCCACCTCTAACGTCAGTGTAAGCCCACCTTCGTGTATCTCATGCAGGCGAACTACTACGGTTTTTACGGGCACCCTAACAGCTTCAGCCGACATCCAGCCCCCCATTCTACATAACTGGCATAGCAACCGTCAAGCAAACGAATCGAGGCATCGAGGCATGTTATACGGAAATTGAAATATCCTAGTGCCTGATTGCATAAATTAACGATATTATTTCTGGGTTGGGTAGTCTCACCCTTGTATATTCCCCTCCTTAGTTAAGGAGGGGTTGGGGTGGTTTGTCTAATAAAACTTCCTTCAACTAGGAATAACCCTGCCAGTATAGAAAAAAGTGTTACCCATGTCTCCGAACATGTGTTACCTATGTCCCAAGTCTATACACTCATCTTAAGGAGGGGATTCACCCCTGAGTAATATCCATTAATAATGCAATCAATAATGCAATCAGACGCTAGTTTTTTAACGTTGCCGCATCTTCCGTTCCTGCCACAGGAGGTAAATGGCCGGAATCACAAACAGCGCGAGCAAAGTGGTCGTCACCATGCCGCCGATGATGGGCGCGGCCATCCGTTTCATCACATCGGCTCCCGTCCCGTGACTCCACAGGATGGGTAACAGCCCAACAATGTCGGTCATCGCCGTCATCGCGATCGGACGCACCCGCTTTACCGCGCCCTCAACAGCCGCTTCAATCAAGTCGTCTTTCGTATTTAGCCGACCCTCTTGCCGATGCCGATTAAATGCCTCATCCAGATAGACGATCATTACCACCCCAATCTCAGTGGCAACACCGGCTTGAGCGATCAGCCCGACCCAAACGGCGACGCTGAGGTTGTAGTCGAGCCATGACAACAGCAGGATGCCGCCGACCAGTGAGAAGGGGACGGTCAGCATCACCAGCAGACAGCGGCCGACCGACCGGAAGCTCACGTACAGCAGCACGAAGATAATCAGGAGCGTCAGCGGCACCACTATGCTGAGCCGTTCCTTGGCCCGCAGGAGATATTGATACGACCCCGCCCAGCCGATGGAATAGCCGGATGGCATCTGCATCTTGTCCGCGATCACCCTCTTGGCCTCCTCCACGTAATCTCCCAGATTCCGCCCGGCCACGTCGACGTAAACGATCCCGGCAAGCGAGCCGTTCTCATCTTTAATCATCGAGGGGCCGGTCGTGATCTGAATATCGGCCAGTTGTTCGATGGGAATCTGTGCGCCGGTTGGCGTCGGAACCAGCACCCGCTTCAAGCGGTCGAGGTCGTCCCGCAGTTCGCGGGCGTAGCGGACATTCACCGGGTAACGTTCCCGCCCCTCCACCGTCATCGTGACGTTCGCCCCACCAATCGCCGCCTCGATGATCTCCGTAACCTCCGCCACCGTCAGGCCATAGCGGGCCGCTTCACGGCGATTGACGACGAAATCGAGGTAATAGCCGCCCGTCACCCGCTCCGAAAAGGCGCTCCGCGTTCCGGGAATGCCTAACATCAACCCCTCGATCTCCTTGCCGATCCGATCAATCTCCGGCAAATCCCGCCCGTAGATTTTGATCCCGACCGCGCTGCGCACCCCCGTCGCCAGCATCTCGGTGCGCGTCTGAATCGGCATCCACCAGATATTGGGCATTCCGGGAAAGCGGACGACCTCGTCCATCTCTGTAATCAGTTTGTCCCACGTCATCCCCGGCCGCCACTGCTCCTCCGGCTTGAGGGTAATCGTCGTCTCGGTCATCGAAAGGGGTGCGGAGTCGGTCGCGGTCTCGGCGCGCCCGATTTTTCCGAAGACCCGTTCCACCTCCGGGAATTGCTTGATGCGGGCATCCTGTTGCTGAAGAATCTGCGTCGCCCGGGTGATCGAGATGCCGGGGAGGGCGGTCGGCATGTAGAGGATCGAGCCTTCATTCAGCGGCGGCATGAACTCACTGCCCATTCGGAGGAAAACCGGAACCGTCAGCGCGATCACCGCCACGGCAGCGAGGATGACGAGGATGCGAAATCGGAAGAAGAATCGGGCCAGCGGCTCGTAGAGGGCGATGAGGCCACGGTTGATCGGGTTCTTCGCGGCCGGTGTGATCCGACCACGGATGAGGTAGACCATCAGCATCGGCACCAGCGTAATCGCCAGAAACGCGGCGGCAAACATCGCAAAGGTCTTGGCGAAGGCGAGCGGTTTGAACAGGCGACCCTCCTGCGCTTCGAGTGTGAAGATCGGCATGAACGAGATTGCAACGATCAGCAGAGAGGTAAAGATCGGCCGTCCCAGCTCCTTCGCGGCGTCAATGATGATTTGGGTGCGGTCTTGCCCCGGCTGGATCTGTTCCAATTTCTGGTGGGCGTTCTCGATCATCACAATGGCGGCATCCACCATCGCCCCGATGGCAATCGCGATTCCGCCCAGCGACATGATGTTGGAGGTCATCCCCAGGTAGTACATCGCAATGAACGAAAGCAGGATCGCAATCGGCAGGCTCAAGATGGCAACCAGCGCCGACCGGAAATGGAACAGAAAGACAAGGCTCACCAGACTCACGCCGATGGTGACCTCCAGCAGATTTTCCTTGAGCGTGGCAATCGCCCGCAGGATCAGGCTGGAACGATCATATGTCGTCACGATCGTCACGCCCGTCGGTAGCGACGGTTCGATCTCCTTGAGTTTGGCCTTCACCCGATCAATCACGTTGAGGGCGTTTTCCCCATACCGCATGATGACAACGCCGCCGACCACCTCTCCCCGGCCGTTAAGCTCCACCACGCCGCGACGCATCTCCGGCCCCAGGCCGATCGTGGCGACGTCCCGCAGCAGCACCGGCACGCCGTTCGCGCCGAGGCCAATCGGCACAAGTTCCAAATCGGAAAGCGACGCGATGTATCCCCGGCCGCGCACCATATATTCCCGCTCGTTCATCTCGATGGAGCGGCCCCCAACGTCGTTGTTGCTCATCCGGATCGCCTGGGTCAGCCGCGTGAAGGGGATGTTAAGGCCCAGGAGTTTGTTGGGGTCTACGTTGACTTGATACTGCTTCACGAACCCGCCAATCGAGGCAACCTCGGCGACGCCGGGCACAGCTTGCAGCTGATACCGCAGATACCAGTCCTGATACGAACGAAGCTCGGAGAGATCGTGCTTGCCGGTCTCATCCACCAGTGCGTACTCGTAGACCCAGCCGACGCCGGTTGCGTCTGGCCCGAGGACCGGGGCGACCCCCTCTGGCAGCTTGCCGGTGATCTTGCTCATGTATTCGAGCACCCGGCTGCGTGCCCAGTAGATGTCGGTGCCGTCCTGAAAGATGACGTAGACGTAGGAGAAGCCGAAGTCGGAAGAACCGCGAACGTATTTCACCTTGGGAGCGCCCAACATCGAGGTGACGATGGGGTAGGTGACTTGGTCTTCGACGAGATTGGGGCT
>SBBL01000076.1 GCA_005239745.1 Candidatus Troglogloeales bacterium | reverse complement strand
TGGTTGCTTCGCAACGTTTGGTTGTTGCCCTGCGTTATCACTTCGGGCAACGAGCCCCCCGCAAATAAAACGCACCCCATCCTTCTCGCCCCACCCTAACAAAGACAAAACTCGCAAAATCAATCCTGTAAATCTTTTGAGGATTGTTCTGATTTCCATGGTGGCTGTCACAAAACTGGTTCATAGCGGCCCGGCAATATCCCTGGGTTAAATATCAAAATAGTGTTGATGATAATCATCTATGCTACTCCTCGAAAGGTGTAGGACGCGGCCAGACCCTTCAGTGTCCTATTGTCCGTAATCACGTCGTGCGGGATCAGTAGGTATGTCCACGGTTTGCCACCATTCTCGACCGCGTGCTTCGTAGCGTGGCTGCACCACTCCTCGGCCGCCCTTGCCTTGGCCAAGACCTCACGGTCTTCCATATCTGATGTACTCTTTGGCTCGCAGAGGTACTTTTCCGACTTCGTTTCGACCACAAAGTCTGGCTCATAGGAACCATCACTTGCGTAGTGAATCTGAAAGTTTCCCTTGGCAGGCTTAAACCACTTCAGAACTTCCTTGTCATTTTCCAAAACAACCGCGAATCGCCGCTCTGAATCCGAGTCGAACTTCTGGACGCGGTAGAGACACTTTCTGAAGTTGCTGAAGAGCATCTTGCGAATGTCTTGTTTTTCCGGAACGGGTGCGCGGAAGTCACGCTCGGTTTCGTCCGCCGGGGCAGAGTAGTTATTGGGCCGGAGCGTGGTAAAGCCCTTGCTAACGTGGGCCTCGTAGGCCGTGGCCTTCTCCTCGTAATGCTCCTGCATCTGGGCATGGATCAAATTCACCAACCCCTGCTGGTGGTATTGGAGCACGTTTACAAGCTTGTCCTCGTCCTTCAGGTAGGAGCGCAGATGAGTCACAACCTGCCCAGCCAGCGTGTAGAGCAGCTCGGCCTGGTCGTCGTAGGAGATATCGTTGAAGTCGATAAGGCCGCGCACCAGGTAGTCCTCCGGCTTTTCCTCCGGTACAATGCCTGTCCCGCTCATCAGGCGGTGCTGTTCACGACGGTGCAACTCCTGTATAAGAATCTCGTTGTCCACGGGCTGGTAGTTTACCCGCGATAGGTCCATCGTAAATTCGCGGTAACCCCGCGTCACGTCCCCCACGGGGTGGATCGTAATGCGGGGGATGTCGATGGATAGCTCGTTGTGCAACCTAATTGTTTGGGCCACGACATTAGCCACATCCACCTTCTCCACTATGCCCTCAATTTCCAGCTGGGCAGGCATAATGAGGGTTTTGACCTTTTCGACGATCTGCTGCTGAATTTCCGGCTTGGTCAGGTCAGCGGATCGCGGCAGGCGCTCGAACTCCCGGACAACTACCAGCGTGGCCTTCGCCGCTTCTTGTTCTTTGGGCGACTCAAAGAGGAACCTCTGCTGTTCTACAGGCGCGCCAGGCTTGCCATAAGGGGCGACGGGTTCGGCAATCCGATGAACGATCTCCGGCTCCGCCACAACCACGCGCGTCCGCTCGGTGGGGATGCCCACGATCGAAAGACCACCTCGTATGATCGACTCGGCGCTGTTGGCATAGTCCACGATTTCCTGGAACTTATCGTGCGATACAATGGTCAGGCGATCCACCAAGCCGACGCCGGTTCGCTTCCCGTAAGGCAGGCGCAGGCCCCGGCCAATGGATTGCTCCACAAGCGTCTTTGAGTTCGCCGTCCGCAGCGGCACGATAGTGTAGAGGTTGGTAACGTCCCATCCTTCTTTCAGCATGTTCACATGAACCACGATCTCCGTGGGGTTATCGGTCTTCTCTACATGGATAAGTTGTTCGACTGTTTCATCGCGCTCTTCTCCTTTGAGGGCAGAATGCACCGTGATGACCTTGCCTTTGTAGCGACCTTCGAAAAAGGTCGCATCCTCGATCACCTTCACGAGCGCGTTGGCGTGGTCCGTGTCCCTGGCGATCACAAGGATGAACGGTTTTACAATGGGCATACCATTCTCGCGTGCATAGACCTCCAACTCGACCTTGGTGTTCTCGTGGATGCGGACACCGTCCTCGAGTTTGAGACGTTCCAGACTCCCCTCGTCGTAGTTGCGAATATCGAAGTTCTCGCGCGTGGCGACGGCGGGTTCCTTGACGAATCCGTCCTCCATCGCGTTTGACAGCGGGTAGCTGTAGATGACGTTCCTGAAGGATTCCGCGCCGCCGCCACGCTCGATCTGCGGGGTAGCGGTAAGCTCCAGGCCCAGGATCGGCTTGAGTTCGTTGATTGCCTTCATCCCCGCGGACGCTCGATAGCGGTGCGACTCGTCCATGAGAAGCACCAGATCATCCAGCTTCGAGAGATAATCAAAGTAGCTCTGACCGATATATTCATAAAGGCGGCGGAATTTCGGTACATTTGTTTTGACTGCCCCCCTAGGTGTCTCGATACTTGTGATCTTGCCGATGTTGAAGATATTGATGTGGATAGGACCGCCGATCGCGAAGGCGAATCGCTGTTGCTTGGCGCGCTCTTGGCGGACACCGCGGCCACTCTCGTAATTATCGCCGGTAATGATCTCCGGTGGCTCGACGGCGAACTCGGCGATTCCCTGAAAGACGTACTTGGGTGTGTTGGGCGTAAAGTCCGAGACCAATTTGTTGTAGATGGTTAGGTTCGGAGCGAGGACGAAGAAGTGGCGGATACCCTCGACTTTATGGAGGTAGGCGATAAAGGCTCCCATGAGGCGCGTCTTGCCCACGCCAGTTGCCAACGCGAAACAGAGGGAAGGGAAGTCCCGCTCGAAATCCGTGACCGTCGAAAACTCCGACTGCACCGCATTGAGGGCCTGGGCGACGTCCGCGCCCTTTTGCAGCGGGATGATGTCGCAGATGCGCGCGAGGGTCTCCAGCGAGGTCCGCTGCGGTGGGCGCAGACTCAAGCGATTGGCAATGGTGTTTACAGTTGGGTTCATTTTACAGTTTTTTCTGATTGTGCACCCATAAGAGAAAGGCTACGCGGTGCGTAGCCTTTATTAGAGGCGCTCAAACTCATTCTCCATCGCCTTTCTTTGTGACCATGTCAAACAGTGTAGGTTGAACGCTGGCCCGCCGTTCTTCCCTGGAGCGGGGGTTGCGCCCTGCGGGAACTCCCTTGGGCGCTTCCAGCTCATCGGTCTCCGTTGGTTTCATCGGGAGGTTTTTGATCTCCAGACTGTAGTCGTCTTTGCCCCATTCGCAGCGGGAGAGGACGGCCTTGGGGATTTTCTTCACGGTTAAGTTCGGGAACTCATCGAGGTTCTTTACGCGAAACGCTCCGCACAGGATAAGCAGGCTTAGGCC
>SBBL01000069.1 GCA_005239745.1 Candidatus Troglogloeales bacterium | reverse complement strand
TGCGCACAGGAACCGGAGTATATCTTTGAATATATGAGGATTCCGAGCACAGCAGCTCGCAGCAGTCGGGTTGCGCAGCAGGTTTTTAGAGGTGCCCTAAAGCGACTAGTGGCCATTTGGCTCTGGCTAGGCACCCATCGCCACAAGGCCAGTCTTATTGCGGGATTGTTCCTACTTTCCATGGTACGCCCGACATTACCTTCTCTCTTGATCGGAACACCTATCGCACTGGTTGGGGTCATCATTCGGATATGGGCCTCCGGCCATCTCCATAAAAATCACCGTCTTGCCATGGATGGTCCTTATCATTTATCGCGGCACCCGCTTTATTTGGGAAATTTTTTAATCGGGGTAGCGATTTGTATGATGGGGACCAATCCCCTAATGATGCTGGGATTTTTTGCCCTCTTTTCCACCATCTACACCGCTACCATTGTGTCGGAGGAACAATCTCTTCGTCATCGCTTTGGCAGAGCCTACGACGCCTATTGTGAAAACGTGCCCTGTTTTTTCCCATTGCTAAAAACCGTCCAAACGGGTGGGCGGAAAGGAGAGACGTTCGCGTGGCAACGCGTTTCACAAAACAGTGAGTACCGCACATGGGTCGGGCTGCTTTCTATCGTGATATGTCTCATCCTTCAAACCCTTCTGTAGGGGCATCAGGCCCGCGGATTGCCGTCATTAAATTCCGACACATCGGAGATGTGTTACTCGTTACTCCCGCCTTACACGCCCTTCGAGAATGGTACCCCACCGCCTTTTTGACGGCCATTATCCCAGCCGACACAGAGGCCATGCTGACGGGCCTTCCCGTATTAGACCAGGTGATTCCCGTAGACCTTCCCAATTTGCGACGTCAACGAGGGTGGCGACGCATCCAAATGGAGTTAGCCATTTTGCGCCATATTCGGAAACAACGATTTGATATCACCATAGACTTAACCAGTGGAGATCGCGCCGCACTCCTTTCATGGTACTCCGGTGCACGTATCCGTGTGGCTGCAGATCCGTTCGGCGCCGGATTTTTTGGGAAAAAATATTTCTATACACATCGGAGGCCACTCAAAACCACCGATACACACATGGTGGAACAAAATCTTGATGTTATCCGACAAATAAAGCCACCGGCAGCGGCACCCCAAAAGCTAGCTTTTGGGGTGCCCACCGATGCACTTGAGACCGCGACACACTGGCCACTGCGTATCGCCATTTCTGATGCCGACCATCAGTCGGTTGCCCCCTTTTTCACGACCAAAAACACCACACTACACATTCATCTACACCCAACCTCCCGTTGGTTGTTTAAGTGTTGGCCCGAAGCGTCCGTTGCGAAGTTAGGCGATCGGATTGTGCAGCAATATGGGGCCAAGATATTGCTGACCTGCGGCCCTGATGTGGCGGAAGTGGATAAGGCACGTCGTATCGTCGGGCTGATGCGTTATCGCCCCGTTGACCGTATTGGGAAAACAACGCTTAAGCAGGTTGCAGCCATCGCTGCGCGGTGTCATCTGTTTATTGGTGTGGACAGCGCCCCTATGCATATCGCCGCGGCGGTGGGGACGCCGGTGGTAGCGCTCTTCGGGCCTTCCAAAGAGCATTGGAGGCCGTGGGGGAAGGGACACACGGTTATTGCAAAGCCCATGCTCTGTCGTCCGTGTGATCGCGCCGGCTGTAATGATTCAAAGCGAAGCGCCTGTCTGGAATCGTTGACCGTAGACGAAGTCTGGCAGGCTGTGGAACAACGGTTAGCTCCTATCGCACGGCTCCTATCTCCTTAATCTGCCTCTTCTTGAAACCACTTTATCTTCAATAAAAGGGTTAAACCGGGAATCGCCATGAGGGCCCCAAAAACGAAAAAGCCAACATAACCCATCCCTTCGATAAGACGGCCGGAAAAGCCCGAAAAAAAAGTATGTCCAAACGCGGTAAAACTGCTAAGGAGGGCATACTGGGTCGCGGTAAAGCGCCGGTTGGTCAAACTGGACATAAAACCTACCAGGGCAGCCGTTCCCATGCCACTGCTGAAATCTTCGAAAAAGACTACCCCTGAGAGCGCTAAGATATTTTTGCCCGTTAGGGCAAGTAGTGCAAAGCAGGCGGTAGATAAGGCCTGCAGAACGCCAAAGGCTAGCAGAGGGACACGATAACCTAACCGATAGATAACGGCCCCTCCCAAAAAAAGTCCGAACATGGACGAGAAGAAACCGAGTCCGGTTGTTACGGTGGCAATCTCAGACTTTGAAAACCCCACATCAATGTAGAATGGACCCAACATGGCTCCGGCCATGGAATCACCCATTTTGAATAATAAAATAAAGAGAAGGACCATCCATGCCCCTTCTCGCTTGAAAAACTCTAAGAACGGATCAATAATCGCCTCTCGGATCGAGCGCGGAGGGCTGCCCATCAAAGTCGGTTCTACACACCAGAGCGTGGTCAAGATGCCAACCAGCATAATGGCCGACATTACGAAAAACATCTGCTGAAACGTAAGCCCAAGCGTTTGTGGATCTACTACCCAAAGCCCCACACCGGAGGCAATAAACATGGCGATCCGATAGCCGTAGACAGCCAGTGCGGACCCTACCCCCAACTCGCTATCGGGAAGAATTTCCCGGCGATAGGCGTCTACCACAATGTCTTGGCTTGCACTAAAGAAACAGACGACCGTTGCAACGGCAACCACAAGCGGCACTGAAACGGAAGGATCGGTCAGCCCCATACCGAATAGTCCCCCCGTGAGTCCCAATTGTGAGAGCAGTAACCAGCTTCTACGTCGCCCCAGGCGAAAGGGATTGAACCGATCAAAGATGGGTGACCATAGAAACTTAAAAGAGTAGGGGAGGGTCACCCAGCCGATAAATCCTATGGTGCCGAGAGCAATGCCCTCCTCTCTTAGCCAAATCTTGAGCACCTTGTAGAGAAGCATGATGGGCAGCCCGCTTGAAAACCCAAGCAAGAAGACGACCACCATGCGTTTGGTCTTAAGTGCTTTTAGAAGCGCTGCCAAGGATCTGTCTTGAGGCATTAAGTGCCTATTCTTATGGCTTTAGCTCCCACAAGGCCCAGCCGGCCTTCGGTGGCAGCATCTTCAGGCGGGTTAAACCGGTACGCCGCTTCCTTAAGATACATCGGAAAATGATACCGGGAAACCCCGCGGTAGTTATACAACAGGTGCTTCGCAAAACTCCAGAACTCCTCAATCCCATTAATGTGATTCTTCATTTTCTGCACCCCGCAAACTCGTTGGTTGTCTCTTGGCCTTTACAAAATGGCATGGAGTATCATAAGTAAGTCTAGGCCGAAACAGGCAACCGTAAGCGCCACAGGAGATCCCATGCAAGATCAAGATATTGTCACGACATCAATTAACACCATTCGGACGCTGTCTATGGATGCGGTACAGGCGGCCCGTTCCGGTCATCCGGGAGCGGCCATGGCCATGGCCCCCGTGATGTACTGTCTGTGGAATCAATGCCTACGGTTTGATCCGGAAAATCCCACATGGCCGGGCCGCGACCGTTTTGTCCTCTCGATCGGCCACGCCTCCATGCTGCTTTATGCAACGCTCCACCTATGCGGTGTTCGGGCAATAGGCGACGACGGTACAACATCCGGGGCACTTGCGGTTTCTTTGGACGACATTAAGCAGTTTCGCCAATTGGACAGCAAGTGCCCCGGTCACCCCGAATACCGTTTGACTTCCGGGGTAGAGATGACAACCGGACCGCTGGGGCAGGGTGCGGCCACCAGTGTCGGCATGGCGATCGCCGGCCGATGGATGTCGCATACTTTTAACCGGCCCGGCTTTGAAATGTTTAATTATAATGTTTATGCCCTTTGTGGTGACGGCGATATGATGGAGGGCGTTTCTTCGGAAGCGGCCTCTTTCGCCGGCCATTTAAGGCTTCCCAATCTCTGCTGGATATACGACAGCAATCGGATCACCATTGAGGGAGGCACTGATTTGGCCTTTAGTGAGGATGTTACAAAAAGGTTTATCGCTTACGGCTGGCAAGTCATTCACGTGGCAGACGCCAATGACATCAAGGCAATCACGGGGGCGCTTCAATCCTTTCAACACCGGTCCAGTCGGCCAACGCTCATCATCGTAAATAGCCATATCGCCTACGGCGCCCCTAACAAGCAGGACACAAGTGCGGCGCACGGTGAGCCGTTGGGAGAAGAGGAAGTCCGACTAACCAAACGTTTCTATGGATGGCCGGAGGATGCCAAGTTTTTAGTGCCGGACGGCGTTTATAAGTGCTTTCGTGAGGGTATTGGGGCGCGCGGCCGTGCCTTGCGTGAGCAGTGGACACTGAAACTTGATGCCTATCAAATAAAGTATTCGGTACAGGCACAGCAGCTACGTCTGATGCAGGAAGGGCAGCTTCCAGAGGGATGGGATCGTTCAATCCCCCAATTTCCAGCAGACGGTAAGGGCTTGGCCAGTCGAGAGGCGTCTGGGCAGGTCCTTAATGCAATTGCCCGCCACCTTCCTTGGCTAATCGGTGGGGCGGCCGACCTTGCGCCATCCACAAAGACCCGCCTTACCTTTGAGGGGGCCGGGGAGTTCACTGCGGGAGAGACGGGGCGCAATCTGCGTTTTGGCGTGCGCGAACACGCGATGGGGGCCATCTTGAACGGCTTAGCCATTAGCAAGATGCGCGCATATGGGGCAAGTTTTCTAATTTTTAGTGATTATCTACGCCCAAGTCTTCGGTTAAGTGCCATCATGAACCTCCCTACCATCTATATTTTTACGCACGACTCCATCGGTGTGGGGGAAGACGGCCCGACGCACCAGCCGATCGAACAATTGGCGTCTTTGCGGTCAATCCCTGGGCTGATTACGCTAAGGCCTGCAGATGCCAATGAAGTCATAGAGGCATGGCGGGTCATCATCCGTTTGCAACAGACACCGGCTGTCCTTGTTTTAACGCGTCAGAACTTGCCCACACTGGATCGTTCACGCTATGCCCAGGCATCCGGTCTGCGTCAGGGGGGATACGTTTTAGCCGACGCCCCCAACGGTCAACCCGACATTCTGCTACTTGCCACAGGCAGCGAAGTCGCGCTTTGCATTGACGCCTATGAACAACTTGCGAAAGAAGGTATTCATGCACGGGTTGTGAGCATGCCTTCACTAGAGTTATTTGAGGCGCAGGTACAAACGTATCGAGACGCGGTACTTCCACCCTCTGTAACGGCGAGAGTTGCCGTTGAACGGGCAACAACCTTTGGGTGGGACCGGTATGTGGGGCGGAGGGGCCACGTCATAGGCATGAAGACGTTTGGGGCGTCGGCCCCGGAAAAATTACTCGCAAAAAGATTCGGCTTTACAACCGAAAAAGTGATTGAAGCGGCCAAAGCGCAGATTCGGATAAGGGAGCATCGTGTCGGATAAGCAAGTATTGAGGCGCGTCCACCCAACCTATATGCTGGGCGTATACACGGAGAGCGTTACCGCTCATGTAGGAAAGCTTGGGGAATCATTCGTCCGCAGGCTTTGGGCAAAAGACCCCACCCTTTGGCACAAAGACCCGCACCGACAGCAGACCATCCAACATTCCCTGGGCTGGCTTCATCCCTCGGAACAGTACCGTCACTTAGCCCGCATCAAAGAAGCGGCTAATGTAGCGAAGGGCTTTAAGCACGTCCTATTACTCGGTATGGGCGGTTCCAGCCTCTGCCCGGGTATTTTTAGAACGACCTGTAAGGAAATCCCAGGGTTCCCCACGCTCCATGTTCTTGATAGCACGGTGCCCGCTGCTATTGACGCGATACAACGCAAAATTGATCTTGCGGAAACGCTTTACATTGTCTCAAGCAGATTGGGCGCGACGATCGAGTCCCTATCTCTCTATCGGTACTTTTTTGAAAAAATGCGCACGTTAAAGGCAGATCAGGCTTGTGATCATTTCATGGCCATCACAAATCCGGGCTCGCCCTTAGAGGCCCTGGCGCGCACACACCACTTTCGAGATATCTTCTACGGTGAGACGGATATTGGCGGGCGTTATTCAGCCCTATCCAACTTTGGCCTGCTACCGGCGGCCATGATAGGCGTTGATATTACTACCATGCTTGATTTGGCTGAAGAGATGCGTAAACGTTGTGACGTGGGCATTCCTCTCATGGAAAACCCCGGTGTGGTCCTTGGGGCCGCACTCGGCATTCTGGCACTACGGGGACGCAACAAACTCACCTTCAAGATTGCTCCACCGTTTTGTGCACTTGGGCGGTGGCTGGAACAACTGATTGCCGAGAGCACGGGGAAAGAAGGCAAGGGGATTGTTCCCGTTGACGGCGAGCCGATTGGGGCGATAGAGGCCTACGAGAACGATCGCCTTTTTGTTTGTATCGGTGATCCTCAAGAAATAACGGACCAGGATCGCCAGGTGGCTGCGCTACAAAAGGTTGGACACCCCGGCATACACATTCAGATACCCGATGCCGTTCATCTGGGTGAAATGTTTTTTTTATGGGAGTTTGCAACGGCCGTTGCGGGGCATATCTTAGGGATCAATCCCTTTGATCAACCGAGTGTCGAGGAGAGCAAGCGTACAACAAACGCTATCCTTGATCAATATGAAAGATTCAGTGTATTTCCGGAACAAACACCGGTTTTAACCGTTGATGGAATGTGTGTGTATACGAATACCCACTGTCCTCAGGAAATCTTTATCCAAAAAACATTAAGTGGCATTCTGAGCGTCTATTCCGAGCGTAACCCGAAAGGGGCATATTGGGTATGGATGGCCTATCTTGCGTGCGATGCCGAAATAGACGCCATACTACAAAAGATACGGGTATCCGTTCGTGACAGAAGGCGGGTGGCAACAACGGTAGGTTACGGACCCGGTCTTCTCCACTCGACGGGTCAGCTACACAAAGATGGGCCAAACGGCGGCCTTTTTGTACAGATTACGGCGTCGGATCCGCTAGATATACCTATCCCGGACGTGCCTTATACGTTCGGTATACTCAAGTCATCACAGGCCCTAGGGGATTTCCAAAGTTTAACCATGCGAAAACGGAGGGTGATTCGTATTGATCTAGGCCGTGATATTAAGGGTGGACTACTACGTCTGGCAGAGGTTGTGCGGCACCTATAGCGTAGGGGGCACCTCTAAAAACCTACTGCGCGTCCAAACTGCTGTCCACCCCCAAACAATCAAACAATGTTTTTGGGGGCCCCGGTGCGAGCTGCTGTGCTTAAGAATCCTAGCATTCGTTGCCTCTTGCGCGAACTACGCTATTTTCCTTGCCTTAAGGTTCGTGTTATCATGGGGGGAGGGGGATATCCGTGAAAGAAGTTGAAGCTGCATTGGTTGTTTTAGCCGAAGATCCCGCGGCGGTGACGTCTAAAATTGCCGCTCTAAAGACCGTTTTGAATTATTCGCTTATTCCAAAACCACCCATGTGGCTTTGGAATTGCTACTTTGATTTTTCAAATTCTGCGCTACAGTCTCGGCAATTTGCCCTACGCTTACGTGAGGCGGAGGGGAGTTGTCGGGTAACGCTTAAAGGGCCACCCGTTGCAAAGCAGGGCGGCGCCATTGAGCGCTTAGAGGTTGAGATGCCATGGTCGCCCGGGTGTGTTGCACAGATACTCCATGAGTTTGTAGACGCAAAACTGCCGTTGCATCAGGGCGCGGCCCTCCCGGAAACTTGTGACATTAACCTTCAAGCTGCCGGTTCGCAGAAGGCATTAATTGGTGCGATGGGCGAGATGGGTCTGCGTGTTATCCATGAGCACGCCACCAATCGCCAAATCCGACAAATCCAGACGGAAGGGGGAGAAATCGTTGCCGAGCTTGCGATTGATGCCGTCGTCTACCCTTATCGAAGGAAGGGCGTTGCCGGCCATCAACACGCAAGCGATAGAAACGACCCGGAAGGTGAACGATTAAACGACCTAAACATAGAGCATATTACGTTTAGGCCACCGCATTCCGTTGGCTCTGTCATTCATACGGAGCATGTGCGTCACTATGAGGTGGAAGTCGAGTCTAAGAGCGACCAGATAATTGCGCGGATTGTCGCGCATCTGTTAACGATGTACAGACCGGCACTACGTATCTGGGATTATAGTAAGCTTGAGACGGGTAGGGCGATCCGTCAGCTTGCGTCTGAAGGAAGGTTGGACGAACTTCTTCTCCCGGACCATCATCTTAGCCCCAAGGCCTATCCCTTGATTGGCGATCTGTGCAGCGCCGATGCGGCTTCTCGCGCCATTCGTTCGCAGATGCAACCATAAACTGCATGCCTAATGTCCTTATGGGAGCGAGCCCGCTAATACGGGAGGTTTATCGGGAGATACTAGAGGTCAGCAAAAGCCGGGCAACCATTCTATTGCGCGGGGAGAGCGGGACCGGAAAGGAATTGGTCGCAAGAATCATTCATGAAAACAGTCCTCGCGCGGGGGCACCCTTTATTCGCGTCAACTGTTCGGCCTTAACGGAAACACTCATTGCAAGCGAACTCTTTGGGCACGAAAAAGGGTCATTCACCGGGGCCACGCACCGCCGCAAAGGGCGGTTTGAAATAGCCCATGGAGGAACCCTCTTTCTTGATGAAGTCGGTGACCTATCCCCGTTGGTACAGGTCAGTCTTCTGCGCGTTTTACAGGAGAGGGAGTTTGAACGGGTAGGAGATACCCGTCCCATCTCGATTGATGTACGAATCGTTGCAGCCACCCATCGTGACCTTGAAGCGGCAACACGCAATGGCACCTTTCGTCACGATTTATATTATCGTTTGAACGTAGTGCCGATTTTCCTCCCACCGCTTCGAGACCGCAGGGAAGACATCCCCCTCCTGACGGATTATTTTCTGGATAAATTTAACGGAGAGAATAACAAGAAGGTACACCTTGAACGTGATGTGACAGACCTGATGTGCCGCTATGAGTGGCCCGGCAACGTCCGAGAACTACAGAACTGCGTGGAGCGGTTGGTTCTTTTATCGAGAGAGACACGCGTTACATTAAAGAATATCCCTTCGGCCATTCGGACTTATTTTAGCGATGTTCAGAAGGTGACTCCCCCTAAAAAGCCACAGGCTTCGCTCGCGGAATCCCTTCAAGAAATGGAACGAAGCAGCCTGATCGCGGCGCTGGATAAATCGGGATGGGTACTGGCACGCGCGGCACGGGCGCTTGCCCTCACACCGCGCCAGATATCCTATAAGATAAAAAAATACGGCCTGCATCCCCCATCCATGTAGCGTGGGGAAACAGCGATGTCCCCCTCCCCCGCTTTACGGAAGGGGCAGGGGTCGAGAGTTCACAGGACCTCCTCATCCCTACTTCCCAATACAAAAACTGTTAAATATCTCGTCCAAAACGGCATCCGTGGTAATTACACCGACAACCTCACCGACGGCGTCTGCGGCATCTTTAAGGTCTGAGGCAACCCATTCCCACGAAAGAGAGAAGCAGAGAGGTATCGCACGCGCAACCGCCTGTTCCGCCCTCTTTAAGGCATGGTAATGCCGCACTAGCGTTACCATCGGCCGCTCCTTCTCTACGGGGACAACCAGGAGGCGCTCCAGTTCCTTCAACAATGCTTCTCGACCGGTCCCTGTGGTTGCCGAAATAAAAAGCAAGGTTTGGGCCCAAGTCTTGGCAAAGGCAACCGGCTCTGCGTGGGGGGGCAAATCGGATTTGTTTAAGAGAATGATCTTTCGACAGTCCTGCAGGCGGCGCGCAAGTGAACGATCTTCAGGTTGAAGCGGCTCGCTTGCATCAAGAACCCATAGAACCATATCGGCGTCCACCAATGCCGCTTCCCCCCGCCGAATACCCTCCCGTTCCATGGGGTCTTCCGTTTCACGCATGCCCGCCGTATCAACCAGTTTGAGCATCATTCCACCACAGGATATCCATTCCTGTAGCGCATCACGGGTGGTACCGGGGTGGGGTGTCACAATTGCACGGTCTTCTTGAAGCAAAGCATTCATCAGGCTTGATTTACCCACGTTGGGACGTCCGACAATGACTGCCGCCATCCCTTCCCGTATCTTTTTGCCAAACCTATAGTTTTGTAATAACGCTTGGATATCGGACAAAATTGCCGTCAGTCGCTTGTGCATTTCATCAGGCCGCATAAGAACAATCCCTTCCTCTGAAAAATCAATGGAAGCCTCAATATGCGCAAGGAGGTTGAGTATCCGGTCCCGCAGAGAAAATATCCGTTTTGATAGGGTACCATGTAACTGCTCTAGCGCAACCGCCTGTGAAGAAGTACTTTGCGCGTCAATCAGTTCCATCACGGCTTCTGCCTGGGATAAATCTATCCGGCCGGACATAAAGGCCCGGCGGGTAAACTCGCCCGGGGTCGCCAGTCTCGCTCCTTGTTCTATCAGGAGCGAGAGGATTTGTTGAAGCAGATAGGGATTGCCATGCGACTGTATCTCCACCATATCTTCCCCCGTGTAGCTGCGCGGACGCTTCATGATAAGAAGAAGGGGGTGATCTATTATTTTTTGTGTATGGGGGTGATGAAGGGTGCCGTGATGGACCGTGTGCGAAGCAAAATCGGAAAGCGGCGTAGCCCCCTTCCAGATGGATTGGACCACGGGGAAGGCGCGGGAACCGCTGACACGGACAATGCCAATGGCGGAATAACCCGGTGGCGTGGCAATCGCGCAAATCGTATCTTCAGCGTCCACGGGTTTTTAGGCGACTTGGGGGGAGACGGCTATTTGCCGATTGATCCAATACTGTTGAGCAATGCCCAGGATATTATTCACGAGCCAGTATAAAACAAGACCCGACGGAAAACTGATAAAGAAAAAGGTATAGACGACGGGGAGAACGAGCATGATTTTGGCTTGCGTTGGGTCCATGGTGCTGGGGGTCATCCACTGTTGAAGAATCATGCTAATGCCCATAATCACGGGAAGGACGTAGTAGGGGTCCTTACTTGACAGGTCGTAGATCCACAGGATAAACGGTGCCTGGCGCAGATCAACGGTGGTGTATAAAATGTTGAATAGGGCGATAAAGACGGGCATCTGCAGAAGCATCGGCAGACACCCCCCTAAGGGATTGGCCGAAGACGCCTTATAAAGATTCATGAGCTCTGCATTCATCTTTTCTTTATTGTGGGCTAATCTTTCCCGAATTTCTGCAACCTTAGGCTGTAGCGCGGCCAGGGCCTTCATTGAGACCATGCTTGCCCGTGTCGCCGGATAGAAAACAATTTTAATCAAAACGGTCAAAAGGATAATCGCCCAGCCATAATTATTCGTCAGACCGTGAAGAAACCGCAGCACATAGAAAAGGGGCTTTGCAATCAGTCGTACCGGAAGCCAGCTATCCCAAAGAAACCATCCAAAGTCAATGGTTTCTTCTAGATAGTTTTTGAATGCCGATAGACGGTCGTATTCTTTTGGTCCTGCGTATAATGTGAAGGATGAACTTCCTTGGGGAAGGCTAACGTCTGCCCGAACGGCCCGATCACCTTCTTTGTACAAGTGAATCTTTTTAATGCCTTTTTCGGATGGGGTAGAAGCCAAAGCAGGGATCAGCGCGCTGATAAAGTATTTATCTTGCAGAGCCACCCACGTCACCTGACCTTCCCGAACCTCGGTCTGTTCAATGTCACTTACATAGTCATTTATAATTTCATCATTGACCCGACTGATAGCCCCCACCTGTCCACCAAATGCATAGTTCCACTCAAGGATGCCAAAATTGCTCCCAAGAGATAGATTGTAGGGGGCGTCGTTCCCTTGAACGTAAACGGTCAAGTGGGCGGCATATTGGTCATGTCGAAACCGAAGCCGCTTCCTAACCGTCTCGCCATGGGGGCCTATATAGGCCATCTCAACTGCACCTTCAGGCCGCTCCTCGTTTAACCGTAAGGTCCCGGACGCCATTTGATAAACGGGCGCCTCCCGTTTGATCTTTGAGTCAGTGTGAACCAGTGAAAGGGGGGCCGTCTGCCCACCCTTGGGGATCAGGTGAATGCGTTTTCCTTCGTTATCGGTAACTTTTTTTAGTTCCCAGGTTTTGATCGTACCGCCAATATTGGAGAGCACAACTCGGTACAGATCACTTTCAACAATATACTCCCGTTCGGAAACGGCCGCCGGCAACTTAAGGGGGGGAAGTGAATGCCTCTCTAAGCCTGCCTGTTCGTCTATTTGTGTGTCGGCAGGGGTGAGAGGTGCCGCCGGACGGTTGGTGGAGGGTGTAGAATCGGCTGGAGGCGCCATGACCTGAACGCCCATCTTCTCTAGGATAAACGGGTAGGCCGCGATAATGGCAAACGACAGAATAAAGAAGACTACAAGGCGCCCTTGCATAAGCTTATTTTAATAAATTGAGTTGTATTCGCCACTTAAAAATGGATGACAGCGGGGGCTCATTCTACCGCACGCGTTGGCTCCATGACAAGCCTACCCTGTTTGGCAATCTCTCTCGTTGCCTTTTGCCTATTTTTTCCATCCTATCCAAACCTCTTGTAGGAGCCCCTCTTCTTCGCCTGTGGGTACCCTTTGTACGTCATAAAATTCCTTCAATAAGACTTCCCGGACAAAGCGCGGTGGGTGAATAGCGAAAAACCATTTCCTCCCTTCTGTATAATTCCCCTGGACGACGACATGACCTTCATGATATCGGGTTCTTTCCCATTCGCTCGCCAGTAAGTAGCGGTAATGATCACCGTGTGTCGTACAAATGAACAGGCCTCCCGGCTTAAGCACGCGATAGAGTTCCTTAGCCCACAATATCTGAACATCTTCGGAAAGATGGGTGAAAACGGAAAAATTGTAGACCACGTCAAACTGATCATCGGTAAAGGGTAATGGCGGTCGTAACCCATTTTCGAAAAAATGGATATTAGAAAGGTTATGGCGGCACCAATCAATACTTTTTGGATTGTAGTCCGAAGCGGTGAGCCGCATGACCGCACATTCGAGAAGCTTAGACATGTGTCGGATAAGTCGGCCGGGACCACAGCCCCATTCAAAAATACTGAGAGAGGGCCGGCTCAAATATTGTTGAATAATGCGGGCAAAGACTTTTGCGTGCTTTAGCCCACTCTCCCTATAAACAAACCAGTCGGCATGGTTGAGGGCATCGAACGCAAGATCATGGGGCGGGGTTGGAAAGTCCGGATGCATCTTTATAAATCGACGGTTCCTAGGCCACATGAGGACACGCTTGAGGCAATATCTACAAAAATCCACGGGTTGGAGCAGACCCAACGACCTTAAAATAGAGAGCAGTTTGTACTTCGATAACTTACTTGTCTTTACTAGCATTCTTCTATGCTAGCATTTTTCCATTTTATCATGGAGTCTGCTAGTCTAGAGCCCAATTGAATTAGGGGGATAGTCTGTCGTCTTGTTTTTTTGGACAAAGAAGGATAGCATGTCCCCCGTATCGTGTGTCCTCCATGGAGGTGGGGCTATGAACAGACGTTCCAGCCGTTTGGCAAGTTGTTTTGTGTTTGGGGTAGCGCTTTCTTTAGCGGGCGTCCCTGCTTTTGCTGCAGAGCCTAATGAAAGTCCAGCGTTGATAAAATTCTCCGGTGAGTTTCGGACGAGAGGCTTCTATACAAGCGATCTCGCGCCAGGGAACGAAGCCTTTGCAGATCTGCGCTTTCGATTAAGGACAAAGGTGAGTTCCAAGTATGCGTTGGGTGTGGTTGCACTCGACTTTGTTAACGGCTTTTGTGCCCCGTCTGTTGCAACGGTGCAGTCTGCATTTCCACTGGATTTGGGGTTTGGATCAACGACGATTGATGATGCGTCGGGTTGTCCCGTTGGCACCATCTCAACCGGCGACGCCCGATTTGGAACCGGCACGGCCTTTGGGCATTCATTAAACGTTGTCGGTGTTCATGAGGCGTACCTGATGGTGAACCTCAAAAAAATCAAGGCAGTTGGCGGTCGCAAACGTTACCGCCTGGGTCACGGCCTGGTGCTAGACGATAGGGCAACCGGCGTTGCCGTTCGAACCGCATTAGGCCCTGTAACCCTCACGGCTGCCGACCTAAATCTCGCCGATCTTGCGGGCTTCGGGGTGTTCGGGACAGCAAACGATTCCGATCTTTACCTCCTCAAAATAACCGATACGCCGCCTGATAGTTCCCCGTCGCACGGCAAAGAAAAGTATCAGGCTTATTTGGGATGGCTGACCGATCCCAACGGTAACCTGACGTATAACGGTCAAGGTGCAACCTCCTTCGGGCCAAACTTTGAGGCGAAACTGGGGCTGGTGGGCTGGGCACTCAACGGGTATACGTATCGAACCGGTGGTCCGGTGATGGACCTTGAGTTTAACTACCTGTGGGGTGACGTTAATGGGGCCGGTGTGGCCGATCCTGACATTTCCGGTATTAGCGCGATGGCGGGTGGGTCCGTGGGTCCATGGGGACTGATTTTCGTTTATGGCTCGGGGCAAGATCCGGCCAAAGACCCTGCAGTTGGAGGGGATCTGAATGTGAACGCACTCTCCGGCAACTACACCCTTGGGAATATCCTCCTTAATACAAGCAAGGACTCGGATAGAGAGGGATCCGGTCCGGATATTGGACGACGTGGGCTAATGGCTGTAAAGGGGTCTTACACGATTGCAGCACGCGAGAATCTCTCCATTGACGTCGCCGCAATCTTCGCACGAACGACTGAAAATGCAAGTGCGACCGTCGCCGGCCGTGACTTGGGGGTGGAGGTTGACGGAAACGCGGTATGGCAACTGGAGGAGAATTTTCAGATTGCTGCAGGGGCCGGCTACCTCTTCGCGGGGGATGCGTGGGGTGCGTTCAGTGGGAATACGGGCAATGCTCTAAAGCTCCATATGGCCGCAACCTTATCGTTCTAACGACATAGGGACACCTCAATCCCCCCTTTGATCAAAGGGAAGGGGTGCTCCCCTCTGCGACATGGAAAGTCTCACGGAATCAATGGTACGGGTAGTGGAGTCGCGTGGTAAGCGGCTGATGCAGCTACCACCTCTGAACAAGGATGCCCTGATCTTTGGGTATCATCCCGACTATAAAGAAACAGCCTACCGCACGCTTCGTGTGGGCCCCAATAAGGGAGAAAAAACGGTTCACGAACTGGCGGATTTACTGGAAGGGGAAAGCCCTGTATTGCCAACGGATATCCCAACCTTACCTTCACATCAGGTGGACGTTTTGGTCATTGGTGGGGGTGGCGCTGGGGCAACAGCGGCCCTTACCGCTTCCGTGGCCGGTGCAACGGTAGTTCTCGCCACAAAATTGCGCTTAGGGGATTCCAATACCGTTATGGCGGAAGGTGGCATGCAGGTGGCCATCGCTCCGGAGGATTCGCCCGTGCAGCACTTTCTCGATTCGTTCCGCGGAGGGTACAAGAAAAATGATCCTGCCTTGCTTAAAAGGCTCGTCAAAGAGGGACCGCGCGCCGCCAAATGGCTCATGCAATTGGGGGTTCTTTTCGATCGAGACGGCAATGGCGACGTGAGTCTACGCAGCGGTGGAGGAAGTAGCCAACCCAGGCTGCTCCGATGTAAGGACTATACGGGACTCGAGCTGATGCGCGTTCTGAAAGATGCCGTTTTGAATGCAAAAATTCCGCTGCTTGAGTTTTCACCCATGGTCGAACTATTCACCGACGAACAGGGGGGTTGCACGGGTGCCCTCCTTAAAAATTTGGATACCAAGAAATATCAAGCGATACAGGCCAAGACGGTGGTTTTAGCCACGGGCGGCATTGGACGCCTTCATATTCAAGGATTTCCAACCAGCAACCATTACGGCGCAACTGCGGATGGGTTACCGACCGCCTACCGCGCGGGGGCCTCGCTAACGCTTCAAGATACCTTCCAATATCATCCCACTGGAGCCGTTTTCCCGGAACCTATAGCGGGCATGCTCGTTACAGAAGCCATCCGGTCGGTGGGCGCCCAACTGCTTAATGTACAAGGCGAGCGGTTCATCAACGAAATGGAAACGCGGGACGCGGTTGCCGCGGCCATTATTCGTGAGTGCAGCGAAGGCAGAGGGATTGCCACTCCGGCCGGTCGGGTGGGCGTTTGGCTTGATATGCCGCAGGTAGACGTTATCCATGGCGACGGGACATTGGCCAAGCGTTTTCCCAACATGGTGCGCCAGTTTTCCCGGTATAAAATTGATATTAGGAAAGAGCCTGTGCTTGTTTACCCGACGTTACACTACCAAAACGGTGGCATTAAAATTGATATTGACGGCGAATCGGGGTGCCAAAATCTTTTCGTGGCGGGCGAAGCCTCCGGCGGCATACATGGCCGCAACCGCTTAATGGGGAACTCTCTACTGGACATCATCGTTTATGGAAGGCGGTCGGGAGAGGCCGCATGTGTCCGAGCAAAGCAAATAGGATTTGGGAGTTTAACCCTTGGACACCTTGAAGCCTTTCGAAAGGAGCGCAAGATGCACGCTTCTCTTCCACAAACCGTTTCTCCCCTACTTTTCCCAGACTACGTACACAGATGAACTATCGCCGCTTGGGCCTGGCCGGATTAAAATTAAGTGAGTTATCCCTCGGGTCATGGGTGACATTTGGCGGGCAAATTAACGAGGAGACGGCGAAGGCTTGCATGACCTATGCGTATGAGGCGGGTGTCAATTTTTTTGATAACGCGGAGGCCTACGCGCATGGGGCTGCCGAGACGATGATGGGCAATATCTTGTCAAGGGTTGCCTGGCGGCGCAGTTCCTACGTGGTCTCTACAAAGTTCTATTTTGGGCTTTTTGATGGGCCAAATGATACCGGTCTTAGCAAAAAACGGCTTACCGAAGGAATTGCAGGGTCGTTGAAGCGCCTTAGGCTGGAGTATGTAGACCTTATCTTTTGTCATCGTCCCGACCCCGAGACACCGATTGAGGAAACAGTCTGGGCAATGGACCAGATCATTCGTCGTGGACAATCCCTGTATTGGGGAACCAGCGAATGGAGTGCTGCTCAGATTATGGAGGCCTACTCCGTTGCGAGGCGAGAACACTTACACCCGCCGCAGATGGAACAGCCCCAGTACCACCTGTTTCACCGTGAACGCGTGGAAGTGGAATATCGGCCGCTTTATGAAAAGATCGGACTGGGAATAACATCGTGGAGTCCGTTGGCCTCCGGAGTGCTTACAGGAAAATATAACGACGGCATTCCCAAGTACTCCCGTCTTGCGCTTCCGGGTTATACATGGCTTCAGGAAGAGGCCACGCCGGAGCGCATACGGAAAGTAAAACGGTTACAGACCGTTGCTGCCGATATGGGCTGTACCGTTGCGCAACTGGCGATTGCTTGGTGCCTGAAAAACCCGAACGTGAGTACCGTGATTACCGGTGCCAGCTCCGTAAAGCAAGTGAAAGAAAACATGGGGGCCGGCGTCATCGCACAGCAACTGACAGATGAGATCATGGAGGATATCCTCAAAATAATTTAGGGGTGCCCTTAGGTAGTGGGTCAGACGCACTTTACCCCCTACCCTTCATGGAGCATCGCCTTGATCTGTAGAAATCTTCGGTGCAGACGCTCTCGGGCAGGTTCAACGACCGGCAGTGCGTCTTCCTGTGGCAGAAAACGACCGCGATAAAGTGCGAGCACCGATTTGATCTCTGCCGGTTGGGGGGGAGAAGTTGATAGTCCCTGGTTAAAGGCCCAAATATCTACCCAGACAACCCGGGGATTCAGGGTAACATGCCGCTCGTGAAAAAGAATGGCTTCGTCATGGCCCATGAGTTTGCGCAGACGGTGTAGTGTGATCTTGAAGGCATTTGCAGCAACGTCTCCATCGGCATCCGGCCATAATGAATCACTGATGTCCGACTCCAACACCCTCCGGCCTCCCAGAGCCAGTAGGGTCTTCAGCATCTCAAGGGGCTTACGCTGTACCTTCTTGGGGAAGGAGACGACCACCCCACGATGTATTAATAAGAAACGTCCAAGGGTATAGATTTTAACGGGCCAGGGCCACGACTCAAGTGCACGTGGAGGCGAAAGTGGAACAAGATCTCTGCTTTGAATAAGATGCTTGACGTAGGCCACTTCAATGCCGGTATCAAGCGCCCGAATACACAATGGCACCATCACTGAGGCACGCCAGCCGAACATATTGACGAAGCCCTGCTCTCGTCCGAGGGCAAACGCCTGTCGTAGCGCTCTATTCCCATCGCCTTCCTCGAGCGTCCACCCTGCCTGTGTGACTAGGCCCATATATTGAATGAGCGTGCTCCGCATATGATAGCCGATGTCAAGCGCCTGAGACGCCGCTTCTGCCGCCTCTTTGTTTTGTCCCTTCTCCCATAGCACATGTGCCACCCCTATATGGGCCACGGCAAGGACAAAGGGAGAGTTCAATTCAGTGGCATGCGACAGAGCCATGGTCGCGTGTGTGGTGGCCAGCGGAAGATCGTTTCGAATCAACCCATACCAAGAAATAAGATAGTGGTAAAAACTTAAGTCAATCCGCCGGGCGGTTAGAAGACCGGGCTTCATTTGCTCAATTAACATCTCCGCCTTTTGGGTGTTACCGTCGCTTAACGCCGCGGCAATCCCTTGGCAGAAAAAGTTTTGATCCCAGAGGTGCACCCCATGGGATGAACTAAACGACAGCCCCTCAGAGACAATTTTAAGACAGCGATCGGTCTCCCCCGTCAACCATGCATGCAGGGCTCTAATACTTATTCCAGTTAATTGAGATAAAACGGAAAGCCGTACAGTTGACTTTTCCCCCTGTATCAAATCTACAAAAAAGGAAGCCCTTCCAAAATTTCCTGTCCATAGGTAATAAACGGCAAGGCGCACCTGAGCATGACGACGCAGGGTGGGGTCCGTATTGTTTCGCATCAGCGTCGAGGCACGTTCCGCCCATATTAAAATATCAGGGTGATGGGGTTGCCTGAACAAAAGAAGCGCGTGAAAGTTGGAGACCACCCCCATTTCAATTTCAGGTGAGGGAAAGTGAGGACATTCCTTGAGTAACACATCGTGCATCAAGGTAATCCATGTGTCCATTGGGGCGAAGTTTTCAGATGCTTGAACTAAGGCGTCGCCTGCCATTAACCAGGCTAGATAAGCGCCCATCCATTCTTGCCGGCGATGAAAAAGGGCAAACGCCTCCTCAAAAAAGTGACTGCTTCGAACGGGGTCAAGGGGCATCGTACAAACCCCCCGCCAATAGATAAGCCACGCATTGGCGGCCACCACCGAAGCCGGCAATGCGGCAATCCATGTTGCAAGGAGACGCTCCCTCCCTGACGCCACCCACTCTTTTGCACAGGACAGCACGCATCGCTCGACCTGCGTCCAATTTTTCGTCTGTTGGAACAGGATGAGTGCATGTTCAACGTCTCCGGAGGCTTCAAGCACTACGGCGCTTCGATGCATCAGTGACGTCAGGGATGCAGGGGATAGCTCACGCCTTTGACAGGCAAGAAGAAACTCCCGAAACAGTTCATGATACCGATAGATGGGACTGGGTAGTGTGTGTCTGGTTATGAAGTAGTGTTGCTGGAACAACCTTTCAAGAATGGATTCGGCATTTATACTGCTCGTAACCGCTTGAGCCATTTTAGCCGTCATCTGTGGGAGCAGTGCCGTTTCAAGTAAAAAGGCCCGTACGTCTGTATCAATCTGATGAAATATAGTTTCTGAAAAAAAACTGCAAATTGACTCCAACGTCTCTATCGGGGGAGAAAGGGCGTGTATCTGTTTGTTTTTGATCTGTTCCGACATCAAGACCACACCGGAAACCCAACCATTTAAACGCTTTTGCAAAATATTCACTTGTTCGTCATCAGGCGCCTGTTGCCACAGTTGACGAAGGCGTAAGCAGGCTTTCAATTCTTCCGATGTTAACCTGAGGGTATCAGGATCAAGCGTCTCTATCTGCTGACTTGCAAGCAACGGAGCCATTTTCTCTGGAAGTGCGTGCCGGCTGATTACCATTGCATTGATCGAAGCGGGCACCTCTGCTAAACCGGATGCAAATGCCTCATGTAGCATAGAATTGGGTAAAACAGTGTGGTAATCGTCAAAGACCAAAACCGTACGAGAGGGTAGCCGTTGGCAAAGCGCTTGGAAAAACCGTCGTGTAAACGTGGCAAGGTTGCCCAGATATTCCGGGGCCAGCGTTGGAAGCGGGGGGTTGCCCTTGCCAAATGCAATACGGGTAGACGCTTGCTCCATGTAATGGAAAAAGACGCCAGGCTCGGAATCCCCCTCATCGAACCGATACCAAAATACGGGCCTCGAGCGCTTTTGGAGGTAACTTGCCACAAGGGTGGTTTTACCAATACCGGGGATGCCCGTGATCCAAACGATCGGACGCACCGTTGCCGCATCCAAGTGTCGGAAGAGACGGGTGCGTAAAACGACTTTGGGAAGAATGGGTGGGGTTAATTTCGCGATCCCTGCTGTGGAGGCTAGGGGCTTTCTCATGTTCACAAACGGGTAAGGAGAACTTCAGCAGAAACGCCGTCATGTATCTCCGGTACGGGTGGAAACGGTTTTGTAACACGAACCAATACGGATTGTATACGGACGTCCTTCAACACGGCACTGGCAATATGTTGCGCTAAGGTTTCTAGGTAGCAAACCGACGTTTCACGGCCTATACCAACGACGATCTGAGTAACCGCTTGATAGTCAATAATATGATCGGGCGTATCCCACTGGGAGATGGGGACTGCTACATCAGACGTCCGTTCATAAGATTGAACCTCTAGATCAACCTTCAGCCGTTGACCGACGGAGCGCTCCGCCTCCGTCACGCCACAGTGGCCGTGAAATTCAATTTGAGAGATCACGAGCTTACCCACAGCAATAGCCGCTTATTCTGGAACCTGCACAAGTGCGGTTACGACTTTTCCCTCGAGTAAGTGTCCTCGAACGATTTGCAGCGCGGCACGGGTATCAACACCGCCGTACCACGTGCCGTCTGGATAAACAACCATATTAGGCCCTCTGCCACATTGCCCTAGACAGCAGCAGAGGGTCAGGCGGGTGTACGCTTGAAGGGAAGCATCACAAAGGAATAGATGAAGTGCCGCAAGCATCTCCTCCGCACCCTCTTGCCGGCACGAAGGTCCCGTACAAATAAGGAGATGGTGAGGCATGGTTGCATTGTCAAAAATTATACCGAAGACCCAGTAGTACGGACAGGGCGCTGGCGTTTAACCGGGTGGGGGGGACCAAGGCGCCGAAATTGCCTTCCGGATCTAAGGCACCGCTATTGAGCTTCCAGCTCAGTTCTGTATTAAACGATATTGCCGGAGTTACAAGGTAATCAATACCGGCCCCTATCCTAATAGCAACGGTAATGTCTGAATCGAAACTGCAAGAGCCGATACATACATTATTGAGTGCCCCATCTTCCGCAATCGTATTAAAATTTGCCCCAGCACCAAACGATCCGTAGGGGGCAATCTGCCCCGCATGTGGCGGCCTAATTTCGACAAACGGGATGATGGAAATAGTAGAGGCACGTCCCAGAGTGAGGCTCGAAGTGGGCGCCTCTAGATCATGGCTTTCCCAATCAATGCTCGCACCCATTACTACGGTATCGCTCAACTTGTAAGCGAGCGAGCTATTCAGCACCGACCCGACAGGCGCAGACACCCCTGCCGCACTCTTTTTTGAAAAAAAGCTTGGGCCACCGCGGATAGAAAATATCCATTTTTTATCATTCATGCTGTGGCCCCCGCCTTGGGACATGGCAGCCGCATTAGAAGCAAACAACACTATCCCCAAAACCAACACAAGAACTATCCTGTATCCTTCCTTCACTCTCTTCATCGCATCCTCCTCCTAATTACAGCCCACACCCTTAAACAAAGTCGCAGACGGCGGTGAGTGTGACAGGTTTTTCATCTTGTGTCAACGTGTCGCATTGCCTTATCGCCTTGTAGGGCTAGCTAAAAGATGAGGTGCCCTGATAGGCTGAGATACCTGTAGACACATCTAGAAACCGTCGCGAGCGACCTCAAGTGCAAGGGCTACTGCGCGCAGGAACCGCCCCTCTCTTCCCTCCCCCGAGGCGGGTGTATAGACTTGGGACATAGGTAACCCATGTCCCCGAACACCCGTTACCCATCTCTCCGGTCTATACACTCAGACGGGGAGGGAAGGGAGGGGGATGAGGATTCTTAAGCACCGCGTAACGTAGCCATTGGAGCTCTTGTCAATAGGTGTGTAAAAGTTTTTTGCCTCTTTCTCACTTCAAGTGGGTAAGTTTAGGATATGGAGGGGGAATAGGAGGGTTTTATGGGGGCGATCGAGTCATTGTTT
>SBBL01000121.1 GCA_005239745.1 Candidatus Troglogloeales bacterium | reverse complement strand
ACGGAGCGCAGGAACCGCAATGTACGCAATGTACATGAGGATTCCGAGCACCGCGCAACGCAGCAATTGGGTCGCGCAGTAGGTTTTTAGAGGTGCCCTAAAGGGGTTCTATGAAGGAGATCGTTACCGTCGTCCTGTCCCTGCTTGCTGCGGTTCCCGCCTACGCATCCGAGAGCGTCGGACATGCCGACCCTGTAGCCTCGTTGGCGCTGTGGCTGGTCGTTATCCTGCTTGCGGCCAAACTCGGCGGCGACCTGGCCGTGCGCATCGGCCAGCCGCCGGTGCTCGGGGAGCTCGTCATCGGCGTTGCTCTCGGAAATCTCGCACTGGCGGGCTTCTCGGGGCTTGAGCCGATCAAGACCGACCCCTTCGTCGACATCTTTGCCCGCGTTGGTGTCCTTGTCCTCCTGTTCGAGGTCGGGCTAGAATCAACGGTCGGCCAGATGCTCAAGGTCGGCGGGTCCGCGCTGCTTGTCGCAACCCTCGGTGTCATTACGCCGTTTGGGCTCGGCTGGGGTGTAGGGGCATGGCTCTTACCCTCTTACGGCCCATACGTCCACGCCTTCCTGGGCGCCACACTGACTGCAACGAGCGTCGGCATCACCGCCCGCGTGCTCAAGGATCTCGGTCGCTCGCAGTCAAACGAGGCGCGCATCATCTTAGGTGCGGCGGTTATTGACGATGTGTTCGGACTGGCCATCCTGGCCGTGGTTACCGGCATCATTGCCGCCGCGGATCGTGGCGGAACACTCGCACCTCTCGACCTCCTCTGGACGCTTGGCAAAGCCGCAGGTTTCCTCGTGATTGCCCTCTGCCTCGGCCTGTGGCTCGCGCCGAGGCTCCTTTCGCTCGCCTCGCGGTTGCGCGCGCATAGTGTCCTCCTTGCCGTCAGCCTTTCGTTTTGTTTCCTGCTTTCGTGGTTTGCAAGTCTCATCGGGCTTGCGCCGATCGTGGGCGCTTTTGCCGCCGGACTGGTCTTGGAAAACACGCACTACCGAGACTTTACAAACAGGGGCGAGCACGACCTCGAGGAGCTGATCCACCCCATCGCGTCGTTTCTGGTGCCGATCTTCTTCGTGCTGATGGGGATACGGACCGATCTTAGCTCGTTTGCACAACCTGGCGTCTTCGGGCTCGCGGCGGCGTTGATAGCCGTTGCCATTATCGGGAAGCAGGCGTGTGCACTTGGGGTTATCGGCAAGGGGATGGACCGGCTCACGGTCGGCGTCGGCATGATTCCGCGCGGCGAAGTGGGCCTCATTTTTGCCAACATCGGGCTTACGCTCTCGGTCGGCGGCCAGCGCATCATTGATGAAGCCACGTTCTCTGCGGTCGTTGTCATGGTGATCGTTACCACGATGGTGACGCCGCCGGCGCTCAAGTGGAGCCTAGGACGGAAACGATGAGCATTCCGACATGAATCCGGTTACGCTCGATTTAAAATCAGGCTATGGGTGGAGGGAGGACATCGCCGATTTTGTTGTCTCTTGACGAAGCGATAAAAATCACAATGTCCGGGGTGGCGCCGCTTGGGTGTGAGCAAATTAGCGTTGAAGCGGCGCTTCACCGGGTACTTGCCTCTAATATCACGGCTGAGCGGGACCAGCCCCCCTGGGACAACGCCCAGATGGATGGGTATGCCGTTTTGTCAGGCGATATCAAAACGGCTTCGCCGAATGCCCCCGTTGGGTTGCGTGTCGTCGGCCGTGTGATGGCAGGCGATGCGGCCACCGTTCCCATAACCACTCGTCAAGCCGTACGCATTATGACGGGCGCCCCCATACCTTTGGGCGCCGATAGTGTCGTTAAAGTTGAAGACACTGATGGAGGAGACGACATTGTGCAAATACGGCGGGCGTCTCCACCGGGCGCGTATGTGCGCCAAAGAGGCGAAGACGTACAGTCAGGCAGCGTCGTTTTACATTCCGGAGAGCATTTAACGCCGGCAAGAATTGGGATGTTGGCCGCGACCGGCCACGCATCTGTCTCGGTTTATCGGCGGCCCCGTGTTGCCATCCTTGCAACGGGGAACGAATTGGTTGAGCCTGGCCTACCGATTGGCAACCACCAGATACGTAACAGCAATAGCTATACCCTGGCCGCTCAAGTGTGTGAATGCGGTGGGGTCCCCGTCCGTCTTGGCATTGCGGTAGATACTCATCAAGATTTAAGGGAGAAGATAGCACGGGGGCTGTCATCTGATATGCTATTGATTGCAGGGGGCGTTTCTGCGGGGGAAGCGGATTTGGTGCTCACGGTGTGGAAGGAACTCGGGGTGGAACTTAAGTTTTGGAAGGTGGCCATGAGGCCCGGACATCCGCTTGCTTTTGGGACATTCAATGGCAGACCCCTGTTTGGCCTGCCCGGCAATCCGGTCTCTTCCATGGTGACGTTTGAACAGGTGGTACGGCCCCTGCTGTTTGCGCTGTCCGGATTTACCGGCCGGTCGCGTCCTCTTGTAGAGGCCATTGTCTCGGCGCCGATTTATAAGCCACGCGGCTTTTGCCACTTTGTACGCGCCGCCGTCTCTTTTGTAAACGGCGCCTACCACGCCACCGTCACCGGCAATCAAGGATCCGGCATCCTCTCTTCGATGGTGTTAGCCAACGGGCTGATTGTTTTGCCCGAGGCATGCGAGCACGTAAACGCAGGGGACCGGGTGCAGGTGCAATTACTCACAACATTGCCCTAAAGGAACTTGCCGCTGACGCGCGATATGACACGTGTTACGGCAAAAATAACTATGGTTCCTTGTCGGCATTATTTCATTTCATCATGAAATAATGCTAGTCTACCCCCTAAAAAATAGCCGGAATTAAAAGAACCGACACTAGGGGCTTGTCAAGGAATAACAATGCCATGATAGACCTTGATAAGGCACTGGTCGGCTACAAAGGGCAGGTGCGGTTCAATGAACCGATGGCGCCGTACACCACGCTGAAAATAGGCGGTCCTGCGGATGCCATGCTCTATCCCACCACCATCCCAGAAGTAGCAGATATCCTGTGTCGGGTTCGAGGCGTTCCTTATTTCATCTTCGGGACGGGTAGTAATCTCATTGTGAGGGATAGGGGCATTGCCGGTGTGGTGCTAAACATGAAACACCTCAACCACATCTCCATGCCGTCTCCGAACGTTATTTCCGCGCAAGCAGGCACATTGTTTCCGAGGCTTTCGGTTTATGCGATGGAGCGTGGTCTGTCCGGGCTGGAATTTGCCGTCGGCATCCCGGGTACGGTAGGAGGCGCCGTCGCCATGAACGCCGGCATTCCCGGTGAAGATACGATGTTGTGCCTTAAAAGTGTCACCTTTGTCGCACCGAATGGAGAGGTGGTCACAAAGCCGTCAACGGAAATTGTGTTTGGCTATCGCAGTGCCGCGCTTGCACCGGCAACCGATACGTTTTGGCCGGTAGTGGAAGCCGAATTCGTCCTGCGCCCCGCACGTGTTGCAGATATTCGGAAAAAGATGAAGCGGCTTCTTGCTAAACGCCGGGCCACACAGCCATTATCCGTTCCTAATGCAGGTTCTATCTTTAAGAATCCGGAACGCCACTTGGCAGGGGCGCTGATCGAAACGGCAGGACTGAAAGGGTGTCGCATTGGTAATGCAGAGGTGTCATCACGCCACGCCAATTTTATTGTCAACAACGGAGATGCGACGGCATCCGAGGTTGTCGCACTGATTCAGAAGGTACGGGAAGTGGTTGCAAAAAGGCATGGGATTTTCCTTGAAACGGAAGTAAAAGTTGTCGGCCGAGATGATGAGGGATAAAAGGATTGGGGTTCTCATGGGGGGGCTGTCGTCTGAACGTGCCGTTTCCCTGAAGAGCGGGGCGGCCGTCACCGCTGCATTGAATCGCCTGGGATATGATACCGTTGCCATTGATGTGGATCACGAGGTGGCAACGGCACTGAGGGCACAAAAGGTGGAGGTTGCCTTTAATGCGCTGCATGGTCGCTTTGGAGAAGACGGTACCATACAGGGATTATTGGAGATTATGCACATTCCCTATACGGGGTCCGGTGTGTTGGCCAGTGCGCTTGGGATGAATAAGGCGGCCTCGCGCCACGTGCTGATGGCGGCCGGCTTAGTGATGCCGTCTTGTAGGGTCATTTGCTTGGACGACGAGATCTCCATCTCCCCACGGGATCTTCCCGTCGTTGTCAAACCGGTTGCCGAAGGGTCGAGTGTGGGTGTGTCTCTTGTCTTCAAAGAAGACGACTTTCCTAAGGCCGTTGCAGAGGCATTCCAATTTGGACAACAGATTTTGGTTGAGCCATATATCCGTGGGATGGAAGTCGCCGTCGGGGTGCTTAACGATCGGGCGATTGGAGCGATTGAGATTCGGCCGAAGGAACCTTTTTATAATTATACCGCGAAATACGTGCCAGGCATGTCCGAACATGTTTTCCCAGCGCCTCTGCCACCCTCTGTTTATGAAAATCTGCTAAACGATGGATTAAGCGCACACCGTGCCTTAGGCTGCAAGGGTTATAGCCGGTCCGATTTTATCGTACGGGAAGGGACACACTATTTATTGGAGGTCAATACATTGCCCGGCATGACGGAAACAAGCCTTTTGCCGGAGATCGCGCGTGGGGTAGGTATTGAATTTGACGAGATGGTTGAACGTATCTTGATATCCGTGTGACAATAAGAATTGCAACCTTAGCCATGGCCTATGGGAACCTTCACTACGCCCGTGCGTCGTCCGCCACGCTTGCTCAAAGGGTTCGCCATTTTGGTGATTGTGGGCTTGCTGACCGTGGCAATACAGGCGATCCTAGCGTACCTACAAAGTACCGCCTTTTTTCGGGTGATCGGGATAGAGTGGTCAGGCTTGGTGCATCATTCCGTGCCTGAAATGACGGAGCGTTTTCAATCGGAAATAGGAAAGAATCTCTTTCAGACGGATTTGTCAGATATCAGAACGCGGATTTTGTCGGATCCCTGGATAAAAGAAGTGGTGATAAGACGAGTGCTTCCTGATAGGCTTTGGATAACGGTGGTGGAACGCACGCCGGCAGCGGTTGAGATAGGTCCTTTAGGGAAGACACTGTTGCGAAGTGAGGATGGTAGGGTGCTCGACCGCGGCGGGCTCTATGATCCGGCCCTGGTGCGTATCGTGCATTTTAATGTAGACACCTATGACCAAGCCCTTATCTTAGCGCGTGTGGTAGATCGCCCCGGCATGGTTATTAACCTTTCAAAGATGGACGATCTGGTCGTGGAAATGGCCGGCCATCGGCTCCACTTTGGATTGGAGGACTACGCCGCGCGTTGGCAGCGTTTTCTGAGAATTGAGCCTGACCTAGAGCGTCGAGGCTATTTTGAATCGGAGATTGATCTGCGATTTACAAAACAGGTTGTGGTAAGGCAAAACGGGAACATTCAATAAGGCACCGCTAAAGACCGGGGGTTGCGTTGGGGAAGGGCACACAGGTCATTGCCGGCATTGATTTTGGCTCCAGCCATATTTGCGTAACGATTGGAGAGGTCGTCGAGAACCCCGGCCTTGGCCCTAGTCTTAACATTATCGGGGTGGGAAATCGTCCGTCTAGGGGGCTTAAAAATGGAATGGTCGTAAACATTGAAGAAACCGTCTCCGCGATCCAGTATGCGGTTGCGGAAGCAGAACACATGGCTGGAGTAAAAGTGGGGGAAGTCTATGCGAGTCTAAGCGGTAAACACGGACAGACGATCAACAGTGGGGGAACCGTTACCATCATGGAAGGTGAAGTCAAACCTAAAGATGTCGAGCGGGTGGTGGCGCAGGCACAAAATATTTCGCTTTTGCCGGAGCAGCAAATCCTCCATTTTCTTCCACAAGAGTTTACGGTGGATGCTCAGGGTGGCATTAGAAATCCGGTCGGCATCTCGGGGACACGCTTAGAAGTAAAGGCGCATATCATTACCATTAACAGTACGGTAGAGCAGAATATTGTAAAATGTATCCATCGGGCAGGCATCGAAGCAGTTGCTTTGGTTATCCAGCCACTTGCTTGCAGTGAGGCCGTCCTGACGCCCGAAGAGAAGGAGGTGGGGATTGTCCTGATTGACATTGGTGCGGGGATGACCGACTGTGCCGTTTTTTACGATGGAAGTCTGCGAGAGACCAACCCCATTCCATTGGGGGGGTTCCACCTTAGCCATGATGTGTCTAGCGGTCTACAAGTCTCCATGGCCGAAGCGGATGGGCTAAAAATGCGACATGGTTGTGCCTTACGGGATTTGGTCCGTGATGATGAAATCATTGAAATCGCCGGTACGTCGGGAAGGCCGTCACGGCCTCTTTCGCGCAAGCTGCTGGCTCAAATTCTTGAAGCGAGATCGAAGGAGATTTTTCAATTGGTGAAAGATATGCTAGAAAGGTTTGAATATACATGGCGTATCAACTCAGGCGCTGTCATTACGGGGGGGAGCGCTTCCTTGCCAGGGATGGTCGAGATTGCGGAACGGAGCCTTGGGCTGCCGGTTCGGCTAGGCGTTCCGCAAGGGATCGGCGGGCTGGTTGATGTCGTGAGCAGTCCCATGCATGCCACCGGTGTTGGGTTATTGCTCTATGGGTATAAATATGGAGGGAAAATGCAAGGGCTTGGGGGGATAAAGACCACATCGCAGCGGGTCAAAAGGATGGTTCAGGGCTGGATGAAGGAGTTTTTTTAAGACGACCGGTGATAACGGGAGAGGCCGATGTTTCTGTTTGATGAAGAAGCAGAGAAAGAGCAGCTAAGTACCCGGATTAAGGTGATTGGTGTGGGAGGTGCCGGGTGCAATGCGATTAACAACATGGTGCGGCACGGACTGTCGGGGGTTGAGTTTATCTCGGCCAACACAGACGTACAAACGCTGAAACCCAGCCACCTGATCCGGCGCATCCAATTGGGCGCGCGTTCAACCGATGGACAAGGGGCAGGCTCACTACCGTCGCTTGGGAAAGAATCGGCCATTGAAGCCACCCATCAAATTCGTGAGGCAGTAGAAGGCGCGCACATGGTCTTCATTACCGCCGGCATGGGAGGAGGGACAGGGACGGGGGCCGCTCCCGTGATTGGAAGTATCGCGCGGGAGACCAATGCGCTAACCGTCGGGGTGGTGACCAGACCGTTTAAGTTTGAAGGCAATGTACGGATGAAAAATGCGTATTCCGGACTGGAAGAACTTAAAAAGGCCTGCCATGCTGTTATTGTGATCCCCAACGAAAGACTGTTGAACGTGGTTGAGAGGGGAACGCCTCTTATCACGTGCTTTGCTTTGGCTGACGATATCCTCAGGCAAGCCGTCCAAGGAATATCCGATTTGATTATCCATCCCGGCCTTGTGAATGTTGATTTTGCCGATGTTAAGACGGTGATGTCCTATTCCGGTAGAGCCGTGATGGGTACGGGGGTGGCGAGAGGAGACAACCGGGCGGTCGAGGCCGTGCAGAAGGCGATTGCCAACCCACTGTTAGAAGATAGCTCCATCGAGGGGGCACGGGGTGTTTTGATTAACATTACCGGCGGCGCCGATCTTCCCATGCATGAGGTAAACGAAATTTGCACGACGGTTCAGGAAATAGTGGATCCAGAAGCCCACATTATTTTTGGAACGGCTATTGCGGAACAATCCTGCGACGAAATTAAGGTAACGGTCATTACCACGGGGTTCGATAAGGAACGGGTGGAAAAAGACATTCCCAAACCCCAAAAAGAAAAAGTGATCGGTGAGGACCGTATTATCTATTTAAGGCAAGCCTATCGAGAAGGCGGAAAAGAGGCCGTTCAGTCGCAGAAGTATGACATGGAGACGCTGAGTATCCCGTCCTTTATTAGGAATCAAGCGGACTAAAAGTGAACGGTAAGGTCCGTCCTCTCGGCAATCTTTAAGCCGGAATCCAGGAGTAAAATATTGGGGTAGAATGAATAACGGATTGTCTTTAGCTGGGGAAACGATCTGCCTACAGCTGCCGGGTATGAACCAGATAAAAGGGGCTTTTCATTTTTTCGGTACTCGGCATGGCATCGGGGCTGAGAGGCTCCTGGTTCGGTTGCGCCTCGAAGGGCAGGTGATTCAGGTTAAACAAGTGCATGGGGACGGTATCTTAAAAATCGCGACGGATATTCCAGACCCGCCCACGGAGGCGGATGCCTTGATGACCGACACCCCACACCGTTTACTCGTTGTCTCCACGGCGGATTGCGTGCCTGTCCTTATTCACGATCCGATAACCGGTGCTGTCGCGGCGATTCACTCCGGGTGGCGGGGGACGCTCTTGAATATTGCGGGCAAAGTGGTTAGAGAAATGGCACTACAATACGGTACCGACCCACAATCGCTTTATGTGGCCATTGGGCCGTCGGCCGGCGCATGCTGTTATGAGGTCGGAGAAGAGGTTTGGGAGGCTTTCGAAAAACGCTATCCCGAGACCCGTCGTCTTCGTGGGACGACAACGCATTTGAATCTTACCGATTGGAACCGACGACATCTGGTTGAGGCGGGTGTACCCCACCACCGGATTTTCACAAGCGGTTTTTGTACCCTCTGCCGTCCCGATCTTTTTTATTCGTACCGCAGAGATTGCAAGCCGGGGCAACCGATCACCCCCAGGGGCAAGCAACAGATGGAAAGTGGTGTTATGAAATGCCCGTGACCCTGCTTTCCGAGACCTGTCGTCGCGTTTTTGAAAAAATGGAGGGTGCCGCCAAACGGTCCGGGCGTGATGTGCGCGACATTACCTTGGTGGCTGCAACAAAAACCGTACCGCTGTCTACCCTCCGCGAGGCGGTTGCGTGTAAGGTCACCTGCTTTGGTGAAAATCGGGTACAGGAGGCGCGCGCGAAATTTGTAGACAGTGGATTCTTGAAAGAAACGGGCGTCTCTTTGCATCTGATTGGTCCGCTTCAACGAAACAAGGTCCGTCAGGCGGTCGGCCTTTTTGACCTGATCCATTCCGTAGATAGTATTGCGTTGGCCACACGAATCAACGAGGTTGCCGGGCAGACCTCTCATCGGCAGGCAGTGCTGGTAGAGGTAAATATCGGTGCAGAGGAGGGCAAACACGGGGCTTCAATCGCAGCGACCCCGGAACTGGTTGCCGTCATTCGTGCATTCCCCCACCTTTCATTACTGGGACTGATGGCGATTCCGCCACCCGTTACCGACCCAAACGCGGCGCGGCCCTACTTCGTTGCGTTGAGAGATTTGGGTGAGTCATTGGGGCTACACCAATTTTCCATGGGAATGTCTAATGATTTTGAGGTAGCCATTGAGGAAGGGGCAACGTGGGTCAGGGTAGGCACTAAAATTTTTGGAGAACAATGAATCCATCTATTGCATTTTTGGGGGCCGGTGCGATGGCTGAAGCCCTCGTTAAGGGGCTTCTTAGAAGTGGCGTCTGTCTCCCCGACCGTATCTTTGTCTTCGACCCTTCCGAGACCAGAAGGCACTTGATGCGTGCGCAGGGCATCCAAGTGGCAAACAGCAATCAGGAGGCGGCACAATGGGGCGATATTGTTGTTCTATGTGTCAAGCCACCGGTCGTAGGGAGTGTCCTACGAGAGATTCGAAACGATGTACGCGATAAAACCGTGCTCTCGGTGGCTGCCGGTATCCCTATCGCCAGGCTTTCTGCCGCCTTGCCGGAAGGGACAAAAATCGTCCGGGCGATGCCAAATGCACCGGCACTGGCGGCGGCTGGGGCAACTGCACTTTCCGAAGGACGCCACGTCCACCCGGATGATATGATAGGCGTTAAGGCACTCTTTGAAGCGGTAGGTCGGGTATGGGTGGTGCCGGAGTCTTTGCTGGATGCGGTTACCGGGCTTTCGGGCAGTGGGCCCGCTTTTGTCTTTTTGGCGATTGAAGCGATGGTGGAGGGTGGGGTAAAGTGCGGCCTGCCACGTGAGCTCTCTTCGGCACTTACCCTGCAAACCTTTATGGGAGCGGCAGCCATGCTGGCACAGGGTGAGGGTGGGCACCCCGCGGTGCTAAAGGATCGGGTCACCTCCCCTGGCGGGACCACAACATGGGGTTTGTATCAGTTGGAAACGGCGGGGGTACGTGCCGCGTTTATATCGGCGGTGGAAGCTGCCGCCAAACGGGCACAGGAAATAGGAAAGGATTGGGCGTGTACGTAAGCGCTAACCTTGTTGTGGCTTTGGCAACGACACTGTCTTACGTTTTTAAGTTTTATAATTGGATGATTATCATCCGTGTGTTGCTCTCGTGGGTCAATCCGGACCCCACTCAGCCGCTTGTACAGTTTATCTACCGCGTGACGGAGCCGCTGCTTGATCCCATCCGGAGGGTAATCGGATATAATACGGGGATTGATTTCTCTCCGCTGGTGGCCCTGCTTGGGATAACGTTTATGGAGCAATTTGTGATTCGGTCGTTATACGATTTTGCAACGCGATTACGATGAAACTGACGGCTGTTGATATACGACAAACGACCTTTCAGCGAAGCCTTCGTGGGTACGCGAGGGATCAGGTAGATCGTTTTCTGCAGATGCTTGCCGATGACGTGGAGGCGTCCCTTTTGAAGCAGACAGACCTTGAGGGGCAGATTCAGGATCAACAGCAGGTCATCGCGCAGTTAAAAGCAACGGAGGCATCACTGATCAAAACCTTGTCCCTTGCGCAACGGGCCATTGATGATATGAAAGCGATGGCCCAAAAGGAGGGGGAGCTCGTTATCCGACAGGCACAACAACAGGCGGAAGAGATCACCCAAGCGGCCATCCGTGAGGCTGCGCAGATTCAGGTCGAGATTGTTCAGCTTAAGAAACAGCGTGTCCTTTTTGTCGAAAAGATGCAGTCGCTGACGCAAAGTTTGAATGGAATATTACAATGGGAAAAGGAAGATATAGGAACCTGAAAATAGTGTGGGGGGGGGTGGCCATCGCGGTGGGGATAGCCGTCTTCGCCCTATCCCCTTCAGAGGCGCACTATACCCATCTGTTGAATAAAACAACCCTGTCACTGAATGGTGATGGGCTTCATATGAAGGTGTGGCCTCCTCAGTGGCAGGCGAAAGATGGAAAAATGACTACCCGTTTTCAGAATGGGGTAACCGCTATCTATACGCTTGATCCGATACTACAGGCAAAGATGTACAAATTTTTTAAGAAGTATAAGGTTCCCTATGGTGTTTTTGTGGCGATTGAACCCCGTACGGGTCGGGTACGCGCGATGGTGGAGTATTCTTCAAAGCAGCCGAATGCGAAGGGCCTGGCACTTCGCGCGACCTATCCGGCGGCCTCCATTTTTAAACTGGTGACGGCCTCAGCCGCATTGGAGAAGCACACGGTGAGTGAAGATACCGTCATTCGATACCACGGTGGGTTTTATGATTTGAGCAAGAGAAACTGGAGAGATAATCCTAAACGCGATAACAATGAGATTACGTTTGAAGATGCATTAGCCCATTCTAATAATGTGGCCTTTGCGAAGGTTGCCCTCCGTTTTCTAAATACGGCGAATCTGCAAACGTATGCGGAACGATTTTTGTTCAACCGCTCTATTCCCTTTGAGACGCCTATTCAGGTGAGCCAAGCCACCATCAAAGAGAGTGAAAAGAGCTTGGCCATGACGGCCGCGGGCTTTGGCGAGGTGGGTCTTTCCCCGCTTCATGCGGCGCTGATTGCCGCGGCCATCGCAAACGATGGAAAAATGATGGCGCCCTGTGTTGTGGAGTCGGTATTCGGTCCAGACGGCGAGACGCTCTATACCTGTCAGCCACGGACACAAGCGATGGTCATCGCGCCCGAGACGGCCGAGCGCCTCCGCGAGATGATGGCATTGACGATTACTCGAGGAACGTCCAGGAAGACGTTTCGATCAAGAGATAAGAGCCTTCAAGGGATGGAGATTGGGGGGAAGACCGGTTCGTTAATGGGGAAAAGCCCGCCCGGAAAATATAGCTGGTTTGTCGGGATGACACCGATACAAGATGCTAAAATTGCCGTTTCTGCGCTTGTGATCAACGATCCGAAACGTTGGCGAATTCGCGCCTCCCAGGTCGCAAAGGAAGGGCTAGAGACCTATTTTGGGTCTTGAGGGCACCTCTAAAACTGCCACGAGTGGTCTGAGTGTTGTGAGGATTCCGAGCACCGCGGGCGTCGTCATGCCCGCACAACACAGCAGTCTGGGCGCGCGCAGATGAACCCCAGCCTCCCCCGCAACTTTTGCCCCAATAAGCCCCCCGTCGCCTCAACAGAGAATCTATCGGTAGAGGCTGGGGACACCCCCCTTAGGGCTTCCTCGCCGCAATCATCGGGCAGGGCTCAACAGACAGACCATTGCAATCAGTTGTGCCGTTGTTCTTGCATTCACTTTGAATCGCATCTGTTCCATGTGGGATTCTACCGTGCGAACGGATATGCGAAATTGTGCCGCGATCTCCTTATATCCAAAACCGGAAATCACCAAACCTAGAATTGCCCTTTGCCGTTGAGAAAACACCACGTCTATTGGGTTCATCTCTCTCTCCCTAACTTAGCCTGTTGTGGTACGAGCCACCCCGTACCACGAGCGAGCCTATCAGGCGGGAGGTTACGGACCGGGTACACATAAATAAATATAGCGGGATGCGGGAAAAATGATGCAATACGTGTCCTTGCAAGTCTGACGGTTGGTTGATAGAATCCTAGAAGCATCGTCACGGGGACAACCGTGATGAAGACAGGAAGGGGTGGGGCTGAAATTAGGAAGAGGGCGGGAGCGCGTGTGGGTACTGACCTAAAGGACCTTTATCAGGAAGTCATCATTGACCACAATAGGCGGCCGCGCAACTTTCGGAAGATGGAAGACGCCACGCGGACGGCCGACGGGTTTAATCCGTTGTGTGGGGATCAAATCTCCATCTATGTAAAGCTTTCGGATAACGTGATCGAGGACGTTGCCTTTCACGGTGTCGGGTGTGCGATTTCAAAGGCGTCTGCGTCGCTTTTGACCACGGCGCTTCAGGGAAAAAGCCGGGAAGAGGCCACAGCGCTTTTTAAACAGGTCCGTGCGATGCTCACCGACGGCCCCGCGGGTTCCGTCATGCCTGAATCAATGGGAAAGCTTGCGGTGTTGTCAGGGGTTTGGGAGTTTCCCATGCGGATCAAGTGTGCGACGCTTGCGTGGCACACACTGATGGGCGCCCTTGAGGCCACGGGCGAGCGCGTAACCACGGAAGAAGAAACATGACTCCCCTTAAGACGGTGCAGGAGCGTATGCCCATTGCCTTAAAGCGGAGTTGTGTGGCGACGGTCATTCCGCAAGGAGGCAAGATGCCCCTTGCGGCCGGTGAGCAGGTAACGGTCATGCAGGCGTTAGGCGGGACGTTTACCGTTCGGACCGACTGTGGTGCCCTTGTAAGGATTGACGGGAGTGACGCCGATGCCCTAGGGCTTGAAGCCCCGCCGTTGGTGGACGAAGCGATACCGGGAAATGCCGGGGTTTTTGATATTCGGCAGGTGATGGAGCGTCTTAAGACGGTTTTTGATCCGGAGATCCCGGTCAACATTGTAGACTTAGGACTCATCTACCTGTGTGAGGCAACGCCCCTGCCAGACGGTGGGCATCGGGTGGATATTGAAATGTCCATGACAGCGCCCGGCTGTGGGATGGGAGATGTGTTGAAAGAAGATGTGCGTGCCCGGGTGCAAACTATCCCCGGCATTGCCTTGGTTAATGTTGACATCGTCTGGGATCCGCCATGGGACGCCGGCCGCATGTCTGAAGTCGCACGTCTTCAGCTTGGGTGGTTGTGAAGGCGTGGCCACGGATAACCTCCATGACCAAGCCATGCGTCCGGCCGGTGGGGTTGCGCTCTGGACGTTAGTCAGCCGTATCCTAGGGTTTGCCCGGGATATGATCTTGGCCGTTGTGCTAGGCGCCAGTGGTACGTCGGACGCCTTCTACGTAGCCTTCCGGGTCCCGAACATGCTTCGCGACCTGCTCGCGGAAGGCTCTATGTCGGCCGCGTTTGTTCCCGTCTTTAAGTCATCTCTTGCCCATCAATCACGAAGCTATGCCCATCGCCTTGCCAGCGAGACGTTTTCCGTACTTGTTATCACTCTCTTTTTGATTGTCGCGCTCGGTATTATTTTTTCTCACCAGATTGTCCAAGTCTTGGCCTCGGGTTTTACCTCAGAGCAGTTGCAACTGACGGCATCACTGACACAAATCATCTTCCCGTTTTTACTGTTTATCTCCCTGTCGGCACTTGCAATGGGGGTCCTTAACAGTGTAGGACGATTTGGACCACCCGCCTATTCGTCGGTGGCCTTTAACGCAATCAATATGGCGGTTACGTTGGCGCTGCTACCGATCTTACCGGCGTCCTATGCGGCAGCATTAGGCGTCACGCTAGGGGGATTTGCGCAGGCTGCAGTGCAGTGGCCCGCGTTACGCAGTGAAGGATTCACGCTGAGAATTAAACGGCCAACCTGGCCCCTGCATCCGGACGTGCTAACCATGGGAACGTTGATGTTACCCACGATCCTGGCCCTATCAGCGACACAGATTAACCTATTCGTCAACACCGTTTTGGCGTCCCACCTGCCCCCCGGCAGTGTGAGCTACCTATACTATAGTATGCGTCTGTTCCACTTTCCTATGGGGATTTTTGCCATTGCGCTTTCTTCAACCCTGCTGCCGACGTTGTCGGAGCAAGCGGCACGGGGATCGCTTAAGGAGCTTGGAGAAACGTGTGCTTCCGGCTTACGGATGGTCTTTTTTCTGGTGATCCCGGCGGCTGTTGGCCTTATTTTCCTTCGCGTACCTATCGTTCATCTGCTCTTTGAACATGGCCGGTTTGACGCGGGAGATACGCTCGCGACCGCCGACGCGCTTGTTTACTACGCCCTGGGATTGCCGGCGGCTTCGGGCACCCGTATTGTCGTCCAAGCCTTCTATGCCATGCAGGATACAAAGACGCCGGTAAAAGTCTCTTTTGCGGCGGTATTGGTCAACGTTGTAATGGGAGTTGTGCTGATGTCTCCCATGCGGCACAGGGGGCTTGCCCTGGCCGCCGCGCTCTCCATGGCCTTTAATTTTTTTGTGCTGGTTTTTCTATTGCGCAGACGTGCCCACGCCTTAGAGGGAAGACGGACACTTCATGCCTCTTTCCATGTGGTGCTCGCCTCATCAGGGGTTGCCTTATTTTGTGTAGGCGTCAATGCCCTTTCCCTCTGGCAAGTCCCCGGGGCATGGTCTCTGAAGGCTGCGACATTGGGGCTTGCGATGTTGCTCGCCGTCGTTATTTACGGCCTTACTCATGCCCTTCTTAAAAGCGAGGGCTACTTATTTTTTTCACGATTTCTAGAATCGCTTCGCCACAGATTCTTAAGATAACACTATTGGGCACCTCTAAAAACCGTCACGAGCGGCCAAAATGCAAGGGCTACTGCGCACAGGAACCGGAGTATATCTTTGAATATATGAGGATTCCGAGCACCGTGCAACGCAGCAGTTTGGACGCGCAGTAGGTCTTTAGAGGTGCCCCTACACATAGGAAAAGGAGAGCGACCAACCGTTTGAGTAGACACCGCCGGTGCTCATCGCTTCTGTAGCCACACAGAGACTTGCGGATTAAATAGGCGCTTTATGTCAGAAGGCACTAAATAGACCGCCCCCGCATCCCCTAATCTTACATACGTCTGGGTACCCGAGAAATTATTGGCACCAAAATGGACAATCTCCGTATCGGTTTGCTTCAACGTAAGCCTGACGGAGACTTCCGGTTGGCTCAGGCCAAACGATGCTACCTCCTCCGTCTTGGGTTGCGCTTCAACAAGAGGCGCGGGTTTCATCTGCTGCAACCTCCGGACGAGATCCGACAGGGTATCTTTATTAGCGATGTCTTCTATGGGAGAAGCCATTCTCCAGGGGGTATCGGGGTGAGAAGCGTCATGGGTAAACGACACCGCGTCCCCCGTCGGCGGCCAGTCCAGGTCTAACCGGGTGACCTCGGACGCTTCAAAGGAGATAAGCGGCTTCTCGTCTGTTTTGACCTCTTCGCGATAGGGGTTTTCAGCGAAATACACATAAAGCCCAAGCACCAAGAGTACGCCAAAAAGACCTAGCGTTGTCTTAAATGTCATAGCCTATAGCCGACGCCGACGCCGCCAGATAAACAGTCCGGTCGTAAGCAGTGTCACGGGGAGGATCAAGACAGAGAGGTAAAAGATACGCTTGATCTGTTGCGCGTTAAGGACCAAGGTGGCCTTTGGGGCCTCACGGGCATCAATGGCAATTAAGTCTTTCTCTTCGGCCAGCCAACTAATTATATTTTGAAAAAGATCGCCATTGCCGACCGACCGCACCACGTTATTCGTCACAAAATCGGAATCACCAATCACGACAAGGCGCATGTCATCGTTTTTCTCATCGTTTGCCGTCTCACGACTGACCACCCCCCCAAAAACAATGGGGCCGGGCGTGTCCCGATTAGGATCAATCGTCATCTCCGCCGCAATTTCCGTTGTTAGCCAACTTCTGGAACCTGTCTTAAGTAACGGGGTGAAAGAGAAGGCTTCTTTTGACGTATCAAACGTCACCGATCGTGCTAAGGGATAGAATGTGGCCAGCGCAAACTTTTCCGTCACGTCGTGCTTTGGGTAGTCGCCAGGTCCAATGATGGGGACCGCCCCGCCAAAGCCCGACGTAGGGTCCACGATAAGGTCCCGTTTGAGCTGCACCCCCCACTTCTGCAAAAAATCCTCCAACCCGGACGACTCCTCGCCCCCAAGTCCGATGGGGTCTACCATGACCAACAATCGGCCGCCTTCAGACAAATAGCGCGTCATATGAGATTTTTCAGAATCGGCAAATGGACGCTTAGCCCCTGCAACAACGGTGACGGACGCATCCGTCGGTATTCCCGACCCGGAGAGCAGTGACAGTTTCTTAACGGAAAAACCCTGTTTTTCCATTGCCTGTTTCACAAAGGCATAGCCCTGGTCTCCCTGATCGTCAATGTCATGCTCTCCGTGCCCTTCCACAAAATAGACCACCTTTTTGGCACTGCGCGTCACGCGAACGATAGCAGCCGTGACTTCTTCTTCAGAAGCCGTCTGGACGGTCACTGATCCACCGCCTGATTCCAGTACGATGGTCCCGTCCTGCTCAATGCCATATTGCTTCGCAACGGCCGGTTTGCGATTGGGGTCAATAAGGGTATAGGTCACCCGCTTGCTCTTTTGCGCGTAACTTTCAAACAGGTCAGACGCCTGTGTCCGTCCGGCATGTTGACTTGAAAAAAAACCGGACAGATGCACGGGTTTTGTTAGGCGTGATAGGACATTATCCGTCTGCTTGGACAGTGAAAAAGCCCCAGAGCCGGAGAGGTCAAACCGCGCAGAATGTCTGGTTGAGATAAAGTTGATGATGATGAGAATACTCAAGAAGACAACAACCATTAGTCCGGCGTTGACGCCGTGTTTTGCCGACCGACGTTCTGAGGCTGTTTTTAGGGTTTCAAAATGGGCAATCCAAAAGGCAATCAGGTGGACAACGGCCAAGATTTCAAGCGTCAGATATACCCAAACTTGCGCCTCCCACGTTAGGTAGACGACTAATCCCGCGACCCCCAGAACGGCACCCACGATCCCAAAGAGTGCGCTGCGCCTTATTTCCACCGCCGGGACTCCACCATCAAATGCGTTAAGAACAAGGCAAACACGGTCATCGAAATGAGGTAGGTCAAGTCACGGGTATCAATGAGGCCTCGAACAAAGTGCTCTACGTGCGCGGACAATGAAAGGTATCCTATCACGGAGGTATAGGTTGAGTTATCGCTTGAACCGGACCCCGTAAGCCACAGGCCAATGAGGATGCCAAACGAGATGACGGCGGCGATGATCTGGTTTTCAGTAAGTGACGATGCAAAAAGACCAATGGCCACAAAAAGACCGGACATGAGTGCCAGCCCCAAGTAGCTAGAGAACAGCGGCTTCCAAGCGATGGTTGTTGCCGACATCAGCATCAGAGGCCAGTGGAGGGTAATGGCGAGCATGATCAGCACCACCAGCCACGCCGCTAGAAATTTCCCCATCACAAGCTCAATACTACGGACGGGGGAGGTGGCCAGTAACTCCATGGTGTGCCCCCGCGCCTCTTCAGCGATCAGGCGCATCGTTAAGAGGGGCAGAACCAAAAGCAGTATGATGGTCATATTTAGGAAGGGGGGCAGAAAAACCGTCTGATGAATATCCAGTGGGGGTATTTCTTGTTGAAAACGCACCATCTGCATCGAAAGCGCAGAGATATACATGGCCTGCGAGACAAACAGGTACGACGAGATCGCAAGAAAGATCGCAGCAACGACGTAGGCAATGGGTGAAATAAAGTAAGTCCGTAACTCTTTACAGACAAGGATGCCGATATTTCTCATGCGAGGGGGGTCTCTGTGGGTTCCGGTGTTTCTACATGGGCGGGATCAAGCCCTGTTTCTTGCATGGTTAGGTGTAAGAAAACGTCTTCCAAACTAAGGGTGATGGCGCGCATTTCAAGCAGTCCCCATCCATTCTTATAAACAGTCTCCGATAAGGCTTCCCGGATATCTTGGCCAAGCTCCGATTCCACGATAAAGACCTGCCCGTTGTCATCCATAGGCTTCGGGGTGACCCGACACACCCCCGTGAGGGTATTGAGGATACTCACGGTATCCGGTTGTGGCCGCCTAACGCCCAAGGAGATTTGCTCCGTCTGGCGCACGCGCGCCGAAAGATGTTCCTGAGAATCAACGGCAACGACACGCCCTTTGTTGATAATCACCACCCGCTGACAGATAGCCGTGGCCTCCGGTAGGATATGTGTGGACAGAATAATCGTATGTCCACCGGCGAGTGACGTGATCAGTTGCCGTATCTCGATGATTTGTTGGGGGTCGAGGCCGGTGGTTGGCTCGTCCAAAATAAGGACTTCGGGGTTATGGACCAGCGCTTGCGCCAGGCCCACACGCTGCTTGTACCCACGCGATAGGTTAGGAATGAGTCGTTTCGCCACATGGCCCAGCGCACATTTTTCTAATACATCGCCAAGGGCAACGGTCACCTGCCTACCGGAAAGACCCTTGATCTTTGCCACAAAGGTTAGATATTCGGCAACGGTCATCTCCCGATAAAGCGGTGGGTTTTCAGCCAGGTACCCGATGCGTCGCTTGACCTCCATGGGATGGTCAAAGATATCAAACCCGGCGATCCTCGCGGTTCCGGCGGTTGCCGACATAAAGCCCGTCAGGATGCGCATGGTGGTAGTCTTTCCGGCACCGTTAGGCCCCAGGAAGGCGAGCACCTCGCCCTTTTGAACCGCGAAACTCACGTCTTCAATCGCGACGTGTGGGCCGTACCGTTTTCCAAGGCCGATGGCTTCTATCATGTCTTGCTACTTTAGAATTACCAAAAAGTCGTGCTAGGTCCGCCGGTAGGCAAACGAAGGCCGCATTCTAGCAAACGATATCCGCAGGCAGCAACCGTCATCAATAAGATGGGGGAAGTGGTCCGGGGAGACACGTCTAATGCTTTTCAAACCTCTTGAAAATTCTTCGGACAGGTGCGTGCCCAGGCATTTTCTTAAACGGCCAGGGGGTCTTCCCCCGCAGAAACATCTTTGCCCCAAGCGGCAACGTACGCATCAGGCGATAAAACGTTCTCCACATCATTAGTAGGGGAAGCCGCGTCTCATTTAACCTGCCCTCATCTGAAACCACCCGAACAAATTGGGTAATGTGACGGCGTCCGATGGTATCGGATGCACCGGCGTTTGGAAAGTGCTTATCCAGTGACTGCCTCCGCAGCCGAATAATCTGCTCCATGGGGGCAACCTCTTTCGGGCAAACGGCCACACAGAAATTACACCGAACGCAGTCCCATATCCCTCCTTCCTTTTGTAAGCTGGCCAGGCGCGCATCTTTATCTCCCTCTCTGGGATCGGCCTGAAAACGGTAGGCTTTGGCGAGTGCCGCGGGCCCCAAGAATGTCGGGGACACATCATACGTGGCACAAGCGGAGAGACACGCGCCGCACATGATACAGCCGTCCGCATGATGAAGCGTTTTATGCAGTCCCTGGAGCGCTCGCGAGGGAACCGCTTGAACTGCCGTGATGTATGGGGTAACGGCCTTGATCTTGTCCCAAAAAGGCGTCATTTGAACCACCAAGTCCTTAATCGGCTGCATGTTGGCCATGGGACCTATCACCATTTTTTGATGGCGGGAAAATTCTTCCCGCAGAGAGACCTGACAAGCCAGCTTCTGGGTACCGTTAATCTGCATGGCGCAGGAGCCACAGATAGCGGACCGACAAGACGCACGAAAGGTTAGGGTACCATCCACCTCCGACTTGATTTTTAGGAGGGCATTTAGCAACGTCATGCCAGGGTGGACGTCAACGAAATAATCCCGATCGTAGGGCTCGGGGTCCAGTTCCGGATTGAACTTCTGGATGGTTAGCTTAATACGCATGGGACGGACGCGTTCCCCTATCCGTACTTGTACGAGATACCGTAGCCTCCACGCGGATAGACCATGTCTATATTATCGAATTCGTTGCAGGCCACCATGCAAGCACCCATCTCGAGGCAGTTTTCCCATCCGACGATAATTTTGCGTTGGCCCTCATCCCACTTGTAGACGTTTGCCGGGCAGATGACCGTACATTGGTGCCTCTCACACTTAAGGCAGGCCTCCGGGTCTTTGATTTTGATGTGCGGAATGCTATCCACACGATAGTGGTTTAAGAAAAGCTTGTCTTCAAGACGCATGATGGGGAACCTAAATTATGCGACTGCCATCGGCGGCGGCCCCCGGGAATGACCCAACCCGTCCAAATGGGTTAGGACGGAAATGAGCACGCCCCAAAACGAGCATACTCCTAATAGGCGTTATCCGCAAGCGTTCGTGAGATATTTTGTTATACGGAAATAGAAATGTCCGGTTTAAGGGGGTTGAAGCCCCCGCCTCTTTTTTCTTCTGCAACATGAAGGTTTTCTTCCAGGGCGATCCGGAGCCGGCTTCACCGGATAATGGTCCAACCCGGATTACGCGATAGAGAAGAAGGAAGTGGACTCCCCACAACCGGATTTCCGCGCTGTCCACGGTGGGCAAGACTCGGCCCAGATGAGACAAGCGCCGGTTTGGGTTCGCGGCAAATCAGTTGTTTTTTGATAGACTGCTGAACCTCTAGAATATGTTGATAAAAGGCTTCTGGATTATCCTGACACTTGTCTTCAATATCACGTCGAATTTGCCTAACTTCTTCTACCAGTGGATCGGACCACATTTTACACCTCCATAAGCTCTTCTGGGGTACAGATCATCAGTAACCGTAACGACTTGTTTGCGCTTTTGAGAAGGTAATACGATAGACGTATTATGTTCAAACACGAAAGATACAGTCAAAGAGATGGTTTGATTTCCGTTCCGGCCGCACTTTTTTAAAAAGTTCCTTTATGATCTTGCGAAGCTGACCTTTACGGGATTCAGTGGAGCGGTCATTTCAGAGACGCCTCTGCAAATCAACTAACATTTCCAGATGTCCGGTCTGTGGAAAAAGGTCAAACGGTTGCACCTGTCGCATCCGGTACTCCTTCCCGTGTAATGCGCGAATGTCCCGTACCAATGTCGGAGGATGACAGGAGAGGTAGAATATCCGCTTGGGTGAGAGTCTGACAATTTCCGTCATCTCCCTTTTCGTGACCCCTCCTCGTGGGGGGTCTAATAACAGGTGGGTAAACGCACCCGGAGAAAAACGGGGTAGGAGTCTCTCGGCGTGGCCGGTCAAGAGTCGGACGTTTTTAATCCCCGCGGCCGACAGATTGAAGTGGGCGTCCTTCACCGCTTCAGCGTGTGCCTCAATGCTTACAAGGGACCGGGCCCGTCCGGCAAGATGCAGGGTGAACATCCCAACGCCGGCATGGAGTTCTAGCCATCGGGCATCCTTACCCTCAGTCCACCGAAGCATTGTCTCTACCAATAGGTCGTGCATGGCCCCATGAACCTGAAGGAAGGAACAATGACTGACGCGCATCGTCTTTCCCCTGACCGTGTAGGTGAGATAATCATCCCCAAGGCAAAAACGTTTCCCCCGATCATAGACAATCAACCCCCGAAGGGATGCAGGGGACAGGGCCGCAGTGGCTGATTTAAAAAACAAACGTCTTTTATCGGATGAGAAACCTTGGCCAATTAGGATGATTAAAAGCTCCCCGGTATCTGTTCCCTGAATCTCCACTTCTGAAATTCCTGTTAATAGCGCCATCCCTGTGCCTGACAGAAAAGCGAGTGCGGCGTTTAGAGGGGGCGCAACCAAAGGGCAGGCAACAATCGGTACAATCTCATGGCTTTTCCTTCGATAAAATCCAATCCGGCCGTTTTGTATCGCCAGTTGTGCCCTCAATCGGTAATAAAAAGAGGAAGGGGCGGGAATGGTGGGATAGGAGACAAAAGGCTCCGACTGCCGAACCTGCCTTACAAACTCATTGGCCATTTCGGTTTTATGCCGAATTTGGCCCTCCGCAGAGAGGTGTTGAAGCTGGCAGCCTCCACAAACTCCGAATACAGGACAGGGAGGAGAACAGCGCTCCTCCGAGAGGCTAAGCAGTTCACGCACGATCCCTTCCGCATAATCTTTTTTTTCATGGACAATCTCAACCCCCGCAACCTCACCGGGGAGCGTCATGGGGACAAAAACGGCTTTTCCATCATAGTGCCCAAGACCGCTTCCCCCAAAGATCAGCTTCCGTATAGAAAGAGCGGGGATAGTTTTCGCCAATGCGTGTTCTCCAACAGGTTGTGTTCTTCTCTGCCCGCATCGTAGTCAATCTAGGTCATCCTCTTCAAATTATGCTGTACCCCAGAATTTGGACAGGGCATTCACAGGCTGCTCGCACGTATTGGCCTTTGTTTTTTCCAAGCAGGAGGGTTTACAACATGACGATGAATACTACGGCAAAGCAGTTACTCGATAAAGCGATGCATCGAGCTCTTGTCAATAGGTGTGTAAAAGTTTTCATCAAGCAGCCATCCTTTCAAGTTGAACGCTTGTGATTTCTTCTCCGTCCCTATACTGCTTCCCTT
>SBBL01000131.1 GCA_005239745.1 Candidatus Troglogloeales bacterium | reverse complement strand
GTGAAGGTGGGTGGAGACGCCATTGTGGGTGATGCGGATACGATTGCGACTAACAGAGCGACGGTTTCCGGTGGTGGAGAGAAGAATACCGACAACAACAGTGCCAGCAAAGACACCAAGATCCTCAAGCCTGCGGTCTTCCACACCAAGACAGGTGATAAGGCTCAGGCCAAGCCTGGTGAGATCATTACCTACACCTTAACCTACAGAAACGGTAGCAATATCCCTGTTGATTCGATTAAAATTGCCGACGAGGTGCCTTTCTTTACGACGTTTGTTGAGGCGACCTGTGGTCCTACCCCCCCCCTCATTACCTCCTGTGCTGTCACTACGAAGCCACCTGTTGGCGCTAGAGGCCCTGTCGTTTGGACATTGACTGGCACCCTCGGCCGTGACCAAGAAGGAACCGTCACTCTGGTAGTAAAGGTGGACTCGTAGGAAAGTGCGTGACCGACTAGCACTGGCAACATGTGCGCACCGCCAACCCAATTGAATGGACGTTTGCGACGGTGCGCCGCCGCTTGAAGAGGCGGAAGAGTCGTGGCGCAGAAGAAAAAACCTTCTGCCATAGGTATCGTTTGCCTATTGATAACCGGGGGCCTTATAAGGGTTGAGCTCTTTTACTACGTAAGAACCAAAATGCTGGTGTTCGGGTTAGCGTTGAATTCAGAAATCTGGACATAGTAAGTCCGAAGCAATTGGGCAATGTGGCTTGTGGGACCATTGCCGATGCGGAGAAAAACAAGCTTCGGTGGGTGCCCGAATACCAAACTTCTCTGATGAAAGTCGGCATCCTTGGATGCAATGGTGTAACCGTGTTGCTGGGCAAACGACCAGATAAGAGTGTCACTGGTCTGTATAAGCCCATGCGACTTGACGTGCGTTGAGCCAGGGTAAAGGTTGAGAACCTCGGAAACAATTCGATCTGACAGGTTTTCATCGAATAAGAGCTTCACGCGGCAGTCATGAAAAGCTTGCGCTCACGGTCGGCAGCGAAGGACAGACAGGCCTTGATGTCCTCTCGGGTCAGTTCAGAGAAGTCGCTCAAAATATCGTCCTCGGTCATCCCAGAGGCGAGGTACTCTAGAACGTCATAAACAGTGATGCGCAGACCACGAATGCACGGTTTGCCGCTTCGCTTGTCTGGCTCAATAGTGATGATCCCACGATAGTCCACGGCTGACCCTACCAAGTCTGGCGCTTTAATGCAATATGCTCAATTTTTTGGATAAGCATATCAACTCTATACTTGGGCCAAGGCCAACGTTTAAAGCATTCACGCTAACTCCGACACCGATTTGTCCGGTCTTTGGGGTCCACTATAGTACTTATCCGGAATTTTCATCTTTGTTTTTGAAGAACGACGATTTTTTTTCTTCTCCTTTCATAAGCCGTTGGATGTTTTTCCAGTGTCGAGTGTAGATAAGCGCAGCCAGTAAGATAGAAAAAAAGACAAGCTCCGGTTTTAGCCACAATACAAGAAACGGCAGAACTAGGAATGCGGCCAGTGCCCCCACCGACGCATATTTGCCAAATTGTGCCCCCAAAAGCCAGACCGCAAGGATAACACACGTCACCATTGGGGCTAAGGCCCACAAAACACCAAAGCTGGTTGAAACCCCTTTGCCCCCCTTAAACTTCAAAGCGAAGGGGAAGAGGTGCCCCAAAATTGCACAGAGGCCGGTCGCCATTATCATCTGCTCGCTTAAATTTACAGCTTGCGCGATGAACACGGGGAGAAACCCCTTAAGAAAATCACATAGAAACGCTGCAATCGCTGGCCCACGACCCGTTGTGCGTAAGACGTTGGTTGCGCCCACGTTGCCGCTGCCTGCCTGTCGCAGGTCAATTCCAGAGGCAAACCGCGCAATCAGAAAGCTGAAGGGGATTGCACCCACCAAATAAGCGGCAAGGAGAATAAGGTAATCCGGCATATTACGACGCTACCTACCCAGTAGTTGTTTGACGTACTTACCAATCACGTCAAATTCAATATTGACACGGTCACCGACGGTTTTCCTCCCAATGGTGGTTACGACGGACGTATGGGGGATAACGGTCAGGGAGATTTCACGGCCCACCATGTCGTTGATCGTAAGGCTAATGCCATCTATCGCGATGCTACCTTTCCGGATGCAATAGTCCGTTCCTTCCGAAGGGATGCGGAGGGTCAGGATACGTGCGTCGCCTTCTTGTAGGCTTCTTGTGATAACGCCAACACCGTCAATGTGTCCGGCGAGGAAATGTCCTTCCAACCGATCTGACAACCGCATGGCCCTTTCCAGATTTACCGGTTCACCCGACCGTCTTTGCCCAAGTGTCGTGACACGCATTGTCTCTGGGGATAGGTCGGCGGAGAAGGTGGTAGAGGAAACAGACGTCACGGTTAAACAAACACCATCTACCGCAATACTTGCCCCAATGCTTAAGAGCTCCCCATGACCTAACGTGGAAGCAATCGTCAATCGCGCAGATGAGCCTACGCGCGTCAGTGCTTCTATCACCCCTGTGGCTTCAATGATTCCAGTAAACACCTTAAAAGATTCCAAATCCGCGACGCCCGAATGAAAAGGCGTCAACCGCAGCGATGATAAAACAAACGACGTTTACGAGCATCCCAGGCGGCCAATAGTCTGAGATGCTGTAGATAAAATAGTTGGGTACTAAGAAGGCGATCGCCCGAACGTACTGTCCCACGATAAGGTGTCCCATCCCGGCAAAACACAGCGACAAAATGGCTGCAGCGACGGGAACAAGCACAGGCCGGCTGGATCGTTCAGTCATGTAGGCAGAACTCTGATGGATGGAAGTGGCGGCCAGCTTGTCACCTCTGCTTCACTTTGTCAATGATGTTGGAAAAGTGTGTCAAGCCGAAACAGAATGATTGATTCATTATTTTTGAAGTGATACCATCAGGGTGGTTTGAGGGATGGAGCGAGGGCGCGGGCGTCGCAAGTTTAAGAGAAGAGACGGGGAATAACTTGGAGAGAGAGGATGCAGAAGCGTGTTGAGACAGATTTTTGTGGAAGGACGTTGATTCTAGAGACGGGTCGAGTGGCACGTCAGGCGGATGGGGCTGTCTGGGTCCAATCGGGCGACAGCGTGGTATTAGTCACCGCGGTTGCCGCTAAAACGGCAAAGGCAGGAGCACCTGATTTCATTCCGCTCACCGTAGAGTATCAAGAACGACTATATGCGGGGGGTCGGATACCCGGTGGTTTTTTTAAGCGGGAAGGACGTCCTGTCGAGCATGAGGTCCTTAACAGTCGTCTGATTGATCGCCCACTGCGCCCGCTTTTTCCAAAAGGGTGGATTTATGAAACACAGATTGTCGCGTCCGTCATCTCCAATGACCCGGATGTCTCAACCGATATCTTAGCGATTATCGGCGCATCGGCGGCGTTGACAATTTCGAATATTCCCTTAATGGCCTCTATCGGGGCGGTCCGGGTGGGATGGGCTGACGGACAGTATCGGCTAAACCCGACACCCGTGGAGTGGGGAACAGGGGCGTTGAGGTTGGTGGTGGCTGGAAGCACCGATGCCATCATGATGGTGGAAGGCGAGTCGGAGTCTCTCCCTGAAGAAATCATTCTAGGCGCTATTGCGTTCGGGCATCAAGCCCTTCAAACCTCTATTGCCTTGCAAGAGAAGTTACGTGAGGCCGTCGGACGACCAAAGCGTCTTCCGATGGACCATGCGGTGGATGAGGGGCTCAAGCGACGCATGACGGAGGCATTGGTTGTCCCCATTCAAGAAGCAATTTTGATCCCCGGCAAACTGGAACAAAAGGCTGCCATTGACAAAATTGTGGAAGGGTTTTCTGCCGAGGCAAGCGCAGGGGAAGCTAACCGGTCGGATGAAGTGGACGCTATCTTTCACGAGATTGAACGCCATGAAGTGCGGAAACTCACCCTCACAAAAGGCATTCGCGTTGACGGTCGAGCTCCAACCGACATACGCCCCATCACCTGTGAAACGGGCGTACTCCCTCGCGCACACGGTTCCGCCCTTTTCACGCGTGGAGAGACGCAGAGTCTTTCGGTCGCTACGCTTGGCATGGCGGAGGACGAGCAACGCATCGAATCTCTGGAAGGAATGACCAAAAAGCGGTTCCTCCTTCACTATAATTTCCCCGGGTTTTCCGTGGGAGAGGTCAAGCCGCTCCGTGGTCCTGGACGTCGGGAGATCGGGCACGGGGCGCTTGCCGAACGCGCCTTAAGGTTGTCTATTCCCGCGCATGGGGATTTCCCCTATACCATACGGGTTGTTTCCGACATCTTAGAGTCCAACGGTTCTTCTTCGATGGCGACCGTGTGTGGAGGAACATTGTGTATGATGGACGCTGGGATCCCTATCCGCAAGCCGGTGGCGGGCATCGCCATGGGCCTAATCAAAGAAGGGGAGGATATCCAGATTCTTTCCGATATCTGTGGCAGTGAAGATCATTTGGGGGATATGGATTTCAAGGTGGCAGGGACGGCCGAGGGAGTGACTGCGATTCAGATTGACATCAAAGTGCCGGGCATTACCATTGATATCATGAAGCGGGCGCTTATGCAGGCAAGAGTAGGGCGTCTTCATATTTTGGAGACGATGTTGGCCGCACTGCCCGAATCCCGTACTCACTTTTCTCCCTATACTCCGCGTGTGACGACCCTGCAGGTTAAGAAAGATAAAATCCGAGAAGTGATCGGCCAAGGCGGAAAGGTCATCCGTGGCATTATTGAAAAAACGGGCGTGAAGATGGAGATTGACGATCAGGGGGTGATTCGTATCGCCTCCGCGGATGAGAAGGCCTCACAAGAAGCGGTTGCGATGGTCAACGCGATTGTGGAAGAGGTGGAAGTCGGCCGTATTTATACCGGGAAGGTTGTTCGGATAATGGATTTTGGCGCGTTTGTTGAGTTGCGCAAGGGGGTAGACGGTTTGGTTCACATCTCTCAGCTCTCGCATAACCGCGTGGCCAAGGTGTCTGACGAAGTCAAGGAAGGGGAGGAAATCCAGGTCAAGGTACTTGAGGTTGATAAGCAGGGGAAAATACGCCTCTCCAGAAAAGAATTACTCTCGCCACCCGCCTAGCGGGGGGTGGGGGCCGGTATCCGGTATTCTGCTGCCGGGTTCCGGCTAAACACGTGTCGGAACGACACGCATTTGAGGTCTTTGAGTCATGGAACCCATCCATGCGTAAGGTTGTTCTTGATAATGGTATTCGTGTTGTTATGGAGCGGATACCGTCGGTTAAGTCGGTTTCTATCGGACTTTGGGTGAACGTGGGTTCCCGCGATGAGTCCACTGACGAGCATGGCCTGTCGCATTTTTTAGAGCATATGTTCTTCAAAGGGACACCCCGGCGATCGGCCAAAGAAATCGCTCTAGAGATTGATGTCCTGGGCGGCGAAGTCAATGCCTTTACCTCAAAGGAAACAACCACTTTTTATGCACGGGTATTGGGTGAGTGTCTTCCCCAGGCCGTTGATATTCTTTCGGATAACTTCCATTGCGCGTTGTTCGATTCGGGTGAGATTGAAAAAGAACGCCGTGTTGTTATGGAAGAGATTAAGATGGTTGAGGACGATCCGGAGGATTTACTTCATGAGCGGCACTTAAGCGGTATCTGGAAGGGGCATTCGTTGGGTCGGCCAATCTTGGGGACGAACGAGACGCTTGCCACCTTCAACCGTCCTCGGATTATCCGTTTTGTGAGACGCACCTATGATCCGCATCAAATGGTTATTTCAGTGGCAGGCCAGTTTAGCGTTGCCGAAACGCTTTCTCAGCTTTCGCGAGCGTTTGGGGCATATACGGCTCCACAATCTGATCTGATTCCTAGAGAGGCGCCGGTCCTTAAAGCCCATTACCAGGTTCAGTGGCGCAAGCTTGAGCAGGTGCACCTTTGCTTAGGCATGCCCGGCCTGCCGCAGGGACATCCCGATCGCTTTACACTCTATGTCCTTAATGCCATTTTGGGGGGCAGTGTGAGCTCCCGCCTTTTTCAAGAAGTTAGAGAAAAAAGCGGCCTTGCCTACACTATTTGCTCTAGCCCGTCTTTCTACCAGGATACAGGCATACTGACGGTATACGCGGGGGCGGGGCCCGCACACGCGCCAAGGGTCCTGCAGTTGACCTTGCGCGAAATTAAGAAACTTCGGAACAATGGGGTTGATACGGCCGAGTTAGAGAGGGCAAAAAAACACGTCACCGGCAGCATGATGCTGGGCATGGAAAATATGAATAGCCGAATGGGCACCCTGGCTAAAAATGAACTCTACTTCGGCAGGGCCTTTACGCTCGATCAGGTTGTACGCGCAATTCAGGGAGTATCTGTAAAAGACCTCATGCAGTTGTCCGCAACAATTTTCGATGAAAAGCGGCTATCCCTCACGGCTCTCGGCCCCATCCGAGCCACCGATCTCCCGGAATTGCGCCTCTAGGCTTGGCTTCCTTGCCCGAGGGTAGGTATAGGGGCAGGCGTTATCAAAGACATGGGAATAATGATGACGACCGATGAGATTCTAAGTTCGGCGGTGGAGATTATCCGAAAAAGGATGCCTGCGGGGATAAAGTACCGGGTTTTTCTGTTTGGATCGCGGGCCACAGGACGGTCGGTGGAGCGGTCGGACTACGATATCGGGATCGAGGCGGAGGAGGCGCTGCCTCCCGGTACGGTCTTGGAGATGGAGGAAGCGTTGGATAGGTTACCCGACCTGCACAAGGTGGAAGTCGTAGACTTTCAACGGGTGTCGGAGGAGTTTAGGCGTGTGGCGAAAGAAAAGATCAAAATTCTATGGGGATGAGTGAGAAGTTGGGGGCACTGATAAAGCAGTTTGAGCGAGCCATCGGGCGACTGAAGGCATCACTCCATCAGCCAAAGGATGAGTTTGTTCGCGATTCTGCGATTCAAAGATTTGAATTTACATTTGAATCAAGTTGGAAGACGTTGAAATGCTTTTTAGAGGAACGCGATCCCAATCTGAGCATTCGATTTCCTGGAGACTGTTACCGGGTGGCGTTTCGAAAGGGGTTCATCGAAAATGAGCCGATGTGGATCGAGATGATCGAGAAAAGAAACAAGACCGGTCACACCTACAATGAGCGCATCGCGGAAGCGGTTTACGCATCCCTGCCGGGGTTTCTGAATTTGTATGAAGGTCTATTATATCGGTTGATATCCGAGCTAGAAAAGGAATAGACCCGGAGATGACGGCGGCTGATGTCTCCGCGGCAATGTAGACTTTGCGGGGCTAACCACAACGGGACCTGCGGGTGTCTGAAAACGTCTGAGTCGCAGGGCGTTACCCACCACACTGACGGACGATAAGCCCATGGCCGCGGCGGCAAAAATGGGTGACATTAAAAGGCCCGTTATCGGATAAAAAACCCCGGCCGCGACTGGAATTAATATGACGTTGTAAATAAACGCAAAAAATAGGTTTTGCTTAATGTTGCGAAGGGTTCCCCTTGCAAGGGCCACGGCCGTCACAACCGCATGTTTCCTCTCCCCAAGCAGTGTAATCCCCGCCGCCTCGATCGCGATCGAAGCCCCCGTGCCCACCGCGATGCCCACGTCAGCCTGCGCAAGGGCCGGTGCGTCATTGATGCCATCGCCCACCATGGCAACGCGGTGACCCTCACGTTGCAGCGCCCTGATCTTATCCGCCTTTTCCCGCGGCAGTACCTCGGCAATGACGTTGTCAATGCCAATGCGCCGTGCCACCACCATTGCCACCTGCCACTTATCACCGGTCAACAGTGCCGTTTTAAGCCCCATCTGGTGTAATGCGGAGACGGTTGTTGCTGCATCTTCTCTGATAGAATCCGCAATACTGATAATCCCTATGCAAAGACGATCAACGGCAACGAACACAACGGTCTCCCCGTCGGTAGACAACTGTAACGCCTGTGCCTCAAACCCCTGTATATCAATCTTCTCTTCCTGAAACCACTGGGCCGTGCCCACCAAAACTTCTTTGCCGGACACGACGGCCATCACCCCACGCCCCACCCCGGCTTCAAACGCGGTGGGGGAAACGGGAGAAATCCCTTCCGCCGTCGCCGCTTTCAAAATAGCCTGTGCCAACGGATGTTCCGAGTACTGTTCAGCGCTTGCGGCATAAAAGAGCACGTCCCGTTCACTTTCGTTCATGACGATTACATCGGTAACGGACGGCCGACCCAGCGTCAACGTGCCCGTTTTGTCAAAGACGACAATGTTCACGCCGGCGGTCTGTTGAAGAACGGCACCGTTTTTCACCATGACGCCCAACTCTGCAGAGCGTCCAATGCCGGTAATCACCGATATGGGCGTCGCGAGTCCAATCGCGCACGGACAGGCCACCACCAACACCGCTACCGCCGTAAAAAGGGCAAAGGCCGGGTTAATGGGCCACCAGGCCACAAACGCAACCGCAGCAGTTACCAGAACCGTGGGGACGAATACGGCCGCGACCCGATCGGCGATGGCGGCAATGGGCGGTTTCGATCCCTGCGCCTCTTCCACCATGTGAATCATTTTAGCAAGCAGGGTGCCCTCGCCCACTTCCGTCGCACGCAACGTCAGCCTTCCCGTCTGTACGATCGTCCCCCCCCTCACGATGTCGCCTACCTGCTTTTCACGAGGGATGGCCTCCCCGGTCATCATGGACTCGTCCACAGACGAATAGCCCTCCGTCACCACACCATCTACCGGAATCTTCTCTCCGGGTCTGACCAAAACAAGGTTGCCGACTTGCACCTCGTCAACAAACACCTCCTCCTCTTTTCCGGATGAATTTATCAGCCGTGCCGTTTTGGCTTGCACCGACATTAACGCGCGAATTGCGTCCGATGCCTTGCCACGGGCACGCTGTTCCAAAAATTGACCCATGAGCACCAGCGTAATAATAGAGGCCGATGTATCGTAATAAATGATTTCTGATATACCGGGCAAAAGCCTGGGAGCAATCATCGTCATCAGGCTATAACCAAAGGCCGCGGATGTCCCCATCACAATCAGGGTGTTCATGTCGGCAGAGCGACGCGTAAGCGCACTCCAAGCACGGAGATAGAGTTGTTTGCCACACCAAAATTGTACCGGAGTGGCTAGGAGCAATTGCATCAGCGGATCATGAATAAAAAAGATGGGAAGTGTCAGGATAAGCGAGAGGAAGGCAATGGGCATTAAGGATTCCTCTTTGGCAGGCGCTGGGACAGCGTCTGCCTTTGGTGCTAGGACATCAACTGGATACCCAATATCTCGAACCTTTTCAGCAATCGTATTCTCGTGGGTGAAATCTCCTTGGTACGTGACGTAGGCCTTACCTGTTGCCAGATTGACCGTGGCCTCTGTCACGCCGTCTACGGCTTTTAGGGTGTGCTCGATCTTCGCCACACACGAGGCGCACGACATCCCTCCCACGGTGAGGGTCACGGTGCGGCTTGATGACAATTTACCTGCCATGACGTATTTTCTCCTAATGCCGTAGCTTGGCGGAGGTCTAACAAGGCTACAGCAGTGCCGATTCTAAAACAATATCCCGGTCAATACACTGGATGCCCTTCCGGAGGCTTGGCCTGAGATCGGGGGGGAGGGCATCGTTCTCCGCGCATTGACGCATCAGATCAATCAGGCGGCGCAGTATGCGGACAAAGTCACCCTCCTGGCCCCCGAATCGCTCCGTGACAACGGTCGTCCAGTCGGCGCCCGACGCCCATTCATAAACGGCCGCGATGTACCAGCGATGAAAGATAATTGGAAAATCCATCCCCGCCTCTTGCTGGACCTTTGTCAAACGGTACATCATCAGCTCAACTTGGTGCAATAAGACGCGCATCTGTTTTCGATGTGCAAGCCACGAAGTCCAGGGAGGGAGATCCCGCGTACGGGGCTCTTCTAGTAGGCACGACAGGATCGCCGCCACGTCCGGCCCCTTTAGGTTATACAGGACGTCTGAAAAAATAGTCTCCGTAACCAACAGTTCATTGTCGTTCCTAAGACCGGATAGAAAAAAGCCACGCGTGGACATCTTCCTCGACTCGGTCATGTAGTCTATCGTTTCCAGCACACGGGTGGTTCGTAAAAAGGCAGCCCAATAAGACCCCGTGAGACGCGTCACCGACACCTTTTTATGGGCAATGGACTTCCTCAGCCGCTTTGTGTCGCTTAAGCGACTGGGCCTGTTGGCCAACTGTTGCTCCTCTTCGGCAATTTGGCCTGTGAGTTTTTCGGCTTGCAACCGTTGCTGAAATTGTCCGAACGAACGTTCGATATAGGCCTGGATGTCGTCGTAAGTAGGGAATGTCATAGCGAGCACGGCACACGTGGCGTAGCCCATCTTAAATCGGCTGACAACAGGCTCCGGTGGCTCGGCGATGAGTCTTATTCCTAAACGTCTGCTCTCTTCATCCGGGGTGAGGAGCACGCAATGCCCTTCCGTATCAATGCCGCGGCGGCCCGCGCGCCCGGACATTTGCAGAAACTCACCCGCTCGTAACAGCCTTACCCCCCCCGTATCATCCCGCTTCTTAAGCGATTCTAAGACGATAGATTTGGCCGGCATGTGGATGCCTAAACTCATCGTTTCCGTGGCGAAGACGACCTTTAGAAACCCCTTTTCAAAGAGCTGCTCCACTAACCGCTTCCATGCGGGCAGGAGCCCGGCATGATGAATGCCAATGCCATGTTGCAATGCCCGCATCAATAGGGTGGGTGGCACGGAGAGAGAAAGATTCGGGAGCCCCTCCATGAAATCAGAGACAGATACTGCTATTGCCTCTGCCTCCTCGCGGGTGACCAGGGGGTCAAATCGCATCATGCGCCGTGCGGCCGCTTCACAACCGCCACGGCTAAAAATAAAATAGAGGGTAGGCAACAGATGCTTGTGCGCGAGGGTGGAGATGACCTTCTGCGTTGGAATCATCGCCCGGTGGTGGCGATGGCGTAAATCATAAGTGTGTGTGTGTTTGGCGCCGGGTGCAGTCCTGTGCCCTGTTAAGGGTTCGAGTGGACTTCTAGGGGATAGCCCCCAATGCGTGAGAGGAACGGGACGGTGGTGGCAGTCAATCCGAACGATCGGCCCGTGGATAGCCCGCATCCAAGCCTCAATCTCGTGTGCGTTGCTAATGGTCGCCGAAAGGGCCACAAACTGAACCGATGCGGGGGCTTGAATCATAATCTCTTCCCAAACGGTGCCACGCTGTGGGTCTCCCAAAAAATGACACTCGTCTAAAATAATACAGGAAAATTTGGAGTCCATCCATTCGCTTGGGCCATCTAGCCGGGTAGAATCGGCTTCTGTCCGCGCCTCGGCGTCCCGATACTTAGACATCTCAAACGATCGGTAGCCGATGTTTCGCAAAACCTCCGTGGTCATCACCATGACAGGCGCGTTGGTATTTAGTGCAACGTCGCCCGTGGCAATCCCCACACGGCCCGGCCAGCGCTCGGAAAAGTTGGCGTATTTCTGGTTAGACAGGGCCTTGATGGGCGCCGTATAGACGACACGTCCCCCCATAGCCAAGGTTTGTTCGATGGCGAATTCCGCAATCACCGTCTTGCCGGCCCCCGTCGGCGCGGAAACAATCACAGACCGGCGGGCGGCGATGGCTGCAATGGCATCTTGTTGGAATGGGTCTAACGTGAAGGGAAAGTGGTCCTCTGTCATTTCAAGCAGGTTAGCGGGTTGACGTAGAGGCCAATATCTCCTAGAACACCCTGAGTAGCGATTGGAGTGACAAAAAGTTACTTGTCAGCAGCGCATCGGGTGCCCGTCCGTTATAGCATTAGGATAAACGTCCCCACAAGAGATAAATAGCCTGTGGGTGTGAGACAAATCGGTCCAGAGGTGGCTTAGACGAGGCGGATAGATAGCCCCTATGGTTACATTTTAGATGGCTCGATTCTGCCTCTTGACGCAGCAGCCTCATCAATGATGTACTTCCCATCTCTGTTTTCTAGCCTTGAGATAAAGATGATGACAGACACCTTGCTAACGATTTCGTTTTCCATTGTCTGCGCCGTTGCAGGCATCGCATACGCCTTTTATTTGTCTCGCTGGGTTCTAAAGCTAGATGCCGGTAACCCAAAGATGCGGGCCATTCAAGCCGCGATCCAAGAAGGGGCCGAGGCCTACATGGCAAGGCAATTCAAAACGATCTTACCTATTGCGGCCGTACTGTTTATTCTGCTTTGGATGGCAGGTTTTTGGTCTCACCATTTTGGTTTTGTCACTGCCATGGGGTTTTTAGTGGGTGGAGCGGCTTCAGCCGTTTCCGGCTATGCAGGCATGATGGTGGCTGTCAGGGCAAATGCGCGGACGGCTCAAGCCGCAAAGGGGGGCATGAACAGTGCACTCCAAGTGGCCTTTCGGGGTGGCGCGGTAACGGGTCTGCTGCTTTTGAGCCTATCCCTTCTTTCCATTGCCGTGTTTTATGCGGTTGCTATTGCCATTGTGGGCATGGAAAAAACGATTCCGGCGTTGCTGTCATTGGGACTTGGCGGAAGCCTGATCTCTCTTTTTGCCCGTGTAGGAGGGGGAATCTACACAAAGGCTGCCGACGTGGGGGCAGACCTGGTGGGGAAGGTCGAAGCAGGCATCCCTGAAGACGATCCGCGCAATCCGGCGGTGATTGCCGATAATGTAGGGGACAATGTGGGCGACTGTGCCGGCATGGCAGCTGACCTTTTTGAAACCTACGCGGTGACCACGGTTGCTACCATGGCCCTTGCGCACATGCTCTACCCGGCAAGTCCGAGCGCTATTCTGTTTCCATTGGCACTGGGAGGGGTTGCGATTCTTACGACCATTATTGGCAGTTGGTTCGTCCGGTTAGGCCCCGGTGGTGGCATTATGCCCGCCCTCTATAAAGGGTTCGCGGCCACCGGCGTTCTCTCGGCCATTGCGTTTTATCCGGTGACTGCCTACTTTATGGGAGGGGTGGGGAACGTCTCAACCATGAACTACCATCTTACCGCCTTAATTGGCTTAGGGGTGACCTTGTTGCTTGTCGTGGTTACCGACTATTACACGTCCAAAACGTTCCGTCCCGTACGGGGGATTGCCGATGCCTCGGTAACAGGGCACGGCACGAATATTATTGCGGGCCTCGCCATTTCACTAGAGTCCACGGCATTACCGGTATTGGTCATTTGCGCCTCGATTCTAGCTGCCCATTCCTTGGCCGGTCTGTTCGGCGTGGCCATTGCCGCCGAAGCGATGCTCACCATGGCCGGCATCGTTGTCGCGATTGACTCCTTTGGCCCCATTACCGACAACGCCGGCGGTATTGCCGAAATGGCAGATATGGGGAAAAAGATTCGTGATATTACCGATCCACTTGATGCCGTTGGCAATACGACTAAGGCGGTCACCAAAGGTTATGCGATTGGCTCCGCAGGTTTAGCGGCGATTGTCCTTTTCTCGGAATATGTTCGTTCCATCTCGCCAAGTCATGCCCGTACCCTTTCACAAAGTGGGGCCATGGTCTTTGATTTATCCGACCCCGACGTCTTGGTAGGGCTTTTTATGGGGGGCATGTTGCCGTTTCTCTTTGCCGCCATGCTGATGAAGGCCGTCCGCGAGGCGGCTTCCTCTATTGTCGAAGAGGTGCGACGCCAGTTTAGAGAAATCAAGGGCATTATGAAGGGTGAGGCCAAGCCCGACTACGGCAAGTGTGTTGATATCGTCACTCGTGCAGCGATACGAAAGATGATCCTTCCTTCCCTGCTTCCGGTTTTGGCACCTATTATTGTAGGAATCGTGCTTGGCCCCACGGCATTGGGGGGTGTGCTGGTAGGAACTATTGTCACCGGACTATTTATCGCCATTTCGATGACCTCCGGCGGGGCAGCGTGGGACAATGCCAAAAAGTTTATTGAAGAGGGACACCACGGTGGGAAGAAGAGTCCTGCCCACCAAGCCGCCGTTACCGGAGATACGGTGGGCGACCCCTACAAAGACACCGCAGGGCCTGGGATTAACCCCATGATTAAGGTGGCAAACCTAGTTGCCGTGTTGCTGGCGGCCTTGTTGTTTAGCGAGTGACAAGCCCCGCCCCCAAGCCCGCTTGCGGGAGAGGGCTAGTGGAGGGGAAAAGGCTAATAGTAGACCCACGGCTCACGTTCGGCTAGATAGCGCTCTTCTCTAAAATTAAGCCGGGTGCGGATATCGTGGAACCCCTTTTTCTTAATTTTTGCGGCAATCTCAGCGAGCGCTTCATCTACGGAAGGGTATACACCGGACTGGCTTGAAAATGCTTCATAACTGAAATGCCCGGTATAGCCATACTCATCAACGCTAACGTTTATGTTGCGATTGAACATGCGACCCGCAGGGTCAACCGCTTCCAGATGGTAGATTTCGTAGAACACGCGAGTCTCCAAGCCCTACGCAACAACCGTTGCATTATATGATGATACCGGACACCAACGCAATCCAATGACGGCCGTCTCTGGACAGACCCGACTCTTTGGCATCTTTGGCGATCCCGTTGGCCATACCCTATCGCCTACCATACATAATGCTGCATTTGATGCGCTCCACCTTCCTTATTTGTACGTTCCGTTTAGAGTGTCACCGCAATTTTTGTCTGCGTCTGTTGCCGCCATCCTTCCGCTCGGCATCAGGGGCATCAATATTACCATTCCGCATAAAGAGACGGTGCTTGCGCACCTAGACCATGTCACCGAAGAGGCGTCTGCCATTGGTGCGGTCAATACCATCGAAGTTGTCTCCGGTCGTCTGATCGGACATAACACGGACGGAAAGGGTTTTATGCGATCTCTCTCGGAAAGCGGCGTATCACCCATGGGATGGAGAGTCATTTTGCTGGGGGCAGGAGGCGCTGCACGGGCTGTTGCCGTCTCGCTTATTGGGGCCGGCGTGTCAGAGGTTATTATAATGGCCAGAACACGCGACAGGGCAGATAAACTGGCAGACACGCTAAGCGCTCTTTCCCAGGGTGCGTCCGTATCGGTGCTTACTTCCACCCATATGCTACCGGAGAAACAAGGGTACCCAACGTTACTGATTAACGCAACCCCACTGGGGATGAAGGATGATGACCCACTTCCATTTCCAGCAACATCCATTGAGCCACATTGGGTGGTTGCAGACATTGTTTATTCCACGGGGGAGACGCCGCTGCTAATGGCCGCGAAGAGGATGGGAGCAAGGACCGTTCCAGGAACGGGGATGCTCCTGCATCAAGCAGCCATTACGTTTGAGATATGGACAGGGCGTCCCGCTCCACTTGAGGCTATGCGATCCGCTGCCTCGTCTTGGTGCGATACCCATAAGGGCGTTTCTGAAAACCGTCACGAGCGTCGTGAAACCGAAGGGCACCTCTAAAAACCGTCACGAGCGGCCCAAGTGCAAGGCGCACGGAGCACAGGAACCGCAGTGTACGCGGTGTACATGAGGATTCCGAGCACCGCGCAACGCAGCAGTTGGGTCGCGCAGTAGGTTTTTAGAGGTGCCCCGAAGAATAACTTGAAGGTGTAAGTGCACCGTGATGTCACTCCTAAATAACATCCTACGGGTAAAGAGAGAAGAGGTGGCCCTTCGGCGGGGGCCGCGGTATCTGCGAGAGCTTCAATTGAAAATTGCGGACCGGGAACCCACGCGCCCGTTCCAAAAGGTACTTTCCGGTAAGCGCGACGGCGCGCCACATCTCATCGCCGAGATTAAAAAGGCTTCCCCTTCCAAGGGGGTTCTACGTACTGCGTTTGATCCGGTGAAAATCGCCGCCACTTACGCGGAAGGCGGTGCAGCGGCGCTCTCCATCTTAACGGAAGAGCATTTTTTCATGGGCAAGCCCGGCTATCTTCAAGATGTCCACACCCATGTAGCTCTGCCCATTCTTCAAAAAGACTTTTTCTTAGACGAGATTCAAGTGTATGAAGCACGGGTATGGGGGGCCGATTGTGTGCTTTTAATCGCGGCCATGCTGACGCCTACGCAACTGAAAGACTACTTCGATATTGCACGCGGACTTTCCTTGGACATACTGGTGGAAGTACACACACCACACGAGCTTGAAGCAGTCGTTGAATGGGCGCCGATGATGGGTATTAACAACCGCGATTTACAGACATTCCAGACATCCCTCACAACCACGTTCCAACTCCTAGAAACGATTCCAGAAGACCGTATTGTGGTTAGCGAAAGTGGCATTGCCGCTCGCGATGATGTTAAGCGGCTTTATGATGCCGGCGTGGATGCCATGCTCATCGGAGAGGCGTTTATGGTCTCTCATGATATTAAAGAGACGATGCAGACGTTGCTGGGACGGTCGGCATGAGGGTAAAAATCTGTGGAATTACAAACCTAGACGATGCACTGGCGGCGGTCGAGTGCGGTGCCGATGCGTTGGGATTTGTCTTTGTCGAAGAGAGCCCGCGACATGTCACTTCGCCCACGGTTAGGGAGATTGTGGCAGCGCTTCCCCCCTTTGTCACTACCGTGGGCGTATTCACCTCCGGTACAGAAACGGACTTCTATGAGGCCATTGAGACCTGTGGTATTGACCTGATCCAGTTTCATTACGATGTCCCCAGAGATATCTTGGCTAAGTTTATAGATCGCGCGATTGAGGTGATTCGGGTTAAAGAAAGGCAACCCGTGCTGCCCTCTACCCTACCCCTACCCCGTGCCTATCTGCTGGATCGTTTTGATGATAACCTTGCCGGTGGCAGTGGCATGACGTTTAACTGGACACTGGCCCCACAGGCAGAGGGGTGGGGCGCACCCATTGTCTTGTCCGGCGGCTTGACCCCGGACAATGTGCAAGCGGCCATTGCGCAGGTGCGGCCTTATGGGGTAGATGTCAGTAGCGGCGTAGAGAGTAAAAAGGGGAAAAAGGACATCAATAAAATGAAATCTTTTATCCGTGCGGCCAAGGGATACTAGAGATGCCCCTGCCTAATCGCCACGGTCGGTTCGGCCCCTACGGGGGGCAATATGTGCCCGAGACGCTTATGCCGGCCATCCAAGAATTGGAGTCGGCCTATCACGTAGCGAGACGTGATCCAACCTTCAGGCGCGCACTTTCTATCAGCCTGAAGGCATATGTGGGACGTCCCACCCCGCTCTATTTTGCGAAACGGCTATCCGGTTATTTGGGTAAAGGGAAGATCTATCTGAAACGGGAAGACCTGTGCCATACCGGTGCCCATAAAATTAACAACACGCTGGGACAGATTCTGCTTGCCAAGCAGATGGGTAAGTCGCGCGTGATCGCGGAGACCGGGGCGGGTCAGCATGGTGTTGCCACGGCGGCGGCGGCGGCGTGGCAAGGGCTTACCTGTGAGATTTATATGGGTACGGAGGATATGGCAAGGCAGGCACTGAATGTTACGCGCATGACGCTACTGGGGGCACGGGTCATTGGGGTAGACACCGGCAGTCGCACGTTGAAAGATGCCATCAGCGAGGCCATGCGTGACTGGACCGCCAATGTGCGCAATACCCACTATATCTTAGGTTCCGTTCTAGGGCCCCACCCCTATCCGATGATGATTCGCGATTTCCAGTCGGTCATTGGACGAGAGGCCAAGAAAGAGATTTTGCGGATTGAAGGACGGCTTCCGGACTGTCTCATCGCCTGTGTAGGCGGGGGAAGCAACGCCATCGGCCTTTTTTATCCGTTCCTATCCGATCTTTCCGTGAAAATGATTGGGGTGGAAGCCGGTGGCCTCGGAGTTGAAACCGGAAAACATGCCGCGAGGTTCACGACCGGGACGACATCGGTTGGAGTGCTACATGGTACAAAGACGGCCCTTCTGCAAGATGAGAACGGTCAGATACTCCCCACGCATTCCATTTCAGCGGGTCTAGATTATGCAGCCGTTGGGCCCGAGCACAGTTTCTACCGCGACCAAAAACGGATTACGTACGCCTCTGTGACGGACCATGAAGCGCTGTCTGCCTTTAAGTTATTATCTAAAATCGAAGGCATACTGCCCGCCTTAGAGTCGGCACATGCGGTTGCCCATTTGGTAAGGATTGCGCCGACACTGAAAGACGGGGAGATCGTCATTCTGAATCTTTCCGGACGCGGCGACAAGGATGTAGATCAAATTGCACGCAAAGAGACCTCCCCTTAGGGCTTGTCAAGGAATAACGTATGCAGTCGGGATGCCGACTGCCGGGTTGGGGGTAGTTTGAAGGGAAGCATGACAGCCGTAGGAGACGCGATGAAACCGTTGGTTTTGATTGTGATGGGCAGTTCTTCGGACAAAGAGGTGATGGAAGAAGCGGCCGTGATGCTTCGTGCCTTTTTTATTCCTTATAAAATAGTAGTGGCCTCCGCCCATCGTTCACCCGATAGGACCCGACGCATTGTACGGGAAGCTGCGTTGGAGGGGGTGCAGGTAATCATTGCCGGAGCGGGGGGGGCAGCGCATTTGGCAGGGATGATTGCCGCGGAAACCATCCTCCCGGTCATTGGCGTACCGATTGGAAGCTCCGCACTAAATGGCATGGATGCCCTTTTATCAACCGTTCAGATGCCCGGCGGTGTCCCCGTTGCAACGATGGCAATTGGCAAAGCCGGGGCTAAGAACGCGGGTGTTTTTGCCGCACAAATACTGGCCGGCAGGTCGGCACCACAAAAGACGAAATCCCTTTCCGAGCACCTACGGGCATATAAAAAGTCTCTTGCGGACGCGCTGGAAAAGTAATCTATTATATCTTAAACGGGGTTGGGGTAAACGTCAGGACAAAGAGGATAATAGAGACCCATCCGATCCATCGGTGTCGTGCATCAAGCCGCATATCTTCATCAATGGCAGGCGGGTGGCGTATACCAAAAAACATTGCAATCCCTGCCCAGATAAGCCAGCCGCCCCAACCCGTTACCCCCATCACGATCAGTAGAATAACCATGCCGATGGAGACCCTACGGTGCTTCCTACCGAGCAGAGCATAAACAATATGCCCGCCATCGAGCTGACCGATCGGCAAGAGATTCAGGGATGTCACAAACAGGCCAATCCATCCCGCAAATCCAATCGGCCCAATCGCTAGATGATACCCTTCACGGGCCCCCTTCCCAAGTAGAGTCGCCAACCACGAAAAGATCAACGGCTCACCCAACTGCAATGTCCCCCGCATTTCATGGTCAGGGACAATGGCCCCTCGATCAATACCAATCACCACCGCAATCACTGCCAAAACGAATCCAGCAATGGGGCCTGCGGCGCCAATATCCATCAGCGCACCTTTCCACAGAATCGGCCCGCGAACCTTGATGAAGGCACCAAAGGTGCCTATGCCTAGGGGAAAGGGCAGTCCGGGAATAAAGTACGGAAGAGACGTCTTGATCCCATAGCGTTTGGACGTTAAATAATGCCCCATTTCATGCACCAACAAAATGGACATCAAGGTGAAGGAAAAAGGTATCCCCATGAGATAATCGCCGGGAGAGTGAAACGGATCGCCGCCTTCCTGAAGGGCCCCCGTCAAAAGCGTGGTAAACAGAGTGGCTAAAAAAAGGGCGAAAAACCACACCACTTCCTTACCTGAAATACCGGGAAGGACGTTCTCTGCGGCATCATTTTGAACAATCTCTGGCAGCGTCTGCATTCTTCTTTTTTATTGACTGATCGGCGTCATAGACGCACCACAGTTGGGCAACACCCAAGAGTGTGAGTCTACCCAGCAATCCCATGGACAGAGGGATTTCACCGCGTAAAATATCTAAATACCCTTCCGGAAGCAAAATATTGCCCAAAGCTAAAATGCCGAAGAAAAATGCACACCCTTTTGCCCAATCTTCATTGTAAAACTGTCCGAGTCCGGGCACTAACCCGGAGAGAATCAAGCCCAGTTGATTGGATTTAGGTCTCTGTCCGATTGCCCGCTGTGGGTTCTCCACAAATCTCCTCCACGTCTGCTGCAAGTGACACCAAGCTTGGATCAAACTGTTTTCCGCCTTCACGGTGGATTTCATTTTTTATCTCTTCAAACGCCATTACCGAGCGACCCGGGTACGCTCTCTGCATGGCATCCATTACATTGGTAATGGCGATGACCCGCGCACCAAATGGAATAGACTGATGGGTCAAGCCATCCGGGTACCCCGCTCCATCCCAGCGTTCATGATGGTGCAAAATGGCACTCAAGACATCGGCAGGCAATCCGATCGGGTCTAGAATACGGACCGCAAGTTTTGGGTGTTCCTTCATCTGCACGTGAGCGTCAGGAACCATGGAAAGCCCTCCGGAAAGAAGGTCGTCGCTTAAGCCGATTTTTCCAACATCGTGTAGCATTGCCGCCAATACCAACCAATCCTTCTCCGACCGGGAAAGGTTAAGCTTTTCCGCAAAGTAGGTGGTATACTTCGCCACACGCGATGCATGTCCATGGGAGTAAGGGTCCTTTATCTCAACGGCTGAAACCAGTGCCAGCATTGTCTGCATGTAATTTTCTTGCCCGCGCCGATAAAGCTGTGCGTTGCGAATAGCCGTCGCCACCTCTCTACAAAGAATCGTTAAAAATTCGACGTCGCTACCGGTAAGGGATGTTCCCACGTCGGGCAGTGAAACGGAAACGATACCAATTTGCCTGTCCTGTACGGTTAACGGAAACGGGCCTGCAGACGGCGAGAAATGGGTGTGGGGAGGCGCGCTATCATAGATGTCTTTTGCCTGATCATACCTAAACAGCCGAATCTCCACCAACGCATTTGCAATTTCCTGCTTAATTAGATTGGTGGCAACCTCCAGCAGTGTGGAGACATCCGTTTCCGTCATGAGTACCCGACTGAACTTAAAGAGCGACAGTAAGGCATCTAACCGAACTCGTTCGGTTAGATGCCGATGCCTTATGGCGGCACTGTCAACCGTCGCGCACACATCCTCCTTTACTAAGGGTTTCACCAAATAGCCTGCCGCACCGTACCTAAGTGACTCCACGGCAGACCAAAGCTGCTTTCTATCGGTCATCACCACAAGAATAAGATCGGATTTAAGCTGCCGTGCCGCGTGGATGAACTCAGATCCATCCCGATTAGAAAGTTCCAGCTCAGTGACCATGAGATCAAACGACGTTTCCTTGAAAAGCGATAGGGCCTTATCCGCAGATTCAACCGCCTTGACGATGTATCTGTTCGGATCAAGGGCACCCGCCACCAGGGCACGCGCCTGTGAATCTTGACCTACAACGATGACATCCGTCTTACGCATTAAGCTCCTCAAGCACTTTAAGGACTTCGTCTACGTGCGCTTCAACCCGCACACGACGGAATATTCGGACAATCCGACCCAGCCTATCAATAATAAATGTTGAGCGCACAATTCCCCATGACTTCTTTCCGTACATATTTTTCAATTGGTAGGCACCATAGGCCTTTGACAGGGAAGCATCCGTATCACAGAGTAATGGAAAAGGAAGCTCGTATTTTTTTGAAAACTTCACGTGGGAGGCCAAAGGATCGAGGCTGACCCCAAGAACAACCCCCCCTGCCAATTTAATCTTTTCATAGGTATCCCGAAATCCACAAGCCTCTCTCGTACAGCCCGGCGTATCGTCTTTTGGATAAAAATAGAGGATAACGTGCCGCTTACCGTGATAGTCCGCAAGGGCAATATGCCCTCCCTGTGTAGCGGTCAGACGAAACGGAGGGGCTTCATCTCCCGGTTGTAAGACAGAGGCTGTCATAGTATTCCCTCAAGAATTAAGTCGGCGTATAGGCTTTAAGGCAGATGGCGGATGGCCACCTCTAAAAAATCCCATAAGACCTGTCGTGTGGTGGCATGGGCGTGTGGATAGGGCACGCCCGTTAGCCCCTCATAAAATATTGTTGCCAGTTTCCTTTGTTCAGGCCGTGCCAAAAGCCTGTCCGGCAGAAGTGCGGTTAGTACGGGATGCCCCTCCGGACTTTTCTTAACCACCCACGCTTCATGACCGGTTTGGACATACAGACCCACTTCCATAGGCTTTTAACCTCAATCAGGGTGTTACGGTGAGAACGGTTGATCCGACGACAGATCCCGTGGTCAATTGGACCGTGGCCGATAGAGTGGTATTCCCCACCTCCATGGCGGTCACAAGTCCCCTGCTCCCGAGGGCATTACTAACGGTGGCAACATTTGGATTCGAGGAACTCCAGACTTCTTCTCCCCGCAATGCCCGTAGGCTCCCGTCGCTATAGGTGCCAACGGCAGTCAGCGGCAGGGTGGGAGCCCCCGCAAGCGATAAGCTACACGACAAAGAACATGACACAGAAATAGACGTCAAGACGGCCTGGGTAACCGTTAGGGAGAGGGGCGCAGAAACCACCGTCCCGAACGTTGCAGTGATCTCGGCACGCTTACCGGCGGCAACGCCTGTGGCGACACCACGACTGGTTGCCGCGTTACTGACCGTTACTGCCGTCGGGTCCGAGGACCCCCACGTGACCTGAGCTGTAATATCTTGTTGTGGACCGCTGCTGAATGTCCCCATTGCCGTCAACTGTGTCGTCGTACCAATGGGAAGATTACTAGACAAAGCGGTAACCGTTACGGCTTGTAGCGAAGAATCAGTGACCGTTATCATCGCGCTCCCCCGTACCTTGCCAAAATCGGCAAAAACAGTTGTGGTTCCCGGAACAATCGGAGTAATTACCCCGCTGCTTCCTATCGCGTTACTGACGGTCGCGATTGTAGAATCGGATACACTCCACTGCACCAAAGGGGTCAAGTCCTGTATTGTACCGGAAGGGGTTCTTCCCGTCGCGGACAGGCTGGCCGTAAACTTAAGTGGGATAATAGCTGATGCCGGGGTGATATCAATAAATGTTATGCTCGTCGGAGTAACCGTTAGCATTGTTTCCCCAAGACCCCTTAAAAACGTTGCTGAGACGGTAGTGTCTCCGTCCTTGGTGGCCGTTGCCCGTCCTACCGCGCTGATACTGGCAATCCCGGGCGGGAATGCGCGCCATAATGCCTGACTTGTTAAATCTTGCACCGTCCCATTGGAAAAGATGCCGGTTGCGAAAAACTGGATGGCAGTGCCAAACGCAATAGAGGGATTTACCGGCGTGATCTCAATGCGACTAAGACTGGATTCCGTTACGGTAAGCCTCCCTGCCCCGGATAAGCCTGCAAATGAGGCTTGGATGGTGGTTTCTCCCGCCCGCACGCCAACTACGGCACCCTTGCTGCCCACGCTGTTACTTACCGTGGCAACGGTTTGTTGGGTAGATGCCCAGTCAGATTGGGAGGTTAAGTCTTGCGTACTCCCATCACTAAAGTTACCTATCGCCTGAAAGGGCTGTGAGGTTCCCTCAGCGATACTACCTGTGACAGGTTCCACTTGAATGGAATTCAGTTTGGCATCGGTCACGGTAACCTGTGTCTCGGCGCGAAGTGTCCCGACAAATGTTGCCGATATCGTAACCGAGCCTTTTGCTAAACCCTTCACTATCCCTGTGGTCACGCTGGCAATCCCATTGTCCGTAGATGTCCATTCCACACCGCTTGAAACGTCTTGTGTTGTCATGTCACTAAACGTTGCCGTTGCCGTTGCCGCAACCTGTGTGCCAACCGCAATAGAGGGGTTGGTGGGAGTGACGCTTAGGGCCGTGGGGGTAGCATCACTCACCGTCAACGTGGCTTTTCCAAAGAGATTGAAAAAGCTAGCAAAGATGAATGTCTCTCCCGACGTTCGACCCTCGGCAAGCCCCTTTGTTCCGGACTCATTGCTCACCGAAGCCACCCCTGTCTCAGAAGAACTCCACGCAACCGCTGTGGTTAAATCTTTCGTACTGCCGTCCGTGTAAACACCCGTTGCTACAAACGACGTGGTTGTGCCGACGGCAATCTTGTCCAAACCCACACCTGTAACCTGTATGGAGACAAGCCCTATAGGTTCTACTCCCCCTACGCCGCCGCTACCCCCACTCGCGCCGCCGCCGCCGCCACACCCAACAACCAACAAGAGGCTAAGTATCCATAGGTTTTTCAACCGCATCAGTTATTCCTATATTCCCACCCAGGACACACCGGGGCCAATGTATCATTATTCGACACTTATTTCCAGAAGGATAGCCAGAGATACCTAGTGTATGGCCGGGAGGCTAAAGCGGTGCTTTAGGCCTGGTCTGCACCAATGGACGGGTAAGCACACGAGCGATTTTTTTGTGTGCCGATGAAAAGGGGTACCAAGAAAGCCGTGTGGCCTCCACCCATTCCACATTGGAGGTTGAGTGGGGCACTCCGCGAGCCCTAATTTTGCACGCAAAGACGTGTAACGTCATGCGAAAGTGGGTAAAGGCATGGTCAATCACCATCATGGGTGTGATTTGATAAGGCCGATAACCGGTATGCGCTTTGACGGAGACGGAAATTACGCGGATCAAATCGGCCCGTTGTTGATCATCTACCCGTTCGCAGGGGAACTCCCATAAGCCGCCCAGCAACCCTTTTTCGGGACGGCAGCGGATAGCCACCAACGATCCTGCCCTAGCCACCCCCGCCACGTAATCATAATGTGGGATTGTCTTTCGCACAGGGCTTATAGGCAGATGTGTCTGCACCCCCCGTTGATACCCAAGACACCCACTTTGCACCGGACAGATATGGCATAAGGGTTTTTTAGAACAGAGCGTTGCTCCAAAATCCATGATAGCCTGCGTATAAACACCCACATCCTTTTTAGGAAGAAGTTCTTTGGAGTGGTTCCACAATGCAGCCTCCACGGTCTTAGGCGGTTTCTCTATCGCAAAATAACGGCAAAGGATGCGCCTAACATTGCCGTCAAGAATAGGATGGGGAGCATTGAATGCAATGGAGAGAATGGCTCCAGCGGTTGACCGTCCGATACCGGGGAGGGAACAAAGATCCTCCATTCGTCGTGGTATCCTACCCCGAAACCGATGAACCATCTCCTTCGCCGCCAGGTGCATGTGACGGCAGCGCGCATAGTAGCCCAACCCCTCCCAGTGTTTAAGCACCTGATGAAGCGATGCTGAGGCAAGCGATTGGACGCTCGGAAAGCGCGATAGAAACCGGTTGTAGTAGGGAATAACCGTAGCCACTTGCGTTTGTTGAAGCATGATCTCAGAGAGCCAGATGGCATACGGATCGGATGTGCGCCGCCACGGCAGGGCCCGGCCCTGGGCGCGATACCAGCGTATAAGACGACGCGAAAATGAACTTAACACTAGGGGATATCTAAAAACCGTGACGAGCGGCCCAAGGGCAAGGCGCCACTGCGCACAGGCGTAGCACCCCAAAAGCAAGCTTTTGTGGACCCCGCGTAGCACCCCAAAAGCAAGCTTTTGTGGACCCCGCGTAGCACCCCAAAAGCTTGCTCTTGGGGACTCCGCGTAGCACCCCAAAAGCGAGCTCTTGGGGACCCCGCGTAACGCAGCCACTGGGCCGCGCGGTAGTTTTAGAGGTGCCACTACTTCTTGTGATGGTCTATGCCAATATAGGCCTCGACAAATTGCTTGATTTTGGCCTCTTCAAAAAAGGATATTTTTTCAATGACCCCCCAAGCCGTAAGTGCAATCAGCGTGTTCATGCCGGGGTAGGGCGCTACGATAATGTGTTTGTAACGCTCCTCACGATTTCCCTTTTTAGCGTTCTTTCCACGCTTTAAGTATTCGTTGCCAATTTTTTCAAGCTTAGCAATAAGGTCCTGGCAATTCGTACAATCATATTGGATAAGCACACCACCATCTTCCAAATTATGAACCTGTAACTCATTTGGGATGGGTTGGTCATAGAGCCCCCACTTTGCGATGCCGCTAAGATGTGGGCCCGAAGTGGGAGGCTTGCTGTTGTAAGGAACATGCGGGGTGTCAACGGAAGGGATATGGTTATTGCCGAGTGAAGGCACTTTTATTCCAGGGGCCAGATCGGCCGTCGGAGGGGTCAAGCCAAACGGGGAGACGAAAAAATTATCGGAAGGGATGGATGGCCCAGCCCCCGCAGGCGGCGCTTTCTGCAATGCTTCCATCGGTGCTTTGAGCGGAGCCTTTGGATGCGCCTTAGGCGCTTTGTCCGCGGCAACCGACAGCACCACACTACCTGAAAACAAGGCACACCCTATAAAAACAGCCCGTATGAAATGGCGCAAGCGATAAGTTATGGCGGTTCCATCTTTCAGCATCTTCTTAGTGGTGAGTGGCCGTAGACGCAACCGGCGTCAGTGTAAACACATTATTGCCTTCCGGTGTAAACTGAACGCTGGTCCCTTCCGGAATAGCATCCCCAATACTGCCATCAAAAATATCCTCAAGCAACTTTTTTACGAACCCCTTTCCCATGGCTGCGGCAGCCGACCCCAACCCCTGCGCGTGCGCCTGTTCCATATCTCCATATTCTAGCTCTTTACTACCACCGAGGACCTCCGGCAGCGTAAAGCCATCAAAGACAATACGCGCCTGAGGCAGAGGTTCCAAAACGGCAATAATCTGTTTAGCGGCATCACTTGCCTTAAATATACGTGGCTGAAAAACCGCGGCGTCCGGAAACCCCCGCAACACTTCAAGGCACTTGATCTTGGCATCATTCATCATCAGCAGCGGGGTTAGCCGTATCAATCGTTTGCAGATCGTTGCGTCATGGGTCCGTTTTCCAGCCGCTTCAATGATCTTAATGTGCATGATTGGCAGCTCAAAACGCTCCAATACCGGCCGTTTCTTTTTTGGATCAATATCTAACCAACGCGCTAGCCGCGCGGAAAGGCTCGGGGTGTCCGAAAAAAGCTTGTCGGCGAGCCTTGCCTGAATATCGGCATGGAGTCCTTTTCCCTCCAACAACTTCTCAAGCTCCGCCTCAATCTCATCGTCTGGAGCAAACCCGTAGGCCGCGTCAATGGTGGTTTTCTGGGCCTCTAAGCGAAGTCCGGAAAAATTGACCCTAAGCATTTTAAGCGACTCCGCCCGGGTTTCGGGGGTTTTGAAGGTGCCGATTAAGTCCACCACATTCTGTTTTTGAAGTTCGTCCTGCACCCGGCGCAAGAGCACAAACAGTCGGGATAGACGGTCCGGATTGACGGGCATCAAACGAATGGCCTCTTTCGCGTGGTCTCGATCGGCAGCGCTCGCGGCAGACAATCTACGCTGGTAAAGATCAAAGAGGGTATCCCATACCTCATCTTCAAGTGGCATCGCCTCCGTTTGTCCTTTGACAGATTTGGCGCGGGCGGTCAGGGCAACGGCTGCCTCCTTACGTACATTTTCGCTGGGGCTTTTAAGTCCTGCAATAAGGACTCGGATCACGGACTCGTCGCTTGGGTACCCACGGGGCGGGCCTTCTTTTGGAAACGTCAGTCCCATGGCTCGCAAGATATGGATGGCCGTTTCGTCGGCTACCGTCTTCTGAAAGCCTTCAATGAGGTACTTTAAGGCAGATGGGGGGTAGGCCCGCTGCGCGTATTGCGCGAAAAGATAAAGCGCGTCGTCTCCACCGCGGACGAGCCCATTCAGCAACGCCTCACTGACTAAGTTGGAGGGACGGAACAAGGTAAGTGTTTTATAAACCTCTAGCCAAACTGCCCCATAAGGGTCTTTATCGGTTTCCAAAAAAGAGATAAGTGATTTAGACAGTTTTTCTTCAAAAAGTACCTGCCCGTCAGACCGCTTTTCATCTGCCAGACACACAAGGGTTGCGCGGAGGAATTGAGCTGCGGTTAGGCGCAGATGGGCGGCGGTAGAGATGCTCAAGAGCGAAGCGACCGACACGCACACATCTACGTCAAACGGTAGTTTTTTAAGCAGCTTGGCCTCGAGCGTCTGAATCCACTCCACAGGCTCGCTGGGGAGTTTTGCAATGACGATGCGTCCGATCTCCGGGTCCGGGCGCTTAGCGCTATATAAAAGTTTTTCAACCGCCGCCTGACGCTCGGCGTCCGGCGTTTTCGTCGGATCGAGCAAAACCTCCCACTTGTCTTCCATACTGTCTCCCAACTGTCTCCCATGGTAGGCCGCCCATCCTACCTGATCTGTCGCTCTCAATTCAAGGCGCAGTAACTCCACCCAGGGATAGGGATTGGAACATAGAGGGGCACCTCTAAAAACCGTAGCGAGCGTCCCAAGTGCAAGGGCTACTGCGCACAGGAACCGCAATGTACGCGGTGTACATGGCAGCACCCCAAGCGCTTGCGCTTGGGGACCCCGCAGGATTCTTAAGCACAGCAGCTCGCAGCAATTGGGACGCGCAGTAGGTTTTTAGAGGTGCCCAAAAGGGTCAAGCCTATCTAGCGAGAGAAAGGATGTAATGAACCAAATCCCAGGCGTTTTCTTCCTTTCCACGAAAGGCGTCGCTGTAACTAGGCATCGGGGTGCCGTCCAGACCGGTCATAATCGTCCGATAGATGTCTTCATGTGAAGTGCCGTTTCCAAACCCCTCTAGACGGGTTAGATCCATTGGCATGATCAGAAGGCCCCTATCGTCATATAGGGTGTCTTGTCTGCCCCTCCCAGACTCCCCATGGCAGGCGTCACACCCCATTTCCCTATAGAGGAGTGCGCCGCGTTTGACGCTCTCGACAGAGTAGGTATAAGGCCCCACATGCTCGACGTATTTAACCGTTGTCTCGGTCGGGAGTTGCCGTTGAATGAAGGCCGTCCGAAGATAGAGCGCCACCTGACGGATCGCCGTATCACCGAGGTTTCGAAATGAGGGCATAAAACCGGGGATGCCTTCCCGAATCGTCCGGATCAGGTCGGTTAGCATGGGGAGGCTCCCCGATTCCGTTGAACGGAACTTAAAACGGCTAGCGGTGAAGTCGTTAGGACGGGGATGAGAATAAGGGCCGATAAAGATTGACGCCGCACCATCGCCCTTCCCCTTGGAACCGTGGCAGTGAATGCAGCCCATGGAATAGATACTCTTTCCCATTTCGATATCCGCCACACTCCCCCGTTCGGTAGGATCCTTCTCTGCCGACATCTCGTGGCCATGATGTGGCTGGGCCTCAAGCGCTATCGCAGTGACGACAACAATCCATATCGCTGCCATCAGGATCAGAGACGGTTTTAGGGCACCTCTAAAAACCTGCTGCGCGTCAAAACTGCTGCGAGCTGCTGTGCTCGGAATCCTCATATATTCAAAGATATGCTCCGGTTCCTGCGCGCAGTAGCCCTTGCATTTTTGCTGCTCGCGACGGTTTTTAGAGGTGCCCTTTAAAAATCTCCTCTGTTTCTGCTCGATCATGACAATCTCTTAAAAGTCGAAATCAAGACCCCAAGCGGCTAGATTTCTGACGTTCTGTAAGGGATTCTTGCTTGCCCTTCCGACATTATAACCGTTCCGCAGATAGAACGAAAAATTATCCCGGAGGTAGTAGCGTACCTGAGCGGTTAGCATCCTGCCGTTTGCCTTTTCCGTGATCAGACCGCCGCTGTCTAGCCGGTCGTAACGAAGTGAGAGCAATGTCTGATCGGTTGCCAAATAGTCCCCCTCGATGGTGAGACCGGAGGCCTCTTTGTCAAAGGTCCCTGTAAGCCCCTCCGGCAATCCCCTTAAGGCATCCCGGATAAAGGCCCCATAAAAATCTAGGAGGCGGTACCGGACGTTTCCGGCAAACCCGTAGCGCAGCCAATCAACCGCGGATGTTTGGTTTGCACCGGTTGGGACACGCGCCGTATCATAGCCACGATAGAGGAGGCCCGAAAAACTCCCTGAGAGGTAGTCCACACCCCCGAAATTCAATCTTCCCATAAAATAAGGGTCTTTTTTCGGATTTGAATTGGTTGGGCCAGACTCAAACCCTTCCATAATACCGGCTTGGATGAGCAGCGGACCAATCATCATATGGGCGTCAATTCCGAGATCACCGGTGGTGTTGTAGAGGACCGACCGCGTTACCTCAACCGGCTCCCCATCAGACGCCAATACACCGAAGAATTTGGATGCGAAGGCATACGGTGTAAGGCCAAATCGCTCCATGGTACCTAAGTTTGGATGGACCTTTCCCGGTAGGTTCAGGATAAGCTGCCGATTGGTCGGATACGAGAAGTTCGTAGAAGGATCAATCTTGCCTGCCATGATCATTGGCCCATGGATCATAGAACCCGAATCATGGTGCATCCCTACACCACCCATATCGGACATGTCTGGAGACCTAAAGAGGCTGGGAAGATCAAACATGACGAAAAACTCTTTCCCTAAGCCGAATCGCGACCTCTCTTCAAACCGTCCATTTTTAACCCCCTCTATGCCGGCAACCTCATGTTCTAACTCGAAGAAATATGAAATCCCGTCGGTGAATGTTCCGGCCAGATGGAGCGAGATATCCTGTGGAAAGGTAATGGCCGTATCTTCTTTTTCACCACCCGAATAGGACCGGATAAGGTCACCGGTGGTTCGGGCTGAAAAGATGTTTAGGAGCGAGGTCTCGGACATCACACGACCAATCCGCCGCTTTCCCTTCACTTCACCCTCTCGGAGCATCGGGATTTGAAAGCCGGCCATATGGAAGGCCTCTCCGAAAGCGTTTAGGCGTGGCGGCTTGGTATGGCAACCGGTGCAGGAGAGGTCATGCTTTCTGGCAAATGCCGGAACAGCTTCCACGGGTGGAGGGACAAGAAAAAAAAAAGACATACAGAAAACCCACCAGAGGAGGACACTCCTCGCGTAGCAGCTCGCACCGGGGCCCCCAAAACAATGTTTTGATGTTTTGGGGTGGGCAGCAGCCCGGGTGCGCAGTAGGTTTTTAGAGGTACCGTGCCGTTTTTCCATCACCTAGCGATAGTATAACGTATGGGGATTACATTCAAGTTGGCGAAGGCGGTATGTAATCCATTGCCCAATCCTTAACACCGCCATGATAGATATCCCCTCTATAACTTATGGAACAAGTCTTTAACTTGCCATAAAACAACCATATTTTTAATCCATAGGGCCATGGCATATGTATTGCTACAATGCTATAACGTGTAGCGACAAGATTTGGTGGAGACGCCGATGAATCAGAGAGGTTTCACCCTTACCGAGGTTGCTATTGTTGGGGCCATCATCGCCATCCTAACCGCCGTTGCCGTCCCTGATTTTCAGGAGTGGACGGCTAAGGCCAGGCTTAAAGAGGATGCGACCGAGATGAAAAGCCACCTCCAATTTGCACGGATGCTGGCCATTCAGCGCAACACACCTGTGACGGTCTCCTTCGATAAGGCAACTGAGACGTACGATATTTTTATTGACAATGGCGCGGGGGTGGGAGGAGTGGCCTCCGATTTCATACGAAACGGGGAAGAGCCGCAATTGGTCATCGCTAGCCCTCCCCAGAGGCTTAACCGTGGGGTAAGCTTTCATCGAGTCAATTCGCCGACAGTAGGAACCGCCCAGGGTATCCTTTTTAATGGGAGGGGCATGCGGCGCGTGCCACTGGTCGCCCCTAACATTGTTCTTACGGCGGAAGGAATAGCGGACCGTTATCAGATCACCGTCACCTTTGTAGGAGATGTACGTATTAGTGAACCGACAGGGATAAACGCCACAGCCATATTATAGTGAATAGATGGAGGTTACCGGTGACAACGGCGGTCATTAAGGGCTTGTCAGGGGATAACGTATACACAAAGGGCAAACGAGTCGCCCTGTTTGCAAGGCGTAAGGAGCGCGCATACCCTTCTGTATGTAAGCGACGAGCAACGCAGCAAACGG
>SBBL01000037.1 GCA_005239745.1 Candidatus Troglogloeales bacterium | reverse complement strand
TTTTTAAACCCCCCCCGCCATAACAACGTCGGTAATATCGCTTTGCTTCAAAGGGGCAATCAGGTCGCCCAATTGCCCCACCTCAACCCAATGAATCTCGTCAACGACATGTGCCAACGTCGGATCACTCTCACCCGTATGGGCAATCGCAACGACGCAAACACCGGATTCTCGCGCTGCCTGTGCAAAAAGAATGGGGAATTGCCCATTGCCGGCAATGAGTCCCAGTTTTTTCACCGGCAAACGCCTCGTCGCGTTTTTTGTTCAATAAATTGCGTAAGGCGCATAACTTCCGTGATATCGCCCCATTGATGGCGCACTTGCGCAGCCGCTTCTTGCCTCAACATCCCCAGTCTGAAAAAGAGCCGGTATGCCCCCTTCAAAGCTGAGACGTGCGGCGCGGGAATGCCATGCCGCTTAAGCCCTACCGCATTGAGACCGTGAAGCCGTGCGGGATTCCCGGCCACGCGACAATAGGGGGGAACATCCTGAATGACCGTTGCACAGCCGCCAACGATTGCGTAGCCACCGATCCGAGTAAACTGATGGACACCGACTAATCCTCCAATAATAGCGTGTTCTTCGATGGTGACATGCCCACCCAGCGTTGCCCCATTGGCCATAACAATGTGGTGGGTCAAGATGCAGTCGTGCGCGACATGTGCGTATGCCATCAGGTAATTGTCGTCCCCGATCATCGTTTCTCCCCCCCCCTGTAAGGTGCCGCGGCTGATCGTGACGTATTCCCGAAAGACATTGCGCTTACCAATGACAAGACGTGTTTGCTCTCCTTTATATTTCAAATCCTGTGGCGCAACACCGACGGCTGAAAAAGGGCCAAGGACACACCCCTCTCCAATGTCGGTCTGGCCTTCAATCACCGCATGGGCTCCTATTTTTGTTCCGTCGGCAACACGGACACCCGACCCAACGACGGCGTATGGCCCAACTTCGACGTCTAATCCCAGTTGTGCCTGTGGGTGAATAATGGCCGTTGAGTGAATGCTCACTCCATGGCCCCTCGCAGAGGGAGGGTCATGTCTTTCGACCGTCCGATCATGGCCTTCAGCTCTGTCTGTGCCACTCGTTTTCCTTCGACCGAAGCAACGGCCTTCAAGCGCCAAAAGGGGTGGCGTTCCTGTAACACCTCCACCTCAATTATCATCCGGTCTCCAGGATAGACGGGACTCCTAAACTTAGCCTTATCAATGCTTACAACAAAGATAATCTCCCCCTTTCTGCCGTGGGCAGACTGAAAGGCCAAGACCCCGCCGACCTGTGCCATGGCTTCAATAATCAACACTCCCGGCATAATTGGCAGTCCTGGAAAATGCCCTTGGAAGTACGGCTCATTGACGGAGATATTTTTAAGGCCGATAATCCGCTTACCGGGCTCAATACTCAAGATGCGATCTACCAACAAAAAGGGATAGCGATGTGGCAAGAGGGCCAGAATGTCGTTGATGTGCACCGTCGTCATTGATGTGCACCGTTGTTATTGATGTGCACCGTTATGTTTCCTGTGTCAAGTTTGCGATTTTTTCTTCAAGTGCGGTGATGCGCTCCCGCATAACGGGAAGGCGCGCGAAGAGTGCCTGCGCCTTTGTCCATGTTTTATGCGGCACGGCGGGAAATCCAGCAACTTTTGTCCCAGGATCAATGTCTTTGGTGACAACCGATCTGGCTGCAACCGTCGCTCCTGCACCAACGGTAACATGCCCCACCACCCCGACCTGACCCGCCAATGTCACACGATCCCCAAGTGTTGCCGATCCAGAGATGCCCGTTTGCGCCACTAAAATAACATGACTGCCAATGTGCACATTGTGTGCAATATGCACTAAGTTGTCTATCTTCGTTCCCCGCCCAATCGTTGTGTTGCCAAAGGTTGCCCGATCTATGGTTACATTCGCACCGACTTCAACATCGTCCTCAATGATAACACCCCCCACTTGTGCGATTTTATGGTAGCCCCCTTCGTGCTGGGCAAAACCAAACCCATCGCTACCCAAAACGCTGCCACTATGGAGCACCACACGCTTACCTACCTGAACATTGTGTAAAACGGTGACATGAGGGTGAACCAAGGTATCTTCACCGATGATGCTTCCCTCACCGATAAAAGCACCTGCACCAATCTGTACGCGGTCTCTTAGTACGACCCTTGCCTCAATAACAGCGAGAGGTCCCACCGACACATCCTGCCCGAGCACAATCCCCTCCGAGAGAGAGGCTCGCGGATCAATGCCCACGGCCGATCGGTGGGGCGGATAAAAATAGGGGATCAGTTGGGAAAGCGCATAGTAAGGGTTTGGCACCAGCACCTTAGACACACGGTCAATGTGTCGGTCAGTGTTTGGAGACGACTGTAGGCGAGAGACACGGTCTGCGCCCCCGCTTAGGAGAATAGCAGACGCACGTGTGGTCGCAGCCGCTGTTAAATATTTGGGGTTTGTCAGAAAGGCAATATCCCCGGGCCCCGCCTCCGATAGCGTGGAGATGCCACAGATGGATAGCTCCGGATCGCCAACGACCCGACCTTCGACGCGCCTCGCAACCTCACCCAATGAAAGGGGCGCGGAACCATGACTACTGGGAGGCATCTTTGGAGGCGGGACCATCTATTTGTTCTATCACTTTCTGGGTGATATCGAAGGCCGTCTTCGCGTAAACAACCGCTCCCCCATCTGCGTTACGATCAAGGACGTAGTCGTACCCCTCCTTGGTCGCCACTTGGTTCACGGCCTCTTCCAGTTGTTTATTGAATGCCCGAAGGGCATTCACCTTTTGGGTTTGTACCTCTTGGTTCATCTCCGCTGCCCGTTTTTGGTAATCGGTTAACCGCTTCTGAAACGCATCCTCTTTTACCTTTTTTGCCTCAGGGGAAAGAATAGAGCCTTGATTGGCAAGCTCATCTTCCATTTGTTTGAGGGTTTGCTCTTCCGCATCAATGACTTTTTGGCGCGTCTTGACGAAATCTTCAAGCGTTGCCTTTACGCGCTTCCCCTCCTTTGCCTGATCCAACACTTTCTGCGTGTCCAGAAATGCTATCTTTGACGCTTGTGCATTGGCAACAACTGCCGTCGCCGCAAACCACACTACCCCTACGCTTAAAAAGAACTTTATCGGTCTTCTCACCCTGTTCCTCCTAGAAAAATAACACCCCACCTCCTTCCACGGAAGAAGGCCTCCGGCATTATATCATCCCTACCAGAAACTCACCTAGTCTAGGGCACCTCTGGCTTCCACTTAACAACCCGTCGGTTCGAGGCCGGCAAGAGACATTCCCTCACCCCTGCCTCTCCCGCAAAGTGGGCGAAGGGGACCCCTGTTAGAAGAGTGATCCAATAGAGAACTCAACCGTGCGACGCTGCTCTCCGGGGCGTGGCTTAAGGTTGCGCCCCCACTCTAAACGAAACGGACCCACCGGAGATATCCAACGAATGCCGAACCCTGCGCCCTGACGCAGGTTGGAGACGCGAACATGCTCCGATTGGTCGAAGGCAGAACCGTAATCATAAAAAAGCACTCCTTTGAGGCCGGCCTCGGCCGCGAAAGGAATCAGATATTCCACGTTAAAAATGACTTCCTTGTTGCCCCCTAAAATCTCTCCCGTTGCCGGATCAATGGGTCCCGCCTTGCCGAAGTCAAAACCGCGCACCGTATTGATCCCTCCTACGAAAAACCGCTCCCCAAAGGGAAGCTGGCTGTCGCCAAGGCCGATGGCATACCCCAGTCGGCCGTGTAGCGAGAGGGTATGGTTCCACCACGGAGTGGCGAAGAAGCTACTGTCACTCGCTACTTTGTAATAATCCACTTCCCCTCCCAGGAAGGTGCCCGCATGTTCCAGAGAAAGGGAATGATACATCCCGGATTTGGGATCGAAGATATAGTCACGCGTGTCCCACGCGGCCGACAAACCCAGGACACTGGTCAAGCGCTCCCCTACTTGATCTTTAATTTGCTGCGGCGTGTTGGGTTGAACGTCTAATATCTCGAGGGTGGAAAGCCCATAGCTGACGCTAGTGCTTAAATATTCGCCAAAAGACCGACTGAACGCAACATTGCCACCCACGCGCCGCTCCCGATAGGAACTGGTGTTCAAGGCGCTAAAGCTCCGTGCCGTATCAAAGACACTAAACGTTCCAGCCGTATTAGAGTCAAAAAGATACGGCTCACGAAATGTGAGGCTATAGGTCTTTCTGGCTTCGCCCGTATCAATTCTTAACCGCATAAGCTGTCCACGTCCCATGAAGTTGTCGAGGGTAAGATCGGCAATACCGACCAGCCCATCGGTAGAGTTATAACCCCCACCAACACTAATGGCACCTGTTTTCTTCTCTTTTACTTTTACATCAATATCAACCCATCCGGGGGAAACTGGGGTAGGAGTAATCTCAATGGTTTCAAAAAAATTGAGGTTATTCAATCGTTGGAAGCTGCGACGCAACAATTTGGTATTGGCCGGTCCCTGTTCGCTAATGCGAATTTCCCGCCGAATCACCTTTTCACGGGTCTGGTCGTTCCCTACCACATGAATTTCACGAACTTTCACGGGATGGTCTTCGGTAATTCGGAACAAAAGATCAACCGTTCGGTGTTCTCGACTAACCCCCAGGTCAGGCACAACCGTCGCCAAAAGATAACCCTGCTCCCCATATAAATCACTAATTGCGGCAATATCTTGTCCAATTTGGCGCCTGCTTGCGACATCCCCTACCACGGCTTTCACCGCACCCGTCAGTGCGGACGTTTGGATAACCGTATTCCCCGTATACCGTATACTACGCAAGGTATAGGGATGGCCTTCGGTGACCTCGATGGCAATTCGCTCTTCCGTCGAGGCTTCAGAGAGACGCACCTGTGCATCGATAAACCCATGGTCCAAATAGAATATCTTGATATTCTCAACATCTGCGTCAAGGGTCTCTTTCCGATAAAAACCCGTGTCCGTGATCCATGACGTCAACCACCGGTAGGGCCGGCTTTTCATTTGTTTTCGCAAAACACGATCGCTAAACGTTGTGTTTCCTTCAAAAGAAATCTTGCGGATGGAGACCTGTTCGCCTTCCGTAATGGTAAACGCTAACACGGCTCGACCCTCCGATTGGGGCACAATCGTAGGAACAACGGTCACGGCGTCATATCCTTTCTCCCGATAAACCTTCTCTATCTCTTTGGCATGGGATCGTGCCAGACGTTCATCCAGCAATGCTCCAGTTGGGATAAGGACCCTCTCCTTCAACGTCTCCGTGGTAACTTCTGCGTTGCCTTTGTAGGTCACTTCCGACAACAGGGGCTTTTCATCAACGACGTAGAAGAGGGCAATGCCGCCTTCCAAGCCTTCCGTCTCGGCGTCCACGTGATTGAAAAATCCCATTTCGTAAAGTGCCTTGATATCCGATTGAATCTTCTCCTGAGAAAGATGTTCCCCTTCCTTGGTCAGAAGACGGGCACGAATCGTTTCCGTATCAATACGAATATTACCCCGAATACCAACGTGCTTGATGGGGATGGCCATTTCCGCGGGGGCAGCAGCGTAGACAAAAGGGCGCAATGGAGACAAATGAACGGGAAAAAAGAATAAGACCGATAAGAAAACCCACCGACGCGAACGCATCAAAGCCCCGTTTTGCGTTTAAGAAACTGTTTTGCCTTACCTTTTAAGAGCGGAGGGGGGCACTCTAGCAGTTTTCTAGGTAATCTTCAATCATGATTAACGGCGGCGTACATCGTGTTCATCGCGCCAAACGACGCGCCTATCGCCATCAGGATGCCGACCAGTGCGCCGAGAAACTTTATCCTGTCGGCTGCGGCAGTCTGGGCTTCGTAATAGGCCCGTTTCGTCCGGCCTTCCAGCGTGAGTTGACCGTTGCCGGCAATGGCAGCGAGCAGCGTCTCGCGTGACGCCTGATCCACGACCCGCGCCAGCACGGCGGTGCCGCCGGCATCGAAATGTCCCACGACCGTCCAGCGGAGCGACCCGAACCGGAGCGTGTCGCCGACGTTGGCATTTTTGAACCGCCGTGCCACACAGCGGGAGACGACCACTTCCGATACCCCCGGCTGAAACATCCGGCCTTCCACGATCGTGATCCTGGGCCGAAGGAGAAATCCCTTTTTGCCGACGCCCCGCAGCGTCACGTTGCTCGATCTGCCGTCGGCTTTTTCCAGATACAACACCCGGACAGACTCGGCGGAGGCGAAGGGTGGCGTAAAAACAATGGGTCACCGAGCCGAAAACATAACCTTAAAAAACTCATTTCCTGTCTTGACTATTGGGTACAGCATACCAGCCGATCTTAATAGGGACGGCTCCCCGACCTGATTGCAGCCAATAGCCGCTCCAACGATATCTCGGTGCTGCTCGGCAGTAGAGATGGAACCTTTCAGGCCGGACGGCACTTTGCCACAGGTGGGCGGCGCGTGCTTTTTGCGCGTCCGGTTGGGCGTACCTTTACGATAGCTCCTCCAGCACCGTATGCTTTCCTTCTTGATACTGTTGCCGCGCCTGTGCAACCCGCTCTAAAAACGTCTCGTCCTTTAACAAGCGGTACTCTAGCCAATCATCTTCCCCCTCAAAACCAATGATCACCGCCGCGGGGCGACCATGGATGGTGACGACAACTTCTTCCTTCCCGGCTCGCTTGATGAATTCCGAAAAGTTCTCCTTTGCTTTTGAGAGCGGAACCTTAATCATTGTTTTCCGTGCTTCTCTAGCCATTGAATCGTTTTCTCCTCCGGCATAATGGCGATGATGACTACGTCTCCACCGGTCACATCATAAAAGATCCGAATGTCGCCGACCCTGAGTCGGTACTGGGGGTGGCGCAAATCCCGTAATCGCTTGATGCGGCTCTTACTCTGTTTCGTCGGTTCGTGCGTCAAATGAACACGCATCGCATCCCGTACTGTAGCGCGCCAGCGCGTATCCAGGGCATCAAAATCTTCACATGCATTTTTAGTCAGGACAACCCGATAAGCCACCAAGAGATTATGGTCTTTTTATGGCCAGATTTCAATAGAGTTGCTATACTACTGCTTTGTGGCCGGTAGAGTCGAGATGTGATGCGGTAGTTCTAGACCAAGCCTATCCGGCGTCAGGGTTTGCTTGAACTCCTGCAACCGTCTTTCGCCTTCCGCCTTGATCTCCGGAGTAATTTCAACAGATTCCGGAACGCGGCGCTGAGCGGTACCCGCTCAGCGCCGCGTAGTCACTCCGCGCAACCTCCAATCACCGATGCATCAACGTAGACCCTGCCCCTCACTCCCTTAGCCGACGCCAGGGCACCTCTAAAACCTACTACGCGTCCAAACTGCTGCCCACCCCAAAACACTCAAACATTGTTTTGGGGGCTCCGGTACGAGCTGCTGTGCTCGAAATCCTCATATATTTAATGATATACTGCGCCCTTGCACCCCTTGTGTCCTGGTCGCTCGTGGCGGTTTTAGAGGCGCCCAATGATCTTAATTGCACTAGACCTCATCTCTAAAGGCTACCGTGCGATCTGCGGCCTAGATGAAGCAGGCCGCGGGGCGCTGGCGGGCCCCGTGGTCGCCGCCGCTGTTATCTTCCCCACAAATCTTATTCTCCATGATGCACACCGCCTCAGCGGTATTCGTGATTCAAAACTGCTAACGCCGCGTCAGCGTGAGGATCAGTATGGGCGCATTATGGAAACGGCTCTGGCCGTGGGGGTGGGAATGACCTCTCCGTCCACCATTGACACACATAACATCCTAGAAAGCACGCGCCTCGCGATGCAACAAGCCGTGGGCCGGCTTGTGCAACCGCCGGATTTTTTATTGGTGGATGCCCTTGCCCTGCCCGCCATCCCCATCCCACAAAGGGGCATTATTCATGGGGACCGTCTCTGTGTGGTCATCGCCGCCGCTTCTATTATCGCGAAGGTGACACGAGATCGTTTAATGTGCCAGTATCACGATGAGTTTCCACGATACGGTTTCGGGCAGCACAAGGGATACCCAACGGCCGCCCATCTGGAGCGGATTCGGGCTTTAGGGCCGTGTCAGATCCACCGCAGGACATTTCGAGGTGTACGGACGGAACCTGCCCATCACGGGAACGGAGGGGGAGAAAGCAGCCGCGGAGTTTCTTAAGCGCAAGGGCTATCGCATTGTGGAGACGAACTATCGTGCCCCGTTTGGGGAAATTGATATTATTGCCTGGGATGGCGCGACACTGGTCTTTGTTGAGGTGAAAGCGCGGTCCTCAGACAAATTCGGAACACCTGAAATGGCCGTCGGTTTTCGTAAGCAGGCACAGATTGGGAAAATCGCAATGGCGTATCTGCTGCATAAGAAACTGTCGCCTACCCATTGCCGTTTTGATGTTATCTCCGTCTTAAAAACAGGAGAAGAAACGGCGATCTCGCTCTTTCAGGACGCGTTTGCGTTAGCCGACGGTTCTCGTGGGTAGTACTCAAGGTGCATGATTCGTCTTTTCCACGTTTACAAAAGATACGGCGAATATCCTCCAGTCCTCAGTGACGTCAGTTTACAGGTTGAGAAGGGCGAGTGTATCCTACTTGTCGGAAAAAGCGGGGCAGGAAAGACGACCCTCTTGAAGTTGCTTTACGCAGAGGAGCGTGCCGACCGAGGGCGTATTGTTGTTGCCGGATATAGTTTTTCCGAGATGACAAGAAGCGCGGTTCCGATGCTACGACAGAAAATGGGGATTATCTGCCACGAGACTCATCTCATTAACCGAAAAACCGTTTTTGAAAATGTGGCCCTGCCTCTCCAAATAATCGGGATTCCTAGGAACGATATCAAGCGGCGTGTGTATGACACGTTACAAGCGGCCAAGCTCTACCATCGCCGCGACCACTATCCCCCCCACCTCTCCAATGGGGAGAGACAACTGGTGTCCGTCGCACGTGCAATCGTCAAACAGCCGCCCATTCTATTAGCGGATGAACCCACGCGCAATTTAGATACGGACCTTTCTTGGATTATCCTTGAGCGGCTTAAGCAGGCGCATATTGCCGGCACGACCCTGATTGTAACGGGCCATCGCGGGCCCCTGTTCCCGGCGACCCGGTGTATTCGATTACAAAATGGCTCCCTGACGCCGGAAGAACGTTCATGAAACGCATAGGGTTTATCGTTGGAATGGCTATCCAAAATATGTGGCGCCACAAGGGCATATCCTTTCCCCTATTGGTCTCTCTCGGTTTTGTCTTCCTGTTGTTTGGGTTATTTGTTTTGATCTACACCAATGCCCAAAGCGTTGTTGAAGCAGCCTCTGCCCGTGTGCAAGTCAGCCTTTACCTAAGCCATAACGCCAATGAAAAACAAGTCCAAAACCTTAAAACAAAACTGACAAACGACCCGCGTATTACATCTTTTAATTATATTTCGAAAAAAGAAGCATCCAATCTATTTAAGCAGTCTTTTCAGGATCCGTCTCTGACGGTTCACCTGAAAGAGAATCCGCTACCGGCCTCTTTTGATTTAAGTGTGGTGGCAGCCCTGCGAACCCCTCAGAAAATTGTATGGGTCATTGACGATTACAAATCACTATCGGGGGTTGAAGCGATTGACTATAGCGCCGAATGGTTAGAAATTTTACATGTCACTTCAAGGCGCCTCACCAGTGTCGGTAGATATATAGGGGGATGGGTGGCAATAGCCGTTATGACCGTAGCGGTTATTGTGCTAAGGCTTCACTTCAACCGTCGAAGGGAAGAGACTAACGTTTTAGAGCTAATAGGTGCAGACAACGTTTTTATCAAACTACCGGTTCTAATAGAAGGTGCAACGATTGGCACGTTGAGTACAGCCGTCTCTCTTGCCGCTTTATGGGGTGTCTATCAGGTAGTTTTGATTACCTTTCAACGACATGGCCACCCCGTGCCGCTATCCGCGCAATTTCTCCATACACGGGTAATGCTAGGGATGGTTGCGTCAGGCTGTCTGTTGGGAGCCGTCGGCAGTATCAGCGTGCTTACGCGCACGCGGTAGCGGGCGCATACCCTCACGCGCCTAGGGTTGTCCACGTGCGCCTATTATCGGATATTGTGGGTGGGGTGGCCGGGGTTCTCCGTGCCCCACCCCACCCACAAAAAGCCTTACGTCCTCTTTAGGTTGATGAGATCAATGAGCAACTCGTCTGTAGTGGTAATCACGCGGGAATTGGCCTGGTAGCCACGCTGAAACTCAATCAGTTTTACAAACTGCTGGGCGAGGTCAACGTTTGACTGCTCTAAATTATTGGAAAGGACCTGCCCTGCCCCCTGACTGTCCGGCTCACTAACAAGCGCTACGCCAGAGTGGAAAGAGTCTACGTACAGGTTGTTGCCGAAGCTGACCAGCTCTTCCGGATTAATAAACCTGGCGAGCAGGACCTGTCCAAGGACCTTGGTTTTCCCGTTACTGTAAACTGCGTTGACAAATCCTTTTGTGTTCACAGAGACACCCAGTAGCACCCCTGTCGTAAACCCATCCTGGTCCTGACTCACGACTGCAGAAGGAGCTGCAAACTGCGTTACCCCGTCTAATCCCAATCCAGCCTCCGTAGTGATGTTTGTGCCGAAATCAAACGCAGCCGCTACGCTTCCCCCGGAAAAAGCAAGGGTTCCTGCCGGAGCACTCTCTGCACTTAGCGCCCCGTTCGCGTCAAACGTTAAAGATCCCTGAACCTGTGACTCCGTAAGGCCACTTGCCGAATCAGCCTTGTCAACCACGACATTATAGTCCCACACGGTCTCTATCGGAGAGACGAGTGCCTGTTTCGTGAAATAAACCGTCACCAAATGGCCGGCTCCCTTTGCGTCGTAAACCGTTATGCTCGTTGAGAAGTTGGAGGTCGCGTTTGCATTGGCAACATTAAAGGGTCCAACCACCGCCGCTTCCGAATCGAGATTAGCCACGATCTTGACATTTTTTGTTGCTTGCGGGGCAATGGTCGTTTCAGAAACGTTCAAATCCTGCTGTAATTGGCCTGCCACAATACCCGCCGCACCCTCAGCTGCTGGCACCGAGGCCCCCACCTGGCGACCTTGGAGAATTAACCCCGTCTCCGTAACAATAAAACCGTTCTCGTTAACCGTAAATGAACCATCGCGCGTAAATAGCGGTCTTCCAAAATTGACCTCGGCCGTCCCCTTGACGATAAAATAGCCGTTGCCATCCACCGCAAGATCCAACGGACGACCAGTCTGCTCAAACGTCCCCTGCGCAATGGAGGTACGAATCGTGTTTACCGACACACCGGAGCCAATCCGCGAGACGTCTACACGATCACCTGTCCCCGCTGCATCAATCCGAGATCCATCCACACGGGAATAGAGGGTAGCGCCCGCAAAGACGTCCGCAAAAAGGACATCATGTCCTTTGAAGGCCACCGTGTTTAAGTTCCCAATGTTATTACCAACCGTTTCCAACCCAATTCCATACGCGTTCAGCGCACTTACGCCGTTATACAAAGAACTTAACATCTGTCCCCTCCCGTTACACGATTAAAGCAAACAACCTAACCACCGTTACCGATTACTCACTCAGTAAAGGCCACCTCGACGAACTTCAAACACCCCCTACACTGTACCCTGCAGTCGGCGTTGCGACCCCTAAACTAAACCACCTCTACCCCATCCTTAACCAAGGAGGGGAATCACTCAGTTGTTGATCTGCACAATGTCGGATGCTGGAACCGGCTCTCCATTGACCATCAGGTAGGCAATACCATTATCGTAGGTGATGCCGGATACCTGCCCCTGCGCGTAGGTAGAAGCCGGGACAAGGTTTCCCTCAGCGTTTTCTGCAGCAACACGATACAAGTACTTCCCAGACGGCACGGCCGCGCCATTGGCGTCTTTCCCATCCCAAATAATGGCATGCATTCCGGCCGATTGCACCCCCAGATCAAACGTTTGAATAATGGTCCCCGTTGAGTCTGCGATGTCCATGATGCCACTGCGAATTTTCTCAGGTATGCTGTAGGTAAGGCTTGTAGACTCTCCCTCGGTTACCCTTACAGATCCACCCAATACCCGAACCTGTTTCCCAATTAAACCCGCAGCGCTGTAATTGCTAAGCTCGCCGATCTGTCTCGTAGCATCCGCTAAGACGCTGCTCATCTTCTGCGTCTCTTCCAACTGTGTCAACTGAGTCAACTGGGCAATGAACTCGGTACTATTGAGCGGCTTGAGCGGGTCTTGGAACTGAAGTTGCGTGGTGAGCAGTTTTAAGAACGCATCTTTACCCAGTGGATTCGTCCCACCTACACCCCCCGTGTTTGCCACACCACCCTGACTGAGTGACTGCACAATGCCTGTATTCACAATAACCCCCTTTCAAAATTTAAACATAAAGACTGATATATCCCCGCGGCAGGGAAACACCCGCAACCTCTTGGGCCGCTTGTGGGCGGGCAATCAGTGGGGTCTGTCCGTTATCCGTCAGCAACCCGCGGTCCCTACGATGCGCGGCATGCCGGTTCGGGTCCCCCATCTGTACGGAGAACTGGTCAACTTGAAGCCCGTATTGTGCAAGGGCGTCCCGTAACACCGCTTGATTGTTCTCTAATGCTTCCTTCACGAGCGGATGCGACGTCACCATGTGCGCCTGCACCCCCTGCTTATGTGTAACGATCTCCACCAACAGGGTGCCCAAAGACTCAGGCTCCAGTGTAATGGTAATGGCCCCGCCATCTTTACTAAAAGGACCCACCTTTGCCGCAATTAGCCGCATCATGCCCCGGGCATCCGCTAAAGGCGGCAAGGACAACATCTCAATCGTTGGCAGGGGGGCCACGGGCCGACCTGATACCGGCGAAACCACCTGTACCCCAGGGACGAGCGTTTGCACCGGTGTATTCAAAGTACTTAAAACATTCAAGACGGGTACAGACCCACCCGATCCCGGCGCAATCTGACCCATTGCTATCTTCCCGACGTCCGGCACGGTGGGAGCCTGCCTCGCCACAGGCGAGGCAGGCTCCCCCCGCACGG
>SBBL01000029.1 GCA_005239745.1 Candidatus Troglogloeales bacterium | reverse complement strand
GCTCCACCAAACGTTGGAAGTCCCAATCTTAAGCGCGAAGCGCCCCCTTCAATTCTCGGTCAAATTCAGTTTGGTGGAGCTGGGGGGGATCGAACCCCCGGCCTCCTGATTGCGAACCAGGCGCTCTCCCAGCTGAGCTACAGCCCCATACCCACGAGTTCAACGCTGCCTACACGCGCCAGACCACGACAGGCTAAAGTATCTTTTGCGGGATTGTCAAACCATTTTGGTAGGTCCCTCTCCTCCCATCGGCGAGGCAAGGACCTGTGCGGCTTCTGATTCAGGTAATTGTTCCACGTCACGAAGGCTTCTTTCCATCGCACGGCTTCTGGTACTCGTTTCTTCAATCGTTTGACTGGCTGCTCCCAACTGACGTTTGACCTTATCCAGCACTTCCCCGAACTTGCCAAACTCCGTCTTGACGGCGCCTAGAACTTTTCGTACCTTTGCCGACTGCTGTCCAATCACCATCGTTTGGAAACCCATACGGAGACTACTTAAAATCGCCGCAAACGAATTGGGTCCGGCCGCGACAACGCGGTAACGCTGCTGAAGTTCTTCGACAAACGCCGGTTGCCGGAGTATTTCCGCGTAAAGCCCTTCCGTCGCGAGAAACATAATCCCAAAATCGGTTGTGTTTGGAGGATTGATGTATTTATCGTGGATGTCCTTTGCCGCCTGACGAACCGTTCGTACCAGAGCATCGGTAGCCGCCGTGACCGCAGACGGATCACCTCGCTCTGAAGCCTCCTGTAGACGGATATAGTCCTCCTGAGGAAACTTAGAATCAATGGGAAGCCACATGCACCCCTCCGGGTCGCTCTTGGGCCCGGGCAATTGGATAGCGTATTCAACCCGCTCTAATGATCCATTCTTTACGCAAACATTTTTTGCCCACTGCGTGGGAGTGAGAATCTGTTCCAAGATCGCACCGAGCTGAACCTCCGCCCATGTGCCACGGGCCTTCACGTTGCCAAGCACGCGCTTAAGGTCCCCGACCCCCATCGCGAGCGCCTGCATCTCTCCCAAACCTTTATGCACCACCTCAAGCCGGTCACCCACGAGCTTGAACGACTCTCCCAGGCGCTTCTCAAGCGACTCGTGCAGCTTCTCATCCACGGTTTTGCGCATCTCATCCAGTTTCTTTTCATTGCCTTCTCGAAGTTCCGTTACCCGTGTGTCGAAGGTATTGCGAATACGATCCAACGCCCCCTGATTTGTGTCGGAAAGTTCCTTTAACTGTTTCGTCATCCCTTCGAGTTGTGTCTGCTGGATTTTACCCATGCCCTCTAGAGTATTGGATAACACGTCGTGGACGGTCTTTAGATGGTTGATCATTTCCTCGCGAAGCCCTTTCCCTGCGTTTCTGCCCTCCTCCCGGCTGATCCGCAACTCGTCCCGCACCTCTTTCACAATCGTAGTAGACATTTTTGAGACACGAATAAACAGAAGAACCGAAAAAATAACAACCGCGGCAGCGGAAAGCAGCCCTAGCGCAAGAAACAGTTCGTTCATCGTTTCTCCTCTCTACCCCTATTGAAGCAACTTAGGTGCCCATTGTTGTGTCTCTCTCCGACCTTCGCCGGTACGACAAACCTAAATGGGGCTATGGAATACTACACTAAAGTGAGATACAGATGGGTTACGGACTATTTCGTGCCTTTATCTCCAAGGGCTCCCTGAGTGGACCCTTGGGGGAGGACTTTTAGTAGACCTTCCGGTATGCCCTGAGGGGTTGCCCCCATAGGAGACGGCATTGGCCCAATGCCTTGGGGCATCACCATTGACCCCGTGGGTGCCGGTGGTGGCGGTGGGGGTTCCAAGATGCTCAAGCGTCCCTGAGCCTCCATCCCCCAGGGTGAATCTTTGGAGTCTTTTGTGATCTCCTTGTATATCGCAATGGCTTCCGGCCCTTTACCCTCTGTCTCCAATAAACGTCCAACTTCATACCCGGCTTGATCCTTGCCGTATCCATCTTTTGCATTGTACAACGCACGAAAACGAGCCATTGCCTCGGAAGGATTCTTCTCCTTCTGATAGAGATAGGCCATCTTTATCCGCACCATTGCGGACAACGTCTTTTGCTCCGGATATTTTGCTAAAAAGGCTTGATACCGCTCTTTGGCCGTCTTTAACGCATCTAATGCATAATACACATTACCGCTTTCATACTGCGCAATCATTGCACTCTTCGTGCGCGGATAAGTCTTGGTGACCTCATCGAAAAGTTCAGCAGCCTTCTTAAGCCGTTCCGGTTTTGTTAGTATTTTGGGCGCCGGTTTCCCTTCTTCCTTTGGCTCCGGCAGGGGCGGCGGCTCGTGAAAAAGCCTCGAGGCCTCACTCTGAAGGGCATGTGCCCGATCCTCGGCTCGCCGGTTTGATGACAAAACGGCAAATGACACGATACCCGCCAGCAATAACACACCCACGCTACTGAAAATCGGCTTTGCGTAATCTCGTATCCAATCAGTCCATTCAATTTGTGGTCGAAGCAGCGGTGGAGAAGAGGCTTTACTGGGAACATTAATCTTAAACATATTCCGTATCCAAATCGTATCCAACTAAACCGCAAAAGGAAACATATCAGTGACGCGAAAAGGCCGTCAAGGAGTGGGTTGCATTGCTAGAGGGTAGGGGCTTAGGATCCCCTTTGCGACCACACGAAAAAAAGAACAACACACACATTAACATTAGACCGTAGGAGATAGATTGTCGGCTCACTGTTTTATCTCCGCCAATGCCTTCCTTAGGGCAAATTGCACCGATGCGGTAGAGGTGCCCCCCATGCCCTGTTTTCTTTCAACCGCTCCGGTTGGGGTAAGGCAATCAAAGATATCGTCGTCGAAGTGCTTGGAATAGCCCCGTAACTCCTGAAGGGTGAAGTCCGTCAACGGCCGCTTCGTACGGACACCGGTAAGAACGATCTCCCCGACCACACGATGGGCCTCCCTAAAAGGAAGCCCTTTGCGTGTCAGATAGTCGGCCACCTCTGTTGCCAAGAGAAAGCCTTCATCCAAGGCATCCTTCAGGTGCGCGTCTTGGAAGCGGGTGTGTATAACAAGCTTCGTCATGAGTGGGAGGACACTGCCTAAGGTATCCACGGTATCAAAGAGGGGTTCTTTGTCTTCCTGCATATCCCGATTGTAGGAAAGCGGCAATCCTTTCATGATCGTGAGTAGGGCCGTCAGTGCGCCGTAGACTCGTCCGGTCTTTCCGCGAATGAGTTCGAGTACGTCGGGATTTTTTTTCTGAGGCATCATGCTGCTACCCGTGCAGAAGCGATCCGGTAATTCGATAAAACGAAACTCAGCCGTATTCCAAAGTATCCACTCTTCCGCCCATCGCGATAGGTGCATCATCAGCATCGCGGCGTTTGATAAGAACTCCACCACAAAATCTCGGTCGCTAACCGTATCCAAACTGTTGGCGGTCACGCTTGGAAAACCCAGGAGTTTGGCAACCGCCTGGCGGTTGATGCCAAACCCGTTACCCGCCAATGCCCCCGCTCCCAGCGGCATCTGATTAAGCCGTTGCAAACTGTCGCTAAACCGGGAACGATCTCGCTTCAGCATTTCATAATAGGCTAAAAAATAGTGGGACAACAAAACAGGCTGCGCCCGCTGCAGATGGGTATACCCCGGCAGAAGGACCTTCATCTGTTTCTTCGCCTGATCCAAACAGGCCCGTTGTAAGGATTTAATGTGCTTGGTGATGGTGTGCGTCTGATCCCTTAGATAAAGACGTAGGTCAAGCGATACCTGATCGTTGCGGCTGCGCCCTGCGTGCAATTTTCCACCCACAGGGCCAATCCGTTCGATAAGACGATGTTCAATATACATGTGCACATCTTCTTGAGACGGGAGGGGGGTGAGACAGGTACTTGCGGCAGACAGCTCAGCTTCAACCTTTTTAAGGCCGGCAATCATCTGATCACGCTCGAAAGCGGTTAACAGTCCTGCCTGACAAATGGCTCTAACATGGGCAATGCTGCCTTGAATATCGTAAGGATAGAGCCGCCTATCAAATGAAAAGGAATGACAGAACCGCTCGACGTCTGGATCGGTCGGTTCGACGAATCGTCCTCCCCATGCTTTGGACAGAGTGGCATTCGTGCCGGCCTGGGACTCGTGTTTTTTTCTGGGCATGGTTTAGGTTTTTTCTGTTGTGCCCAAGCCGTTTCGGTTCAGGTGTCTTAGGCGTAGGGCATTCAACCGGATAAACCCCTCTGCGTCTTTGGGTACATAGACCGTATCCTTTTCAAACGTGGAGACTTTGGGGCGATAGAGAGACCGGGGGGATTTTCTGCCGATGAGCTGCGCGGTTCCTTTATAAAGTTTTAATCGGGCGGTGCCGGTTACCCCTGTTTGTGCCGCATCAATTAACCCTTGCAAGAGTGCGCGCTCCGGTGAAAACCAATAACCGTTATAAATCAGTGACGTGTAAGGGACGATGAAACTGTCCCGCAAATGAAGCACCTCACGATCCAGCGTCAGTGACTCAACCCCCCGGTGTGCCACATGCAGGATGGTTCCTCCCGGAGTTTCATAAACCCCTCGCGATTTAATGCCAATGTAGCGGTTTTCAACCATATCCACGCGTCCAATTCCGTGTATCGCGCCGATCGCGTTCAACTTCATGATGAGTTGTGCCGGTGCATACCGCCGACCGGAGATCGAGACCGGATTGCCCTCTTCATACCCAATATCAATAATGCAGGGGACGTCGGGGGTGGCCTCCGGTGAAGCGGTTAGGGTGTACATCGAGTCCGGTGGGGCTACCCACGGGTCTTCCAACACACCCCCTTCGTAACTGACATGGAAAAGGTTGCGGTCAATACTGTAGGGTTTTTCTAGCGTGGCCTCTACCGGTATATGGTACCGTTTCGCGTACGCGATCAATTCCGACCTTCCCGTCAATCCCCACTCACGCCATGGAGCGATAATTTTAATCGTTGGGTCGAAGGCCTGGTAGGCCATTTCAAACCGTACTTGATCGTTGCCCTTGCCGGTGGCGCCGTGCGACACCGCAAAGGCCTTTTCCGCTTTCGCGACTTCCATCTGTTTTTTGGCAATGATGGGTCGGGCAATGGCCGTGCCTAGAAGATAGCTTCCTTCGTAGAGGGCATTGGCACGCAGCATAGGGAAAATATAGTTCCTTGCAAACACCGCCTTCAGGTCAGCCACAACAACCTTTCCGGCACCGGTCCTTTTGGCCTTATCGGCAATGGCCGCGAGGTCTTCTCCCTGGCCAAGATCGGCGCAAAACGCGACAACTTCACATTGGTACTGCTCAATAAGCCAATGAATAATGACAGAGGTATCTAAGCCGCCGGAATAGGCCAGCACGACCTTTTTTTTTCCTTTTGACTTCTCCCTTTGCATGACACACCCAAGATGTTACGGCCAACTACGCGACCGCCTCCTAACATAGAAAGCGCGGGCAAGACAAGGAACGAACTTTCGTTTGTGAACCATAATCCGTCCCCATTGTAAATAGGACGCTCTCTGATTGTAAATCACACCGACCACACAGGGTAAGCACTACGCTAGATACGACGATTACCGTTCTTCAAGTTGTCGTCAGCTTTCTAGTGTCGCGTTAGGGGTTGGAGTTGTGGGGCAAAAAGGCTGACAAAAGCACCTCCCTTCTGAAGAAGGTCTTCCGGCGCTCCGCTTTCCACAATCCGTCCCCCATCAACCACCAAAATGCGGTGAGTTCTGCGAAGTGACGAGAGGCGATGGGCCACAATGAGCGTGGTTCGTTTTGCAAAGAGGTTTTCCAACCCCTCTTGAATGCTCGCCTCAGTTTCGGCGTCCACACTGGAGGTCCCTTCGTCAAAGATAATGATGGGCGGATCCTTAAGAAAAGCCCTGGCGATGGCAAGACGCTGCTTTTGGCCGATGGAGAGCTTAACCCCGCGTTCCCCAATCCATGTCGCATAGCCCTCCGGTAGCTGTCGAATAAAGGTATCGGCGCATGCGGCCTCTGCGGCGGCGGCAATCGCTTCTTCCGCTGCGCCGAGATGGCCGTAGGCAATGTTCTCACGGACGGTGCCGTTAAACAGGAAGGGTTCTTGCCGAACGACACCGATCTGATCTCGAAGGGCGCTCAATGACATCCCCCGGATGTCGTATCCGTCAATCGTCACTTTTCCCGCGCAAACGTCATAAAATCGTAGAAGTAGGGAGACGATGGTGGTCTTTCCAGCGCCGGTGGCACCGACCAAGGCGACGGTTTCACCCGGCAAGAGTTCAAAATCAATCTCGTGCAAAACGGGACGGTCGGCCACATACTGGAAAGAAACATGATGAAAGCAAACCCGGCCGTTAAGTTTTTCTGGAAGAGATACCGGATGCGTTGGTTCTTGGACATGCGACTCGGTATCAATCAGTTCAAATACCCGCTCGCCGGAGGCAATGGCGTGTTGAAGCATGTGGTTGACCGCGTGAATCTGATTGATGGGTGCGTAAAAGATCGCCGTGTAGGTGAGGAAGGCGACAAGCTCTCCTACCGTCATTGCCCCCTGAGACACCCAATAGGCACCAAATCCGAGGATGATGACGGAGCCCATAGAGGCGATAAAGGCCATGGCCGGGGAATAACTCCCCCAAAGCCGGGCAATGCGCATCGCTTCCAGGCAGCATGCCTGATTGCCTTCTTTGAACCGGGTTGCCTCATAGGATTGTCGGTTAAAAACGATGGTCTCCCGAATGCCGGAGATCGTATCTTGCAAGAGGGCGTTTAGATCGGCAAGGCGTTGGCGGCGGCAGTGGTAGAGCCGATGAACGCGTCGAGTGAAAAAGAAGGACGCCCCCGCCAAGAGGGGGATGGGCAGGAGGGCCATGAGGGCAAGCCTCCATTGAATGATAAAAAGGATAGAGGTAATGCCGATAAGGGTTAAAGCCGCGACCAACAAGTGTTCGATGGCGTCTATAAAGATGCGCTCCATATTTTCCACGTCATTGTTCATTCGAGACATAAGCTCGCCGGTAGAGCGACTTTCAAAGTAAGCAATCGGAAGGCGCTGCATGGCGTGATAGACGGCATTCCGGATGTCGTAAACAACCTTTTGCTCAAAGGCATTATTCAGGCGTATCCGTGCCATGTTGGACAATCCCCGTACTCCAAAACTAAGGGTCATGCCGAGAACAAGGAGGAGGAGGGTTCCCCACCGGTCTGGGTGAATGCCCTCGTCAATAACGACCTTGATTAACCAGGGTGGAGCCAAATCCATTAAGGTGGTCAAAACGGCAAAAAGCAGTGTGAGGAGAAAAAGCCCATTGTAGGGAGCGACAAACGTCGCAACGCGGCGTAGAAACTTCATTGTGTGATTAGTGGGTACACGCGGGGAGTCAACCCCTTCCGTTACCGTCCGTAGTAGGCGATCAGAGATGACTTTGCGATTGCATGCTGGTTCAGAAAAAAACCTACCATTGCCGGTGGCGCTTTCTCGTCCAAGTCCAATTTCTCCTGATCAAGTGCATAGACGGTAAACAGGTACTGATGGGGTTTGTCTCCCACGGGTGGACAGGCACCGCCAAACCCCGGCTTTCCGAAGTCCGTTACGCTTTGGATACTGCCTTTGGGGGCTAGCGTCTTGCTAGGATTCCCCGCATCTGTCTTGAGTGCACTGACATCGGCGGAGAGGTTAAACATCACCCAATGCCACCATCCGCTCCCCGTTGGGGCGTCCGGATCATACAGGGTCACCGCAAAGCTTTTTGTGTTTTTGGGTGCGTTGCTCCAATTAAGAGCGGGTGAAATGTTTTTTCCCGTACATCCAAATCCTGAAAATACCTGTGTTTCAGTTAATTGTCCCCCTAAATCGGGACTTTTCAGCGTAAATACCTGAGCATGCACGCTTCCGGTACCGAAAAAACCATACACCATCATAACAAAGACAAGTTTTTTCATTTTAACCTCTCCTGTTTTGTGATTCATCACCGATAAAACTGAAATGAAGTCCCCCTTGCCCTTACCCAAAAGTCAGCGAGAGCGTTTTATTTAAGTCGCTTGCGGGTACTTTTTCCTCAACCCACCTAACCTCCCCTTATCAGGGGAGGAATCCCCTCCTTAGTGTATAGACTTGTGGGTAATGGTAAGACCTTGCCGTCTACTGCAATTGGCAATAGTAACATACGGGCACCTCTAAAAACCGTCGCGAGCGGCCTAAGTGCAAGGCGCTACTATGCACAGGAACCACACGGAGGCAAGCCACAACCCTCATCATTTTATTTAACATGTTATCACACTACTGTCCGGTTAAGAGAGTGGGTGTTTCGGGGTGAAAGCGCGGGTGCTGGCGGTGTACGGGAGGAGCTACGCGGATTTTGGGCCGACCTTGGCGGCGGAGAAATGGCGGGAGCGGGATCGGATTCCGATCGGCGATGAGACGTTGCGGTTATGGCTTCTGCAAGCCGGGATTGACCATTTTAAGCGGCGGAAGCGGCCGCATCGGCAGTGGTGGGAGCGGAAGGCGCATCGAGGGGAGATGCTCCAGATCGTCGGCTCGCATCACCCCTGGTTTGAAGAGCGAGGGCCGGCCTGTGCGTTGATGGCCTACATTGACGATGCGAGCAGTAGGGCCTTTGCGCGGTTCTAT
>SBBL01000122.1 GCA_005239745.1 Candidatus Troglogloeales bacterium | reverse complement strand
GGGCAGAGGGGGTGGGACGCGCCACCACGGGGGCCGTCGTGGCCTCGGAGATGCTTATTTTGGTTTCCAATTATTTCCTTACCGCCGCCTTGTCGTAGAATGATTGAGCTCACCGGAGTCACCAAGCAATTTAACGGTCATGAGGTGCTGCGCGGGGTGGATCTGCGTGTGGCTGCCGGAGAAAACGTGGTGATCATTGGCGGCAGCGGTACGGGCAAGAGTGTAATCTTGAAGCACATCATTGGCCTGATGAAGCCCGATAGTGGTACGCTCTGTGTTGATGGAGAGGACCTTGCGGGTCTTTCGGAAGAGGGGCTAACAAACATGCGAAAGAAGTTCGGGATGCTTTTTCAGACGGCAGCCCTTTTCGACTCGCTATCGGTCTGGGAAAACGTCGGCTTTGCCCTAAAGGCACACCGTCATTTGCCGGATACAAAGGTGCGTGCCATCGTACGAGAGAAACTCGCGATGGTCGGCCTGACCGGCGTTGAAGACCGGATGCCTTCCGATCTCTCCGGCGGGATGAGAAAACGTGTTGGGCTTGCGCGCGCGATTGCCATGGACCCCAAGATCATCCTCTACGACGAGCCCACAACGGGACTCGATCCCATCATGGGGGATGTCATCAACAATTTAATCAGCACCATGAATCGCCGATTGGCCATAACATCGGTGACGATCACACACGACATGGTAAGCGCCTATAAAATTGCCGACAAGATTGCTATGCTTTACGAAGGGCGCATCTGTGAGGTGGGGACGCCGGAGGAGATCCAGCGCCATTCAAACCCGGTGGTTCGGCAGTTTATTACGGGATCGGCCGAGGGTCCGATCCGTCCCTTGAATTAAAGAGGGTGCGCAGCAAAGAGAGAGAACTTGACCAGTACGATACATCAATGAATCGCTTCAATACGGATGCAAAAGTAGGCTTGAGTGTGGTGGTTGCCATCGTCGGCCTGCTCTATATGACCTTTCAGGTCAGTGGGAAAGGATGGTTTCGGGCGGAAGGGTATCGTCTGTCGGTGGTTGTCGCATCAGCCGGTGGTCTGGACAGAAAGGCCCCCGTTCAGATCGCCGGCGTGGAAGTGGGCCGGATAGAGACGGTGACGCTCGCCGAAGGGGGCGCTAAGGTTACATTACGGATCAACCCTGAAGTGCAAATTAAAAAAGGGGCGACCGCAATGATACAATCGTCCGGCCTTTTGGGGGATCGCTTTGTGGAGATACTCCCAGGGACGGAAAACGGTTTCTTGATAGAAGGGGATAGCTTGATGCCGGCCGCGCCTTCACCCGACATGCACGATGTGATGGGAGAGTTTATCGGTGTCGCCGATACGGTCGGACAGGCCGCTAAAGATATTATCGCCATCTCAGCGGATATTAAGGCGGTCACGGCGGCCTTTCGGGAGACCTTCGCCAGTGACGCGGGAAAGAAAGCCTTGCAGCAAACGATTGAAAACGCACGCAGGCTGACTGGGCGGATTGATGACCTCGTTCGGAAAAATCAGGCCTCACTCGGAAGACTCATTGCCAATATGGAAGGTTTTTCTAAAACCCTCGCGGCCGACGGCGATCAGGTGGTAAAAGGACTCAATCGCGTGGTTAAGAAGGTGGATGCCGGTGAAGGGACGCTTGGGAAGCTCCTCAATGATGACAAGACCTATGAACAACTCAACCAGACGATGGCGGATGTCAGTGTCGCCTTTAAGGATCTGGATGCCATTGCAAAAAAGGTAGAGCGGGGAGAAGGGACCATCGGAAAACTCTTTTCAGACGAAGACGCATATGACAACCTCAATAACGCACTGTCCGGCTTGAGCAATGCGGTTTCAAAATTGGAGAAGTTCAAAACCTTCGTGGGGTTCAGGGACGAATACAGGCTGCGTTCAGGAGATCATAAAGGGACGTTCTCGGTTCGTCTTCAACCGAGGACAGACAAATATTACTTGCTTGAGGCCACCAATGATCCGCGGGGTCGGGTGACACAGACGGACCGGGTCGTCACGACCGATGGGGTTCCCAGCACGATTACGGAATTGAAAACCCAAGATCGTCTAAAACTGTCCGCGCAATTTGGGAAGCGGGTATCGGACGTGGGGTTCCGGATTGGGTTGTTTGAAAGTAGCATGGGGGTGGGGAGCGACTACTACTTCTGGGACGACGCCCTACGTCTTAGTGCGGATGTGTGGGATTTTACCAGCGACGATCCCCAGTCGCCACACACGCATGTTAAATTGACGGCCGGGTACACGCTCTTCGACCAAATCAGCCTAGAAGCTGGGTATGACCAAATTTTAAATCCCGCCCTGCGGACGTTCTATATCGGGACGGGCATCCGTTTTGAAGATGATGATATGAAGTACTTGCTTAGCGGCCTGTCGGGTCTCGCCAAGTGAGACGGCTCAATCTCAGACCGATCTTCCGTCAACGCCTCTTTCTTCCTAACCGCACCTTTATAATGCGTCATTCCCGAATGGTTTTATCGGGAATGACGCATCTATCGTTTCCGTCTTATAGGTCCCCGTCCCCGTTTAGAGTCGCAACGGGGCAGGCTCCGCGGGAATAGAGAATTGTTGATGCTCCGGATACTTAAGCGGGTATTTATTGGGGAACCGATTGAAACAGAGCGGGCATTGGAAGAGCGCCTTCCAAAAGTGCTGGCCCTACCGATCTTTGCGTCGGACGCGATCTCATCCACAGCCTACGCTACGGAAGAAATACTCTTGGTGTTAATGCTTGCCGGGAGTGGGGCATTCCCCTATTCCATTCCCATCGCCTGCTCTATTGCCATTTTGCTTGCCATCGTCACGGTCTCTTACCTGCAGACGATTATGGCTTACCCCTCGGGGGGAGGGGCCTACACGGTGGCCCGTGAGAATCTGGGAGTTTTTGCGGGACAAGTGGCAGGCGCCGCCCTCATGACGGACTATGTTCTGACGGTTTCCGTTTCTATCTCAGCGGGCGTGGCCGCCATCACTTCGGCCTTTCCGTCCATTTTTCCTCATCGGGTATTGGTTTGTGTTGTGATGATCGCCCTGATGACCCTGATAAATCTTCGAGGAACCAAGGAATCGGGGGTTTTATTTGCTATTCCCTCCTATGGTTTTATCCTCTCATTTGGGGGGATGATTCTCTACGGGCTTTTTCAATCGGTGGGGGCTTCTCCCCTTCCGGCGGTTCCGATCATGGCGGAACAACCGATAACGCTTTTTGTACTTCTGAAGGCGTTTGCCTCCGGATGTGCGGCGTTGACCGGTGTCGAGGCGATTAGCAACGGCGTCAAGGCCTTCCGCCCGCCTGAGTCAAAAAATGCCGCAAAGACGATGGTATGGATGGCATGCATCCTCATGGTCCTCTTTTTGGGAACCACGTGGCTTGCCCATCATTTCGGGATCGTTCCTTCCCATGACGAGACGGTGATCTCTAAGTTAGCACGCGCTTTGGTCGGTACCGGTGGGTTTTATTATCTCATTCAAGCCGCGACCGCCCTTATTTTAATTCTTGCCGCTAACACCAGTTTTGCAGGCTTCCCACGTCTTTCCGCCCTGCAGGCCGCAGATGGGTTTCTTCCAAAACAATTCTCCCGTATTGGGGACCGGTTGGTTTATTCCAATGGGATTATCGTATTGGGCATCGCTTCTTCTCTATTAGTGATTGCCTTTCAGGCGAGCACCCACTCCTTGGTTCCGCTTTATGCGCTGGGGGTCTTTTTATCGTTTACCCTTTCGCAATCGGGCATGGTCTGTCGATGGTTTCGTCTGCGCACCCCGGGCTGGCAGCGGTCAGTCGTCGTGAACTTAGTCGGCGCGACGACCACGGCTACCGTATTTTTTGTGGTTGCCGCAGCAAAATTCGCCCAGGGAGCTTGGATTATTCTGATCCTCCTTCCCGCCCTCACTTTTCTGTTTTTCCAGATCCATCGCCATTATATGTCCACTGACAGCTCCCATGGTGTCTTTCCCCCCCTTTCCCTCCCCTCCCATCACGTCTTGATTCTACTGGTTCCTGGAATGCATCAAGCCGTGATGACGGCCCTTCAGTACGCAAAAATCATTCATGCCGACGTGCGGGGACTGCACATTGAGTTGTCACCGGAGGAATCCAGAACGCTGAAGTTGCAATGGGATCGGTGGGCCGGAGACGTACCGTTAGTCATTTTGGACTCTCCGTTTCGTTCCCTCACGGAACCGGTGATGCGTTATTTGGAAGAAGTTGAGAAGGAGAAGGAACGCCCAACGGTGACGGTGATGATTCCGGAGGTCGTGGTCTCCGGATGGCTAAACAACCTGCTCCACAATCAGACCGGCCTCCTGTTAAAGTGGGCGCTCTTGTTTCATCCTAACGTTGTGGTCATTAACATGCGCACGCCTCTTACCCTATCCCGGGCAAAAAGCGGATGATTATCGAAGCACGAAAAAGCCGGATCACCTTATGCGGCGCGATGGAGCGAAACCACTGGAGGACCATCCGCGCAGCGGCCCAACTGCTTCTTACGCACTCTCCGGGAGGGATTGTGGTGGATTGCGGCCAGGTGAATAAAACGACGCCGGAGGGGGTTTTGACGTTCGAACAAGGGATAGACGAGGTAACCGCGCAGGGGCACAAGATCATCTTCGCGGGATTGCCGCCTGATTTGCGTCAGACCGTCGGCAACATCCCCGGCCTTCGGTCGGAGATCATTGTGATGGATACGGTTGAAGAGGCCGAACGCATCCTTGGCATAGAGACGCGCTACATCGAAAGACCGGTCGGCACGGGGGAGTTAAACGTCGTCGTCATGGGAGAAGATCTCATTGAAACCCCGGCGGTTGTCCTGGCCTGCCTGCTTGCAAAACGCCGATTGACCCGTCTTCACATAACCCACATGATGGAGGTTCCTCATTTTCTCCCTTTATCGGCCTCCCCGCCGGAGATTGAGAAGACTGGACGCTCCCTTGATTTGGCAAGGTCGTTGGCGCATGACCGGGGATTTTCTACTACGGTCGAAATCGCCCACGTTCGAACGTTAGAGGCGGGTCTCCATGGCGTAATATCCGACCTAAGTCCCAACGCGGTATTTTTAGCAATGCGACGTGGAGAGACGGGGATCCTTTCGAGATTGACCCCGATGGGGATGGATCTCCACATTTTGCTGGGAGGAGATGCGCTTAACCCTCACACGAGGGCTCCCAGCCCCCTCTCGATTCTGCTTCCCATCCATGAGAAGTTAGATACGGCACGCGTCGTGACGTTGGCAAGCCGTTTATGCACTTCTCGCAACCAAGAAACTATCCTCTGCGCCTTGGTGGAGGTTCCGCGCGCCCTTCCCCTTGTCGTCTCCCCTGCCGAAGAGAGGCGGGCGTCTCAATCGCTTGCGAAGATTGTACGGAAGTTGCAAAAAGATCACGTGAGACATAAAATCATGATCCATCCCGTCCGCGACTTTGCGCTTGGGTTAAAAAGTTTGGCCAAAACCCTTGTCCCGGATCTCGCCCTTCTGGATCCCGTCACCACCGAGGAAGGGGAGGAGATTGCCGCTACTGCGCTCCCTGGTATCTGTTGCGATGTACTTTGGCTTACCCGAGGTCGCCGGTCGAATGTGGTACGAGATGACGCCCCCGTGAAGTGATTATCGGAATTGTTCAGCGGATTAGGAGGAACGATGCATGTCATTATTTTAGGATCTGGAAGGCTCGGAGTGCGTCTCGTCAATGCCCTACGGCAAGCCGGGCACACCATTACCATTGTGGACCGGGAAGAAAGGAAGTTTAGGAATTTGGAGGTGCATGAAAACATCACACGTCTTCGCGGTGACATTTTGGATGACGCGGTTATGAAGGAGGTTTTTGCACGTGAAGCCGATCTCTTTATCGCGGCAACGGGGCAGGACAACCTAAACCTGATGGTGGCGCAGGCCGTGCAGAAGCGACACTACACCGGCCGAGTACTGATTCGCGTCTTTGACCCTACGCTTGCAAAGGTCTACCGGGAGATGGGGCTGGAGACCGTTTGTCCAACGGAGTTGGCACTTACCGCCATGCTTAAGATGATCGGATAACAACTATAGCCGGGGGTGTCAGTGCGTGACTGCCTGACCGGTGTGGCGGATGATCTTTCCTTCGACCAAATACACGACCATTTCCGCGATGTTGGTGGCGTGGTCGCCGATGCGTTCGATGTATTTTGCAATGAAACTGACGCGAATGGCGCGCTCTACCGTTAACGGGTCCGCCGTCATATAAGATAAAAGCTGTTTAAATATCTGATGCATCAGATCATCAATCTGTTGATCGTCCGCGCAGACCTTGCGCGCCAGCGCCGCGTCCTTATTAATGAAAGCGTCCAGTGTCTCTCGTACCATCTTTTTTGCTAACTCTGCCATTGTTGGAATGTCAACGGACGGTACCAGCGGAGCCTCGCCGGTAAGTTCAATCGCCCGTTCACAAATGTCTTCCGATAGGTCGCTCATCCGCTCCATATCGGTGGTAATTTTCATGGCCGTCGTGATAAAGCGCAGGTCACTGCCTGCCGGTTGATAGAGCGCGAGAAGACGAATACACATCTCATCAATCTCAACGTCCATCGCATTGACCTGGTGATCGGCCTGAATGGTTTCATGCGCAATCTGCATGTCGCGTTCAATAAACGCCTGAATGGAATGGGCAATCTGTGATTCCACCAAGTGCCCCATCTTCAAAAGCGTTTCCTTCAGGTGCACAAGTTCTGCCTCAAATGTCCGCATTGTCTAAAATCTCCATCAATGGTAGCGCTTCCTCGTTTAGAAGAATCCGAAGAGCGACTTGTTGTTAATCAACCCGTACTCCATAGAACGGTAAAAATCGCAAAGCCCTCCCCCGTGAAGTCACGCTGTCCACGGTGTATCTAGGCATGCAACGTCGTGAAGAGCGTAACACAACTTTTGTTTCAATAAGTGGCCCCAACCAGGGCCCCACTAACCTCCCCCTTAATGTATTGACATTCTATCAGAAGCAGCCGTCAGGCGATACCAACCGCTTGGTCCCCAAAAACCAGTTTTTGGGGACCAAGCGGTTGCACCCCATAAATCTGTTCATGGGGACCCCAACGATTGGAGTTTGGTAAATTGACAGAGGATTACCCCTATGCTAGGCTCTGAAGGCTTAGGGGGTTCGTGTTAAACGAGGGGAGAGGAATGGAGACGGGTGGATGCTGGAGAGACGGATAGATGCTCGTCGGGAGAGGGAGAGGCGGGCTGCAGGGCGCCAGACTGCGGAGAGGCGTATTGCCGACAGGCGTGAGCAGGGGCTGCTAATTGCATCGGAAGCTTTCACGCATCAGGGCCTTATTCCGATAGAATATACGTGTGATGCTAAAGACATCTCGCCGCCTCTTCACTGGTCGGGATTTCCACAGGGGACAAAATCTCTTGCCCTTATTGTAGAGGATCCTGATGCCCCGGACCCGGCTGCACCCAAGCGGGTTTGGGTGCATTGGGTGCTTTACAATATCCCGCCATCAGTAGGCGGACTGCCAAGAGGAGTGAGGGCGTTGCCCATGGGGGCGAAAGAGGGGCTCAATGACTGGGGTCGAACGGGTTATGGTGGGCCTTGTCCCCCTATTGGGAGGCACCGCTACTTTCATAAGCTCTACGCCCTTTCGGAAGCCTTGCCAGATCTTGGCAAGCCGACAAAAGCGCAGCTTGAGTCTGCCATGCGGGGGAAAATCCTGGCACGGGCAGAGCTGATAGGTTTGTACCAGCGCCTCCCCCAAGTTTAGATGTTTTCCGGCGGCGTACCCAAGCGGTTAAGGGAGCAGTCTGCAAAACTGCGATTCATCGGTTCAAGTCCGATCGCCGCCTCTTTCGTTTCGGGCCCGGTCTGCGATAACTAATGTGACGACTAAAGAGATGGCAGAGACGCGTTTAAGTGTCCTTTGGGGTCGCGTCCTGGAGCGGGTCAGTCCCGAGATTGCCCCACGAAGCGTGGAGACGTGGTTGAAACCTACTGCCCTCACTGACCTTACCCAAAACGAAGCGGTTTTGTCCGTTCCCAATCACTTTTTTGGCGGGTGGATAAAGGAGCATTATACGGAGCAGATACAGCGCGCCCTTGCGGAAGAGATCGGACAAACGCAGATATCCGTTTCGTTTGTTGTTTCACAGCCGACCGGTGAAGATGCGTCAAGTGTTGTGGCGTCTCCTGAGCCGATCCGTACCCGTAAAAGACGTTCCTACACGATTGAGAAATATGTCTTCGATCTGCCAGGAACCCACACGAACTACCGGTCGTTCGTGGTAGGAGCCGGTAATGCTTTTGCCTTCAGCTCCGCCAAGCGGGTTGCGGAGAAGCCGGGGGAAGCGTACAACCCATTCTTCCTCTACGGGGGGGTGGGTCTCGGCAAGACGCATCTGGCCAATGCAATTGGGAACTTTGTCCTTGCGCATTCCCCTTCCACACGCGTCCGCTATGTGACAGCTGAACAGTTTACCAACGATGTCATCCAGTCTATTCGGCTTGGTCAAATGGATGAGTTGCGGAACCGATACCGCAATATAGACATTCTCTTGGTGGATGATATTCAATTTATCGCCGGGAAAGAACGCACACAAGAGGAGTTTTTCCATACTTTTAACGCCCTCTTTGATTCCGGGAAACAGGTCGTACTGACGAGCGATCGTTCCACCAAAACCATGAGTGAGATGGACGATCGCTTACGCTCCCGTTTTGAAATGGGCCTGATGGCGGACGTTCAGTTGCCGGATTTAGAGACGCGCGTTGCCATCCTTCGGCAAAAATCGGAGGAGGAGGGGATTGCGCTGCCGCAGGAGGTCGCGTTTTTCCTCGCCACCCATATCAAAACCAGCGTACGTGAACTGGAAGGCGCGCTCATTCGATTGGGTGCGTTTAGCTCCCTCTCTTCGGAAGAGATGACCGTTGAAATGGCCAAGCGTACCCTACGCGATACCCTGCAAGAAAAGAAAAAAGTTATTACGATTGACGATATCCAGCAAGCCATCGCGACACGATTTAAGATAAAGCTATCGGAACTGCGGTCGAAGCGTCGAACAAGAAATATCGTTCATCCGAGGCAGATCGGGATGTACCTCTCCCGTGAGATGACACGCCTCTCGTACCCGGAGATCGGACGGGCCTTTGGCGGCAAGGATCATGCGACGGTCATCCATGCCTGCCGGCAAATAGAGAAAAACAAGGCGGACGATCCCAATCTCAACACCCTTTTAGAGAGTCTTTCCTATCAATTGAACGAGGCATAACATGAAGATACGAGCAGAGCGCAAGGCGCTGCTTGCAGGTATTTCACGGGTGCAAGGCGTTGTGGAGCGGAGGAATACGATGCCTATCCTGTCGCACCTGCTGATGCAGACGACGGACCGGGGTCCCCATGAACAGGTTCATGGGGTGCAAGAGCGGGGTCCCCATGAACAGGTTCATGGGGTGCAAGAGCGGGGTCCCCATGAACAGGTTTATGGGGTGCAAGAGGAGGGGGTTTCATTTTTTGCGACGGACTTAGAGATTGGCATTCGGACTGCCTGTCAGGCGACGGTTGAAGCGCCTGGGCAAGTAGCGCTTCCGGCACGTCGGTTTTTTGACCTTATCAGAGAGATGCCGGAAGGGACGATTGAAATACGGGCCGAGGACAATCACTGGGTAGCTATTGAATCCAGTACCAGTCGGTACCGCATTGTGGGGCTTCCCCCGGAAGAGTTTCCGGCACTGACCTCCCCTGACGCCAATCTTCGCGTTGTGATTCCAGCGGCCACTCTGTCTGGGTTCATTCAGCGCGTTCAGTTTGCAGCGACGGATCATAACACCCGCCCCATTTTGACGGGGATATTGCTTGAAACCGTACAGTCGAAGCAGACGCTGTGCCTGGTGGCGACCGACGGACACCGACTGGCCCTTGCAGAAGGCTCGCTGCAGGCGGGGTCTATCAGTCCGCTTTCGCTCACGTTACAGACGACGGATTGCACGCAAGTGGTAGTGCCAAAGAAAACATTGCTTGAGATCAGGGGGGCATTAGATGAAGTTGCCGGTGACCGGGACCCGGAGTTGCTGATTGGCAAAAAACAGATTGCGTTTAAGTGGGGGAACTACCAGTTGATCTCTCGCGTTCTTGATGGAACCTATCCGAATTATCGCTCTGTTATCCCCTCAGATAGTGTGGAGAAGGGGACGATCCCTACGAGGGTTACGGTCAGCCGAAAGGATATGGAAGGTGGCCTGAAGCGCGTCTCTATCCTTTCTAAAGACGGCAAAGTCAGTCCCGTTTGGCTACAGCAAGACACGGAAAAAGGGCTTCCTGCATGCATCTACATGCGCACCAGTAATGCCGATGTGGGAGAGGCGACGGAAGAGGTTGCCGCGCGCATAGAGCACGGGGGGACGGGGCCGCAAGATACGGATACCCTTAAGCTCAATGCCCGTTATCTTCTGGAGGTGCTTTCCGTCCTACAACTGGAAGACGTTACACTGGAATTGCGGGGGCCGAAAGCCCCGTGTGTGATCCGCGAATTGTCGTCAGGCTTTCTTACCATTATTATGCCGATCGAATGAGTACGGACCCCGTATACGATGCCAGTACCATCAAGATTCTCGAACACCTGGAGGCGGTGCGGGTGCGTCCGGCAATGTATATTGGAAGCACGGGTGCCACAGGATTGCATCATCTCCTCTGGGAAGTGGTAGACAATTCCGTTGATGAAGCCATGGCCGGCTTCTGTACTAAGGTGGGGGTGACCTTACACATAGACCAATCTATCACGGCGGTTGACAATGGCCGCGGCATCCCTACCCATCTCCATCCGGAGAAGAAGGTTTCAGCGGCAGAGGTCGCGTTGACCTATTTACATGCCGGCAGTAAGTTCGACAATAACGTTTATAAAGTTTCCGGTGGGTTACACGGCGTAGGCATTTCCGTCGTGAACGCCCTATCTGAACGCCTGACGCTTACGATTAAGCGAGATGGGATCATTCATCAGCAGCGCTATGAGCGGGGCAAACCGCTTGGTCCGCTTTCTCCCATTGGCAAAACAAAAGAGCAGGGCACGGAGGTGACGTTCAAACCTGATGCCACCATTTTTGAACATACCGAGTTTTCCCACGAAACGCTCTCAAACCGTCTACGTGAAATTGCCTTTTTGAATAAGGGACTGACGATTGACTTCAACAATGAATGCAACGAACAGAAACAGACGTTTTGCTATAAAGGTGGCCTCTTGGCCTTTATAGAAATACTAAATGAAGGCAAAACGTCGCTCCATAAGCCGGTCCTCATTGAGCGAGAGAAAGACGGTATAGCGCTGGAAATTGTCTTTCAGTATAACGATGGCTATGCCGAGAATCTGTTTTCATTTGCCAATAACATCAATACGCGTGATGGGGGGACCCATCTTATCGGTTTTAAGTCCGCACTGACGCGCGCGGTCAATCAACAGGGGCAGCAGTCCGGTCAGTTGAAAAACGGAGAGACCGTCACGGGGGACGATGTGCGGGAGGGGCTGGCGGCCGTCATCTCGATTAAGTTACCCAATCCACAATTTGAAGGGCAGACCAAAGGGAAACTGGGCAATTCGGAGATCAAGGGGTGGGTAGAATCCATCGTCAACGAATCGTTGGCCGAACACTTTGAGGGGAATGAGGGCATTGCTAAGAAAATTATTGAAAAGGCGCTGAGCGCTGCACGCGCCAGGGAAGCGGCCAGAAAGGCCAGAGACCTTATTCGCCGGAAAAATGCGCTGGACGTAGGTAATCTGCCCGGTAAACTGGCCGACTGTAGTGAGAGAGATCCGGCGCATTCCGAAATCTATTTGGTTGAGGGCGACTCCGCGGGTGGGTCTGCAAAGCAAGGCCGAGACCGCCGTAATCAGGCTATTCTCCCCCTAAAAGGGAAAATTCTCAATGTTGAACGGGCGAGATTTGATAAGATGATCTCCTCGGAAGAAATTTGTGTCCTGATCACGGCACTGGGGTGCGGTATCGGCGCCAATGATTTCGACGTGGCCAAGGCGCGTTACCACCGCATTATTATTATGACCGATGCCGACGTGGATGGGGCACATATCCGAACCCTCATTCTTACTTTTTTATACCGTCAGATGCGCCCTTTGATTGATCGGGGCTATGTTTATATTGCACAGCCACCCCTTTTTAGGGTGGCCAAGGGCAAGGCAGAGTGGTACCTAAAAGATGAGGCTGCCCTACGCGAACATCTCATTAACATTGCGGCGGATAGTGTACAGCTTGCGGTAGGGGATCGTCTTGTCGGTGGCGCCCGGGTAAAGACGGTGTTAAAAAAGCTCATGGCCTATGAGTCGTTGATCGAGCATTTCCAGAAGAGGCAGCTCGATCCTCATGTGTTACGCGGACTGACGCAGACGGCAGCCTTGCATTGTGAAACACTGCATGACCCGGGGGCGCTCTCCGCGCTTCTTGAAAGTGCGCGCATCCACTGGGCGGCTGCCGTACCTTCCCACACGATTGCGGCAGAAATGCAACGAGGAAGTAGAAGCGGCGTCCCCGCCGCTTTCTCACTTGTGCCTTCCGGCGCCACTACGGAGAAAATGCAGGGGGAGGGAGAAGAAGCTTTCCACATTGCCTGTCGGGTGCAGCGGGAGGCAAGCGTCAACCACTTCAAAATTACTGAATCACTCGTCGCGGCCCCAGAGTTTCGCGGGTTAATCGCGCTCTCACCCGGGGCCCTTGGATTGGCGGGTCCCCCCTTCCGCGTGGTCGAGACGGGCGGGGGTGAGACCCTTTGCCATACGGCGGCTGCCATTGTGGCGCACGCGCTTGAGCGGGGCAAGAAGGGGCTCTCCCTTCAGCGATATAAGGGACTCGGGGAGATGAACCCCGGTCAGCTTTGGGAGACGACCATGAACCCGGAGAAGCGAACGCTTTTGCAGGTAACGATGGAAGATCGCGTCGAGGCGGAGCGTCTCTTCTCGGTGCTGATGGGAGAAGCCGTTGAGCCGCGGCGTGCCTTTATTGAGAAACACGCCTCCGAAGTCCGCCAACTTGATATCTAACCTAACGTTCAAGTCGTCAGGCGCGTACCTACCGAACAGCAATCTGACCTTCTTGAATCCAGCGGAATCGTCCACCTCGCCCATGCAGCCGACCGGCTGCGCCGGTGGCCGGTGGGCAACGTTAGCGCGCCGGTGGTGTGGTATGTTAGACAGTGAAGGGGGCTAACGTATTTACCCGTGTTCTTTGACCAGGTTAAAATCTACGTAAAGGCGGGCGATGGCGGCGATGGGGTCGTCCATTTTCGGCGTGAAAAGTTTGTTCCGAGAGGTGGCCCAGACGGAGGAGACGGGGGAGATGGCGGAAGCGTTATCCTATATGCCACGTTTGAACGGTCTACGCTAATTGACCTACACGCCAAACAGCACTACGTCCTGCCGCGTGGTGAACACGGCCATCGCAGTAACCGCTCTGGAAAAAGCCACCCAGACCTACTCGTGCCGGTACCGGTGGGAACGGTCGTCTTGGATGCCGACACGGGGCTAAAAATTGCCGACCTGACGGAACCCGGCCAGCAAATCACCGTTGCAAGTGGGGGACGGGGCGGCATTGGAAACACACACTTCAAATCCTCTACCCGACAGGTGCCCCTTATCGCTACGCAAGGCCGTCCTGGGGAGGCCAAGTGGCTTCAGCTTGAACTGAAATTTTTGGCCGACGTTGGACTGGTGGGGTTTCCCAACGCGGGTAAATCCACCCTTATTTCCGTTATTTCATCTGCACGACCCAAAATTGCCCCCTATCCATTCACAACGCTTATACCCAATCTGGGCGTTGTGACCCGTAGCCGGGGATTGGGACGTGGGTTTACGGTCGCGGACATGCCCGGGCTCACCGTCGGGGCGCATCAGGGGCATGGGCTGGGCATCCAGTTTCTGAAACACATCGAGCGGACGGCGCTCCTTCTTCATCTGGTTGACGTTTCGGAGATGGCAACCGAGGACCCCGTTTTAAGTTTCGAAGTGATCCGAAAAGAACTATCGTTTTATCAGGTTGACCTGGTTAAAAAACCTTTTCTGGTGGCCGCGACAAAAATAGACGTGGCTGGAGAAGGGGCTAAGGCCGACCGGCTCCGCCAATACTGTAGGGCACGGAAGGTAAAGTTTTTTTCTATATCGGCAGCCACGGGGAGGGGTATTCCGGATCTGGTTCGGGAAATGTCCCGTCGCGTCGAGGCGTCGCGCGCATGTTAACTGAGTCCCGTCCCTCCCTTCAAAAAGTCAAGCGCATCATCATCAAAATTGGCAGTCGTGTCATTGCGTCAAGCCGATTTGGCGTCAACGAGAAGAAAATTGCAGAGATCGCAAGTGCAGTCGCACTGCTTCAGGGCGGCGGGAAAACGGTTTCGATTGTTTCATCGGGTGCGATTGTTTGCGGGATGGAAACGCTGCGTTTTAAGCAGGCAGCGGGGAGCCTCGCCATGAAGCAAGCTGCCGCAGCCGTCGGACAAAGCCGTTTAATGTGGGCCTATGAAAATGCCTTCGCGCCCTTTCAAATAAAGGTTGCACAGATCCTACTCACACAGGAAGATGTCACACATCCTAAGCGGAACGCCAATGCCCGCCATACGTTGGAAACGCTTCTGGCCCATCGCATTGTCCCTATCATCAATGAAAACGATACGGTGACGGTTGACGAAATCAAGTTTGGCGATAACGATCAGTTGGCGGCACAAATTATCCCCTTGCTTAGTCCCTCCCTCCTGATTATTCTGTCCAACGTTGACGGCCTTTATTCGGCTGATCCACGAACCGATCGGAACGCAACGTTTATTCCTTACGTCTCCTGTATCACCTCCGACATCTGGCAGTATGCGGATGGAAGGGGCCACGCCGGAGGGACAGGCGGGATGGCTTCAAAGGTTAAGGCGGCCACCCTTGCTGCCCAATACGGCGTGCCAACGCTCGTGATCAATGGTACCCAAAAAGGCCTGGCCCAGCTGATTGATCAGGCAATAAAAGGTCAAGCCATCGGAACCCTTTTCTGGGCAAATACGGAGCGATAAGGCGATAAAACACATCGGAACAGAAAGAGGGGCGATGAGGCTCAACGCCATTATGAAATCAAACGTGCGCTTCACGCTGAAGGTACCACTGATAGGTTTTCCGGATTCCGTCCGGCAACGACCATTTTGCTTTCCAGCCCAGTGCATGGAGACGGCTTATCTCCAGTAACTTCCTCGGGGTGCCATCCGGTTGGGAGGCATCATAGATAATCTCTCCCCTATACCCCACCACATCCCTCACCTTCTCTGATAGTTCATGGATACTGATATCCTTACCGACGCCGATATTCAGTATCTCGCTTCCGTCGTAACAATCCATAAGGAAGAGACAGGCATCCGCCAGGTCATCCACAAACAGCAACTCCCGTCTTGGGGTGCCGGTTCCCCAGACGGTAACATGGGGGGATCCGCTCCTTTTCGCTCCATGAAACTTATGGATGAGGGCAGGTAGAACATGCGAGTTCTCCGGATGAAAATTGTCTCCAGGACCATAGAGATTGGTCGGCATTACGCTAATAAAATTCGTTCCATACTGCCGGTTATAGGACTGGCACATTTTTATTCCGGCGATCTTTGCCACGGCATAAGGCTCATTGGTTTTTTCAAGAGAGCCTGTCAGGAGATATTCTTCCTTTACGGGTTGCGGGCAATCACGTGGGTAGATACAAGAAGAACCCAAAAAAAGCAACTTCTTAACGCCGGTTAAATAAGCAGTATGGATCACATTCAATTGAATGAGTAGATTGTTGTAGATGAAATCAGCGGGATAGGTATTATTTGCGTAGATGCCCCCTACCTTTGCCGCTGCCAGGAAGACATATTCCGGCTGCTCCTTCTCAAAAAAACGATGTACTTGCTTTTGGTCGCAAAGATCAAGGTCTTGTCTCGTTTGTACAAGAAGGTTGGAAAACCCATTCTGCCGGAGTTGCCTGGTAATGGCTCCCCCCACAAGGCCACGATGCCCCGCAATATAGATTTTTGAATCTTTTTCCATAGCTGTTATTTGCCGAAAACCCTACGGTGTTGCGTCGTGTGTCCGGCGTCTTTTAGGGTTTTCTCCTGTCTTGCAAGCTCCAGATCATGCTCCACCATCATGATGACCAACTGCTCCAGAGAAACGGTGGGATTCCAGCCAAGTTGCCTTTTTGCCTTTGATGCGTCCCCTAATAGGATATCCACTTCGGTTGGGCGAAAGTATCTCTCATCCTTTTCCACAAAATCCTGCCACTTCAGATTAAGCTGATCAAAAACCCGTTCGAGAAACTCTCGCACTGAATGGGTTTTCCCGGTGGCAATGATATAGTCGTCCGGCTCAGCCTGTTGCAGCATCCGCCACATGGCCTCGACGTAATCGCCCGCAAACCCCCAGTCTCGTTTTGCCTCAAGATTCCCCAGATAGAGCTTTTCCTGCAGTCCCAGTTTGATACGGGCTGCAGCGCGCGTAATCTTCCGGGTCACGAAGGTCTCGCCCCGTCGCGGGGATTCATGGTTAAAGAGGATGCCATTGCAGGCGAATAAACCGTACGCCTCGCGATAATTGATAGTCTGCCAATGGGCGAAGACCTTCGCCACGCCGTAAGGGCTACGGGGATAGAACGGCGTCGTCTCCTGCTGTGGGATTTCCTTGACCTTTCCAAACATCTCAGACGACCCCGCTTGATAGTATTTTATTTTCTGTCCCGTCCTTTGTTCAAAGTCTCGGACGGCCTCTAGCAAGCGCAATGTTCCCACCGCGACCGCGTCGGCCGTGTACTCCGGCTGATCAAAAGAAATACGCACATGGGACTGTGCGCCCAAGTTGTAGACTTCTTGAGGAGAAACCTGTTCTAAGAGTCGCCGGAGCCCCGTTCCATCGGTCAGGTCGCCATAATGAAGGACAAGACGGGCAGAACAAGAATGGATGTCCTGATAAAGATGTTCTATGCGATCGGTATTAAAGGTAGAGGCCCGTCGGATGATCCCGTGGACAACATATCCCTTTTCAAGCAGTAGTTCCGTAAGATACGACCCGTCCTGGCCCGTTATTCCGGTAATCAGGGCACATTTCATGCTACTGTCCCTCTCTCAAGCTACACACTC
>SBBL01000080.1 GCA_005239745.1 Candidatus Troglogloeales bacterium | reverse complement strand
GCAAGCGCGCTCTGATAATCCCGCCTCTTTCAGGATTTCAGGCAGCCCCAGTTGCTGCCATACCTGATGGCCCACGTGGACCGGCCCCGCCTCACGCGCTTCTTCGGAGGAGGGCAGCCTCTATTTTTTGTGCCAGGGCATACCATTGCTTGACACCACCCGTGTCATTGGGAGAAAAGACTTTTGGGTATCTCTCAAAACCGTCACGAGCGGCCGGGATGCAAGGCACTACTGTGCACAGGAACCGCCCCCTCCCTTCCCTCGCGCCTTGCAAACAGGGCGACTCGTTTGCCCTTTGTGTATTAGTTATTCCTTGACAAGCCCTAAGTCGGCGACAGAGATCTTATCCCATTCACGGATCAAGTTTTCGATCTCGTCGGCTGCGCGTCTGTCTTGTTTATGTATGCGCTTGCCAATGGAAGCTAGGTTGACCGACAATGAAGCCCCATCCGTTTTTTGTTCTTCCCCTTCGGCAATGGCGAACAGTTCCGCTATTTTTTCTTCGGCGATGCGGACATGTTCTTTCGCTTCCGCGAAATGTTTCTCGCGTACTTTCAACCGAGCCAGTTCTAAATGTGCGCGGACGTCCGCTTGACGCACATGCACCTCATCAGACGTCAGTGACTGCCTTGTTGTTAGGCTTACCTGCCCCATCACCTTTTCTTTCAGAACCGTATAGCGATCCTGAAGACCCAGGGTATCGGACAGACCCAGCACATACCCTGCGACGAATAGCACCACCGTGAAAACCAAGTTGAATAAGGTGCCTATCATTGACTGTTTTCGCTCCCGCAAAGTAAGCGAGGGGCCTTCCCTTCTAATTGCATGTGGAGCAGAAATTCTTTGTTGCCTTTTTTTCCTAAAATAGGCGACGGCATCGTACCCACGAGCGTAAGACCCAAGGCAATAGCAGTCGTTTTTATCCGATCCAGTACGGCCCGGTGTTGCTGCTCATCACGCACAATGCCTCCTTTCCCGACTTCCCCCTTACCCACCTCAAATTGGGGTTTTAACAACGCGATGATTTCCCCGTGGGGCATCAAAAACGGCGTGACACACGGAAGCACCTTTTCAAGTGAGATAAAGGAGACGTCAATCACCGCCAAATCCACCGCCTCTGAAAGTGCAGTTTTTGGCAACAGACGAATATTCGCGCGTTCCAAGAGAATCACATTGGGGTTTGTGCGAAGCGACCACGCCAACTGCCCATACCCGACATCAATGGCGTAAACTTTCGTCGCTCCGCGGTGTAACAGACAATCGGTGAAACCGCCGGTGGAAGCCCCCACATCCATACAGACCCGACCGGAAACCGCCACTTCAAAGGCCTCCAGTGCGGCCTCTAGTTTCACCCCTCCACGGCTGACGTAGGGGGAAGGGGCCGGGAATGAGACACAGGCATCGGGACTCACCGCCGCTCCTGCCTTCTCTATCACACACCCGTCTACACGGACTACTCCGGCTAAGATCAGTCCGCGTGCCTCTTCCCGCCTAAGGCCTTTCGAGATAAGCACCTTATCGAGTCGTTGCTTACCGATGGAGAACAAGGACCTCCCGACAAAACTCTAACACCGCCGTAGAAATACGCTCGGCCGTTAACCCGTGCATCTCTCTAAGGATTGCGGGCGCCCCATGCTCGATAAAATGATCCGGCAAACCGATACGGCGCACCTCAACCCCCTGCAGACCCTCCTCTTGCAGTGCGGCTATCACCGACTCGCCAAATCCACCACACAACACATGTTCTTCTAACGTGACTATCTTATTGCACCGGGAGGCCACCGCGTTAAGCAAGGCCCGATCAAGCGGCTTGATAAACCGTGCGTTTACCACGGCGGCGGAAATGCCCTCACGCTCAAGTTGTATCGCCACCCTCTGTGCAGGATATACCATTGAGCCGATGGCAAAAAGCACGACGTCCCATGCTCCGGAAGGCTCTATCACTATCTCACCTTTGCCAATGGGCAAGGCGGTAGGGGGATCGTCTAATGAAACACCGATCCCTTCTCCGCGCGGATAGCGAATTGCCACGGGGTGATGGCACGTAAGCGCCGTGGCTAACATCCGGCAGAGCTCATTCTCATCCTTGGGCGCCATCACGATAAAGTTGGGAATGGCCTTACAATAGGCGATATCAAAAACACCATGATGGGTGGGGCCATCTTCTCCGACCAAACCTGCCCGATCCAGACAAAAGACCACCGGTAGGTTTTGGAGGGCAACATCATGGATCATTTGGTCATAGGCCCGCTGTAAAAAGGTGGAATAAATGGCAACGACAGGGCGCAATCCGTCGGCCGCCATGCCAGCCGCCATGGTAACGGCATGCTGTTCCGCAATGCCGACATCATAAAACCGGCTAGGGAACGCCTTTGCAAACTGGTGAAGCCCGGTGCCTTCGGGCATGGCTGCCGTAATGCCAACCACGCGGTCATTCTGGGTAGCCAGTGAGATAAGGCAGTTAGCAAAGATAGCCGTATACGTGGGGTTTGCTGATTTCTTTTTGGCGATGCCGGTGGAGAGCTCAAAGGCAGAAACCCCATGAAAGGCCCCAGGATTGGCTTCGGCTGGGGCATACCCCTTCCCTTTCCGCGAGATCACATGGACAAGCAGCGGACCGTTTAAGTTCTTCACGTTCTCAAATGTTGAAAGCAGGTGATCCAGCCGATGCCCGTCAATGGGGCCGATGTATCGAAATCCCATCTCTTCAAAAAAAGCGCCGGCCGTCAGAAACCCTTTCATGGCTCCTTCCGCCCGTTTAGTCGCGTTCAGTACCGGTGTGCCGATTCTGGGAATATGGCGAATCATAGACTCGGTTTCATTTTTTACCTTTGTGTAAAGGGGGCCGGTAATCATTCGATTAAGATACGCGGAGACGGCCCCGACATTTTTCGATATAGACATTTCGTTATCGTTCAGAACGACAATGAGGTTGCGCTTTAGGCCGCCCGCGTGATTGAGGGCTTCATAGGCCATCCCCGCCGTGAGGGACCCGTCTCCAACAATGGCAATCACGTGATATTTCCCTTGCTGATGATCGCGGGCCTCCACGATGCCAAGCGCCGCCGAAATCGCCGTGCCGGCGTGTCCCGCACCAAAGGTATCGTAGGGACTCTCCCCTCTACTTAAAAATCCGCTGATCCCTCCATGCTGCCGAAGGGTTGAGAACGCTTTTAGGCGGCCCGTGAGCAGTTTGTGCGGATAGGCCTGGTGCCCGGTGTCCCATACCAAACGGTCCTTCGGGGCGTCAAAGACGCGATGGAGTGCGATGGTAAGCTCAACCGCCCCTAAACTTGCCCCCAGATGCCCACCCTTGCCGGAGACCACGCCTAAAATATGTGCGCGTATCTCTGCGGCAAGTTGCCGGGCTTCCTCCAGTGAAAGTCCTTTTAAGTCGGCGGGAGACTGGATATTGTCTAATATGCATGTCCCCATTACTTTTTTCGCTCCACCACAAATGCAGCCAATTGACGTAGAGGCTCAGCCGCGGGCCCCAGCGGTTTGATATCGTGTAACGCTTCTTGATAAAGACGCCCCGCTTCGGCTTCGGAGGCACGAAGCCCGATAACACCGGGGTAGGTCCAGTCGGTATTGTGGGTGCCTTTTGCGTCCAGCACATCGTCAACAATTTGAAAGGCAAGCCCGATTTTTTCTCCATATCGGGTCAGCGCGGCCATTTCTGTAACGCCACCTCCCAAAAGGGCACCGATGCGTATGGACGCGCGGATGAGCGCCCCTGTTTTATGTGTGTGAATATATTGAACCTGCTTAAAGGTAGGTTTTTGCCCGTTGTGTGCAATGTCGGCCAACTGACCACCCACCATCCCCAGGCTTCCCGCCGCAGTCCCCAATTCCGAGATGACGCTTAGTCTTGTTTTATGTGTAACGGAGTTTGCCATCTCTTGCCCTGCGATTAGGGTAAACGCGGCCGTCAGTAGGGCATCCCCGGCCAAGATTGCCGTAGCGTCCCCAAACATCTTGTGGTTGGTCGGCTTTCCGCGCCGATAGTCATCATTGTCCATAGCGGGAAGGTCGTCGTGGATCAGCGAGTAGGTATGAACCAGTTCGATGGCGGCTGCCGCGGGAAGCGCGATTTCAGGTTTTCCACCTACGGCTTCGCACGCGGCCAGGCAAAGGATGGGTCGAATGCGTTTTCCGCCTGCAAAAAGCGAATAACGCATGGCCTTATGAAGAAGGGACGGATTGCAAGACGCAGCCGGCAGGTAGGCACGTAAAAAGCGGTTAACCGCCGTTCGTCGCTTAGTGATATAGCGACTGAGTACCTGCTGATCTATATCCATGTACCTGTCCCAAAGCGCCGACTCCGCGAGTATAGCAGACACCCCACACATTAACAAAGCACAAAGCCACCGTTGAGGGAGGGTTGTCGGTTAAGCAGCGGACATTTCAGTAGAAGACTGGACGCTTAACAGGTTTTTAAAAGTGCCCACTAGAATAGGCCGGCCGGTGCGTGGAACGAGCTCCCCATAAAAAAGAGCATGGGGATAGAGAGCACGACATTGGTTCTGGAGGCGAGAAAAGCAACACGCGCGGCTTTGGTTTTTTCCTCAGGTTTAGCGGGGACGATACCTAATACCTTCTTTTGGTTCGGCCAGATGATGAACCAGACGTTAAAGAGCATGATGGTTCCCAACCACGCCCCCACCCCAATGACCGCGGAAGACCCTTGAAGCATAAAAGCCTCGCCCAATGTCCCCCGCACCATCAGAATCATGGCGCCCAATAGCCACGTGACAAGCGCTGCATATCGAAACCACAAGAGGGCGCGCGGAACCAGATGCTTAAACGCCTCCGCCTTGGCTTCCGGGCTTACAGCCTTCAAGTACGGCACCTGGATAAAATTAAAGTAATACAAAATGCCAATCCACATAATTCCGGATAAGAAATGTCCCCAACGGAAAAGCAGTTCTAACATGGCCCACCTCCCATCAACATCACGTTTATCAATTCCTTTAAGGCCCTTTATCCCTATAGGGCACCTCTAGGGCACCCCTAAAACCTACTGCGCATCCAGACGGCGCCCACCCCCAAAACATTCAAACATTGTTTTGGGGGTGTTGCGAGGCGCCCTAAAGCCCACTTAAACTAGGCCGCTCACGACAAAGAACAAAACCAGGGTAAGTATAAATCCCGCAATAACCGTCCCGACCGGTGAATCCAACGGATTACTCATCTTAATGAACCCCCCACTAGAACGGGCGAGAGTATACAACAAAAAGTACAAAAATAAAACTCTACTGACCGATGCTCCACCCCACGCCTATTTGGGACAGGAACGACGTCAAACGGATGAAAGCGTTCGTGGCAAGTAAGGCGCCCACCCCTACCAGAAATACCCCGCTGATTTTCGAAATAAGATGCATCCATTGGGCATGTCGGCGATAGTGGACGAGGAACGATTGCATACCCAGTGCCGATAGAAAAAGGGGGACTCCGAGTCCCAGCGAGTAGACAGAGAGCAGTTGCATTCCCGTAAAGACTGAATCTGTGGTGGCCGCATAGAGTAAGATTGAACCTAAAATTGGCCCAACACAGGGTGTCCAACCGCTACCAAAAATCACCCCGGCAAAAAAGGATCCGACATAACCCGTTGCTCCATCTTGGTGACGGAAACGGAAGTCTCGCATCAGTAATATGGGTTTAATGATGCCAAGCACATAGAGCCCGAACAGGATAATGATTAGGCCCCCTACTTGGCGGATAACCGCTTGGTAGGTAAGAAAGAAACGACCGACGGCCGTCGCCGACGCCCCAAAAGCAATAAAGATGACTGAAAACCCCAGGATAAAGAGCAGAGAATTTTTAGTTGCACGGCCTCTTGCCCCATCCTCATTGGCGGTAATGGCTTCGAGGGAAAGACCGGTGACGTACGAAACGTAGGATGGTACAAGCGGCAAAACGCACGGAGAGACGAACGAAAACACACCGGCAGAAAACGCCAGCAAAAGCGAAACCGACTCCACGCCTCCCATGATGGTCCCCTTCAACCAACTTATCCTATCAAGCAAATCAGGACGGTGTCTACTTGAGTACTATACGGGAGGAGCTTGGACAAATCGTGAAACAACATGTTATATATGAGGGGGTGGTTCTAGGGTCTGGGATCTCTGGGATCTAATGAAAAATCAGAGGCTTGAGGTGATCCAGCGTAGACAACGGAGGAGGGCACGTCTTTTCCTGGTTGCAGCTGTTGTCGGCAACGGGTTGCTTTCGTATTCGTTGGCTTTCGGCCCTATGGGGATGCCCCGATTTTTTGAGACAAGACGGGTACAGGTCGCGCTTGAGGCTGAAATCCGTGCCCTGCGAGACGAAATTCAAACACGTGAAGGGAACATTAAACGCTTGACGGGTGATAAACATTACATTGAAGGGATTGCGCGAAGCCGTTTAGGGCTCTCCAAGGACGGCGAGCTGATTTATGAATTCGTGCACTAATCCCTCCTATCGCTCCGGCATTGTTGCCATTATCGGCAGCCCCAACGTTGGGAAATCAACCCTCTTAAATTACGTGCTGGGCGAGCCTATCGCAGCGGTTTCCAGCAAACCACACACTACGCGCAACCGCATTCTGGGCGTTGGGCATCTGCCGGCCGGGCAGATGGTCTTCCTTGATACGCCGGGCCTTCATCGCTCCTCTACCTCCTTTAACAAACGGATCGTACAAACGGCGCTTTCCGCGCTTCATGAAGCAGATGTCATACTGCTTGTGGTGACACCGGAGGTTCGGCCTTCCAGCGACCATTTTTCCTTTGAGGCGGTGCGGTCACTCGCCTGCCCGAAGATATTGGGGGTCAATAAAATTGACCTCATGAGTAAGGCCCGTCTTATCCCCGTCCTAGCTTCCTGTGATACTTCCTATGGCAAAGATTTCTCCATTGTTCCCTTCTCCGGATTGACCGGCGAGAACGTAAGCGAGCTTCTGCGTGTGCTTCTTATGCATTTGCCGGAGGGACGGCCACTGTTTCCCGAAGATACTCTCACTGATCAACCGGTTCGCTTTCTGGCGGCGGAATACATTCGTGAGAGGGCATTCCATGAAATGGAAGAAGAAATCCCATACGCGATTTGTGTCAAGGTTGATCGGTTTGAGGAAACGGATTCTTTGGTGAGCATCCATGCAACACTTTACGTTGAAAAAGTCTCTCAAAGAAAAATGCTCATTGGCCGCAATGGCCAGACGCTGAAAAAGATTGGCACCCAGGCAAGGTTGAGGATAGAGACGCTACTGGGGGTCAAGGTTTTTCTATCTTTGTGGGTTGAGGTAAAAAAGGAGTGGCGGCGTAACAACCTGTTTTTAAGTGAAATGGGATTATGATGGGCACCTCTAAAAATCGTCACGAGCGGCAAAAATGCAAGGGCTACTGCGCACAGGAACCGCCCTTTCCCTCCCCCGTCTCGGGTAGGGTTACATTTTAGATGACGCGATTGGCGGGTTTGACTTCTGAAGGCAGACGCATTTAGAGTGGGGCGGGTTATGGGGGGCGGTAGGGAGGTTGATGTGAAGGGAGTGATTCCTATGCGGGTGTCGGAGGCAAAGTCACGATGGACGGTTCTAAGGCTTGCTGATGTTTTTCGGCTGTTTTTTGCCCTATTTCTTGTTCTCCTCCCACTCCTTTCACCCGCTCCCATTTCTGCACAAGACTCCGATGAGGCCTACCGCATTGCGGTTGCCCGTGGAATCACCGCCTTAAACCAAAAGCAGTACAAGGAGGCAGAGCAGATACTTCGGTCTGCCCAGGCGCTACAGCCGGACAATCCGGAGGCGCCTCTGCATCTAGGCCGTGCTTACCAGGCCATGCGGAAAGACGAAGAGGCGGCCGCCTTATTCCTTCGCGCCGCATTACTTGCGGAGGGTACGGACCCGCCCCTTGCGACCAACGCCCGCTACCATGCGGGCCTGTCCTATTTCCGCCTGGGGCTTTTTGACGAAGCGGGATCGGAGTTTGAGAAGGTGGTCGCAGCGGACGCGGCATCGCCCGTTGGGAGATCTGCTGGGGAACATCTTGACCGTATCAAGAAACGGGAAAACGGGACAAGCCGGTTTACGCTTTTGAGTAACATAGGTTATCAGCATGATGACAATGTGGTACTAGAGCCTCGGGGGAGTGCCCCTGAGGCTGGCATCAGCCGAAAGGGCGACCATCGTATGATGTTTTACCTTCGCGGCAGGTATACCATTGACGGGTGGGTGCCTAGTGGCACGAGCGTGGGCTATTCCATTTATCAGAGTATACATACCGTTTTAGATAAGTTCAATACCCAAAGCCACGAGTTGAGTCTAAGCCTTCCCTTTCCAAAGCGTTGGCCCGGTGGGGCGTTGAACTACGCGCTTGATTTGTCATCGGTTGATCACGACACTTATTTTTTCGGACATTCGTTGAAATCTCAACTGGCCCTTGCGCGTCGTACAAACTGGGCGACGCAACTTAACTATCAGTTTCAGTGGAAAGACTTCTACCGGACGGACCTATTCCCAAACAATTCCGAGCGAGATGGGACTAATCACGCCATTGGCATCACTGGACGTTTGGGGCTTCCTGTGGGGCGGTTTCGGGCGGAATACTTTGCAGACGTTGAAGATACCAGGGGTGCCGATTGGGACTATGTGGGACATCGCTTTTTTACGGGGGCCGAGGTCCCCATGCGATTTAATCTTCTTGGAGATATAGGGTTTGATTACACCTATCGGGCCCACCGGAATCCCAACTCCGTATCGGCCACGCAAGAACGCAGACGGGACAGAATCTACACCGTATGGACCGGTATAGCGTTCCCACCGATGATAAAAGGGGTTAACCTTTCCGTAAGATACACCCACACACGCCACGGTTCCAATCTTTCATCTTTTGACTATCGGCGTGGCGTTACCTCTGTTAATCTAATAGGGAGGTTTTAACCGTGCGACCTTTGAAATGGCTAGGGGTTCTGTTGTTGGTTTTGGCGGCTTCTCCGCTACATGCGGCGCAGGTGGTGGGCGATGTTACGACGGCGATAGGACAGGTGCAGGTTATTCATGAGGGAAAGGGGCAAGCCGTTGCGGTAAAAAGCGGGGCTAAAGTCTACTTTCAGGATCAAATTACTACGGGCGCGGCCTCGCGGGTAAAAGTTTTACTTAAGGATGAGAGTGTTTTAAGTCTTGGAGAAAAATCGCGCCTTACCATTGACAAGGCCGTTTTCGATCCATCCGAAAAGAAACGGAATGTGGCCGCCTATCTTTTTAGCGGCTCCGTTCGTGCCATTGTGGGAAAGATTTTCTCAGGGGTGGGGTCTACCTTTGAAGTCCATACGGACAATGCCGTGGCGTCGGCTCGGGGCACGCATTTTATCGTTCGAATATTAGAAATGGCTGACGGAACGATCAGAACGCTGGTTGGCTCTATCAGTGGGGACGTTTTGGTTCAAAGTAGAGACGATCCGTCGCAATCGGTTCATGTGATGGACCATCAGGTCACGGTAGTGGGAGGTGACGATAGAGTGGCCCTTCCCGAAGAACTTTCGGAGAGGGAAGTGGAGCAAATGATTGAGGAGACCGAGCCTCCGTATGAGCCGGATGTCGCTGAAGCGGGGGCCTCTGAGGATACGGGGCAAACTGTTCTTGGAACCGGTGGTAGGGGGGGAGTGGGTAACACGGGTGAAGGGAGTAATAGGGGAACCCTCTACGAAGAGAACGATGGCCTGGCGACGCCTCCTATTGCCCAGGAGCCGGTCTCAGATATAACAGAGGTAGAGCTTAGGGTTCTGTTTCCTTGATAAGGGCACCTCTAAAAACCGTCACGAGGCGGCTTGAAATGCAAGGGCTACTGCGCACAGGAACCGCAATGTACGCAGTGTACATGAGGATTCTTAAGCACAGCAGCTCGCACCGGGGCCCCCAAAACAATGTTTTAATGTTTTGGGGTGGGCAGCAGTTGGACCGCGCAGTAGGTTTTTAGAGGTGCCCATAACTTGATACTATAGATCCCCCTCGCCCGCTTTGCAGGAAAGGGCAGGGGGGTGTGAAGAGGAGGTTTTAGCGATGAGAGAGCTTCGGCGCATTTTTTATCTAATGGCCGTTCTTGTTCTGGTTGGGTGTGGATATGAGTCGAGCTCATCCGAGACGGCACAGGTCTCTTTGAAGCTTGAAATTTCTACGTCTGCCGGATTGGAAAAGACGTCCGCTACATCAGGCAAGCCGGAGGCCATTCCTGTCAAAAAAGTGGTTGTCTCTGTGGAAGGCCCGGACATGGATACCATTACCGAGTCTGTGCCGGTTGGGCCTGGAGATATAATCGTCAAGCTACGTGTTCCTAGTGGTTTGCAGCGTATTTTTATGGCACAGGCATTTGGTGAAGCTGACGTCCTTTTATTTCAAGGGACGACGACTTCAGATTTAGTCGGCGAACCGGTTTTGTTATCTATCACATTACAACCCGTTCCTGGCAGACTAGACCCCATTCCAGGGCCTACGGGGGCTACGGGTTCTATCGCTCCTGTCTGTACTGTTACCCTTACCAATACTACCCTTACTTCTGCTGCTACCGATGCCCCTGCCACCACTAATACTTCTAATACTTCTTCTAATCTTTCTGCCCTTATCGGTACTTCTGGTTCTACCGATGCTCCTGTCAGGAGTTGGGGAAAGGCCATGTCCATTGAAATGGGGGGGGGGAATGCCTATTACCCCCGGATTGCCGTTGATTCTTCCGGAAACGCTGTCGCCGTGTGGGTGCAGAATGACGAAATAAACAGTATCTGTGCCAATCGGTATGTAGCAGGCATCGGCTGGCAGACAGCCGCGCTCGTTGCAAGCGCGGGGAATGCCAGTGACCCCCGGGTTGCCGTTGATCCCTCCGGCAACGCCATTGCCGTGTGGGAGCAGGATAATGGGATACAGGAAAACATCTGGGCTAACCGGTATGATGTAAAAACCGGCGCTTGGGGAACGACCAAGCCCGTTGAAACGGACGCGGGACATGCCTTCGACCCCCAGATTGCCGTTGATCCTTCCGGCAATGCCATCGCCGTGTGGGTGCAGAATGACGGCACATGGGATAACATCTGGGCCAATCAGTTTAACGCAACCACCGGCGCTTGGGGAACGGCCGAACTCATTGAAGCGAACGCGGGGAATGCCGGTTCCCCCCAGGTTGCCGTCGGTCCTTCCGGCAATGCCATCGCCGTGTGGGTGCAGAATGACGAGATAGGCAACGGCATCTTTGCTAGCCGGTATGATGTAAATACCGGCGCTTGGGGAACGGCCGAACTCATTGAGACGGGCAAGGGGGATGCCGGTGACCCCCGGGTCGCCGTTGATGCCTCCGGCAACGCCATCGCCGTGTGGCAGCAGCATGATGGCACACGGGACGGCATCTGGGCCAACCGGTATGATGTAAAAACCGGCACGTGGGGAACGGCCGAGCTTATTGAAACGGGCGCGGGAGGCGCCGGTTCCCCCCAGGTTGCCGTTGATACCTTCGGCAACGCCATCGCCGTGTGGGTAGAAGGAGTCGGCAACGTTTGGGCCAATCGGTTTAATGCAACGACCGGCGCGTGGGGGACGGCCGAGCTCATTGGAATGGGCCCGGGAGGCGCCGATTCCCCCCAGATTGCCGTTGATCCTTCCGGCAACGCCATTGCCGTGTGGGTGCAGAATAACGGGGTACGGAACGGCATCTGGGCCAACCGGTTTGAGTAGACTCGTTTGAGGGCACCCGTCTCTACGAGATACCCCTAAGACTTTCTAGGGGGCCAAAAAGCAAGCTTTTTTGGGTGCGATGTGTGATCCCCTATAATCCAGGACCTCGGTGTTACTGCGCCCATAGCTCAGTTGGATAGAGCGCTTGACTACGAATCAAGAGGCCGGGAGTTCGAATCTCTCTGGGCGCACCCCCTTACGTGTATGGGGGTTCGTTTTACGGGGAGTGGTCCTCTATAGCGCAACGGGTTTTGTCCTAGTCTCCGGAGGCGGGAAAGCATTTTTTCTCCACCCGGTAAGGGTTGCGACACTGGCCGTTTGGCTCGGTGGCGGTATTGTGTCGGCCGTTATGTTGCGTACCACCCCCGTCGTCGCACCGTCTTTGCAGGCAGGTAGCTCTGCGCCGCAACTCCTTACGGCATCGTTTTGGGCGCGCCGTGTGAAAATATTTGTATTCGGTTTGCTGTGGGCTTCTGCATTATGGCTTCTTGCCTTCTCCGACACCCACGGTTTTTTCGTTCTAAGCGACCAAAACACCGTCCGATATGCAGGACTATCCCTTTTTGTGCTGGGTGGGTTTTTGCGACTTACCGCCATCATGATCCGCACCCATCCTGATACCACTGCTTGTCTTACCCAAACCGGCCCGTACAGGTTTATTCAACACCCGGAGTATACCGGCGGATTGATCCTCCTGATCGGTCTATCCCTTGCCTTCCGATCTCTACTGGGTCTTGCTATTGTTGTTGGGGTTGCAATCCCACTCGTACTCATCAGGATAAAGGATGAAACGTCAAAACTACGGGCCCAATGGGGTGATACCCATGCCGCCTATTGTGCATCGCGATGGCAGATACTACCTTTTATTTATTGAGTAAAACGCGTGGAAGGTCTAGACCCACTACTTGAGACGGTAGACCCGATAGAAACAACGGACCCGACGGAAGAGGCCACTGACGTGTTCGTATCCGCCGATCGGGATTTGGTGCCGTACGATCCGCTTTCGCGTTATCTCGCCGAGGTGAGAAAATACCCCTATCTCACCCTTGAGGAAGAAAAGCGCCTTGCCCTTCTTAAAGAGGAAGGGGACATGGATGCCATTTCCACGCTTGTCCTCTCCCACTTACGTCTGGTTGTCTCCATTGCCATGGAGTACCGAAGCTCTCCCTTCCCCTTAATGGATTTGATTCAAGAAGGGAACGTGGGCCTCTTACAGGGAGTTAAGCGATTTGACCCTGCCCGTGCCGTGCGCCTCTCTACCTACGTCACATGGTGGATCCGGGCCTATATTCTGAAATATCTCCTTGAGAATTGGAGACTGGTCAAGATTGGAACCACCGAAGTTCAGCGCAAGCTCTTTTTCCAGCTCTCCAAGGAACGCGATCGGCTGATACGGCTTGGATACGAGGCGACCCCCAAACTATTGGCCAACCGATTGAACGTTCGGGAGCAAGACGTTATTGAAATGGATAAACGGCTGGGGATCGCCGAGATGTCACTCGATGCCCCCGTAGGTTATGAATCAGAGGAACCTCTCTTAAGTACCCTGCCCTCTTTGCAACAGCCGGTTGACGAGAGATTGGAAGAGATAGAGTGGAAGGAACAACTTCGCGCTCAATTGATGGCTTTTTCACAAACCTTGTCTTCACGTGAGAGAGGGATATTACAGGCACGCATTCTGTCTGAATCTCCAACCACCCTCGACGCTTTGGGGAGAAAATACCGTATCTCTAAGGAGCGTGTCCGACAGATTGAAGCAACGCTTCTGAAAAAAATGAAAGTATTTATTCAGGCAAGGGTAAAGCGTTAATGGGCACCTCTAAAAACCGTCACGAGCGGCCCAAGTGCAAGGCGCTACTGCGCGCAGGGACCGCAATGTACGCAGTGTACATGAGGATTCCGAGCACCGCGCAACGCAGCAATTGGGTCGCGCAGTAGATTTTTAGAGGCGCCCTAATGGCATCTATCATGAGGTCACGCCGTACAAAACAAGGGTGATACAGGCATAAATTTCCACTTACTCGGCACAATGTTATGGCATTGCTTAAAACGGGGCGGTTGCAATTTATTGCAACAGTGCAATAATGGCCGCAATCTATGGCTTAACATGGCCAACAGAAAACGGTATATGTTTTGCTTAATCAGGTGCGGGTGCGCTCATGGGCTTAGTGTGAGTTTTTGATGATTGGACAGCATGTTCTAGGGGTTGGGGAGGTAGCGAGGGACCTGTCGCCTCTTGCGGCGTCTGCTGCTGAAGTTGCGGGCGACGCGTTTGGCACTGTGTGGGCGGCAGCCAACCATCAATTAGACCAGCTAGATCGGCCCACGAATACCATTAAAGCTCGGAGTGATGGGGGTGGCTTTTCGGAGCGGGAAGAGCGCTCGGTTTCTCCGCGGGGCGCGGGCATCGTATCTGCAGTGCGCGAAGCGGAGGGTGAGCTTGCTATTGAGAGCGCGCTTGCTGCGCTAATGGCGAGTGCAATGCCGCTGGTGCAGAGCGTCTCAATGCGCCACTTCTACGGCATTTCTGAAGGAGATGGGGTGCAAGACGCCCCCCGCGGGCAGGGGGGTAGTGTCACTCATCGGTCTAATACGGCCTCCGGATCAGAGGTTGGTTTGTCGGCGTCCCGTCCGCAGGGCGAGTCGAATAATTCTTCCGGGCCACAGAAGACAGCCGTGGAGTTTGCCCAGGCAAAGCCTTCCGTGCGGTGGGAGCCTGCCTCGCCTGTGG